>NZ_JAELTP010000006.1 GCF_016428915.1 Pandoraea sp. ASV26
AGAACTCGGTCGACGCGCAATCCAGCGCCAGCAGCACGTCGTCGCCCAGGCGATAACCTGCGTTCTCGACCGCTTGCTGAATGGTCGTCAGGCACTCTTCGTTCGAAGCGAAGTTCGGTGCAAAACCGCCTTCGTCGCCCACGGCCGTGCTCATGCCCTTGTCGGCGATGATCTTCTTGAGTGCATGGAAGATCTCAGCGCCGCAACGCAGGGCTTCACGGAAGCTCGTCTGGCCGACGGGCATCACCATGAATTCCTGGATGTCCAGGCTGTTGTTGGCGTGCGCACCACCGTTGACGATGTTCATCATCGGCACCGGCATTTGCATGGCGCCCGAACCGCCGAAGTAGCGGTACAGCGGCAGGCCGGCTTCTTCTGCCGCGGCCTTGGCCACGGCCATCGACACGGCCAGCATGGCGTTCGCCCCGAGGCGCGACTTGTTGTCCGTGCCGTCGAGTTCGATCAGGGTCTTGTCCAGGAAGGCTTGCTCTGCGGCGTCCAGGCCCATGATCGCTTCCGAAATCTCGGTATTGATGTGCTCGACAGCCTTCTGCACACCCTTGCCAAGATAGCGGTCCTTATCGCCGTCGCGCAGTTCGATCGCTTCGCGCGAGCCGGTCGATGCGCCCGACGGCACTGCCGCACGGCCCATCACGCCCGACTCCAGCAGCACGTCGCACTCGACCGTCGGATTGCCACGCGAATCAAGCACTTCGCGCCCGATGATATCTACGATTGCACTCATGTATTCCTCGGTAACTGAATAACAAAAAAGCGAAAGGGAACCTGCATCGCGCCGCAGCCTGTCACATGCCGGGTGCACGTCGGGCGCATGCGCCGAATCCTGACGTGAGCACCGATGCTGCGCTCGCGCGCGCACCGGCCGGGCAACTACATGGACGGGGAAACAACGGCGCCTCGAAATGAGGCACGGCGGCCTGTGGGGTGACATCGATGGACGGTGCGCTCGGCGTGCAGCACACGGGCATCTCCTCGAGGGCTCGCCCTCGCCGCGGCCACCGACGGCCACTGCGCGACAAGCTTAACGATTCGACGCCGGACTGCCAAGGCGTCGAAGCGCTATACCCGTCCTGTGGGCGTACTGATATTGGCCCCAGGACGGCGTGTCTCATTTCAGTTGAAGTTATTTTCCAGGAACTCGCCCTGCTTCACCGCCGCGTCAATGGTCTTGAGCGTGGTGAGCAGTTCTCGCATGCGCCCGAGTGGCACCGCGTTGGGGCCATCCGAGAGGGCACAGGCCGGATCCGGGTGTGTCTCCATGAACAGGCCCGACACGCCCACGGCCACGGCCGCACGCGAGAGCACCGGCACGAACTCGCGCTGACCGCCCGAGCTGGTGCCCTGGCCGCCCGGCAGTTGTACCGAGTGCGTTGCGTCGAACACGACCGGCGCACCGGTCTCGCGCATGATCGCCAACGATCGCATGTCCGAGACCAGATTGTTGTAGCCGAACGAAACGCCGCGCTCGCAGGCCATGAACACGTCATCGGGCAGACCGGCTTCGCGCGCAGCGTCGCGGGCCTTGTCGATCACGTTGATCATGTCGTGCGGCGCAAGAAACTGCCCCTTCTTGATGTTCACCGGCTTGCCCGACTGGGCGCAGGCGCGAATGAAATCGGTCTGGCGGCACAGGAACGCGGGCGTTTGCAGCACATCGACGATGGGCGCGGCCACGGCCACGTCCTCTTCGGTATGCACGTCGGTCAGCACCGGCACGCCGAGTTGACGACGCACTTCCTCCAGAATCTTCAGGCCAGCCTCGCGACCCGGGCCGCGAAACGACTTGCCCGAGCTGCGATTCGCCTTGTCGAACGACGACTTGTAGATGAACGGGATGCCAAGCGCGCTCGTGATTTCCTTGAGCTGCCCCGCGACGTCGATCGTCATTTGCTCCGACTCGACGACGCAGGTGCCTGCGATCAGGAAAAACGGCTTATCCAGGCCAACCTCGAAACCGCACAGTTTCATGGGAACTCCTTGTTTCTCGCTCGCTGCGGCGTAGTCTCAGGCGGCCTTCTTGCGCGCTTGCTGACCTGCCAGCGCCGCTTCAACGTAAGCCTTGAAGAGCGGATGGCCGTCGCGCGGCGTCGAAGTGAACTCGGGGTGGAACTGAACGCCCACAAACCACGGGTGCACCTGTTGCGGCAGTTCCATCATTTCCGGCAGATTTTCGGTCGGCGTACGTGCCGAGATCACCATGCCGGCGGCTTCGAGCTGCGGAACGTAGTGGTTGTTGACTTCGTAACGGTGGCGGTGACGCTCGTTGACCGTGTCGCCATAGATACGCGAGGCGAGCGTTTCGGTCTTGATCGGCACGCGCTGGGAGCCCAGGCGCATCGTGCCGCCCAGATCCGAATCTTCGGTACGCTGTTCGACCTTGCCATCGCGATCCTGCCACTCGGTAATGAGCGCGACGACCGGATGCGGCGTCGACGGATCGAACTCCGTGCTGTTGGCCTCGGCCAGCTTGGCCACGTCGCGAGCGAACTCGATCACGGCGAGCTGCATGCCAAGGCAGATGCCCAGATACGGCACGCGGTTCTCACGAGCGTAGCGGATCGCCTTGATCTTGCCTTCGGTACCCCGGCGGCCGAAGCCACCCGGCACGAGAATGGCGTCCAGATGCTTGAGCGCGTCCGTGCCGTCTTTCTCGATCTGCTCGGAATCGATGTACTCGATGTTCACGCGCGTTTCCGTGTGGATCGCGGCGTGACGCAACGCTTCGATGAGCGACTTGTACGACTCGGTCAGATCGACGTATTTGCCGACCATGCCGATGGTGACATCGTGCTTCGGATTCTCGACGGCGTGCACCAGACGCGTCCACATGGACAGGTCAGCCGGCTTGGCTTCGATCTTCAGCTCTTCGCAGATGATCTTGTCCATGCCCTGGTCGTGGAGCATCTGCGGAATCTTGTAGATCGTGTCGACGTCCCAGACCGAGATCACGGCGTCCTGCGGAATGTTCGCGAACAGCGAGATCTTGGCGCACTCGTCTTCCGGAATCTGGCGGTCGGCACGGCACAGCAGCACGTCCGGCGAGATACCGATTTCGCGCAGCTTCTGCACGCTGTGTTGCGTCGGCTTGGTCTTGAGTTCGCCGGCCGTTGCGATGTACGGCACGAGCGTGAGGTGCACGAAGGCCACGCTGTTGCGGCCCAGGCGCAGATTCATCTGACGCGCGGCTTCGAGGAACGGCAGCGATTCGATATCGCCGACCGTACCGCCGATTTCGACGATGGCCACATCCGGATGGCCGTCCCAGGTCGAACGCGCACCGCGCTCGACGAAGGCCTGAATTTCATTGGTGATGTGCGGAATGACCTGAACGGTCTTGCCGAGATACTCGCCACGGCGCTCCTTGCGGATCACCGATTCATAGATCTGGCCCGTCGTGAAGTTGTTCGCACGACGCATCTTGGCGCTGATGAAGCGCTCATAGTGCCCCAGATCGAGGTCGGTTTCCGCACCATCCTCAGTGACAAACACCTCGCCGTGCTGGAACGGGCTCATCGTGCCCGGGTCGACGTTGATGTAGGGATCAAGCTTGAGGAGGGTGACTTTGAGGCCACGTGATTCTAGAATCGCGGCCAGAGATGCGGCAGCAATTCCCTTACCAAGAGAGGAAACCACGCCGCCCGTGACAAAAACGAATTTGGTCATCGCAGTAATTGCTCGCGGGAAAGCCGGATTATACCCGAAAGCCGGCACGCCCTCGACGTGCGGCGCGGCAAATTTTGGCCTTGACAGGCACCTCGCGCGCCGTCCCATCACGACCGGCGCGCCATGGCGCGAATCTGCCCGGCTCGGCTAGCCCTCGACGCGGACGGCTCGCACAAACCTCATGCCGCGAGCGGGCGGCGGTGCTCGCCACGCAGCGCCGCGAGCATGTCGCGCACTGCGGCGGCCGTCTCCAGCGGGCGCTCCATCGGGAACAGATGGGTGCCCTGGACATAGCGCAAATGGGTGCCGACGATGCGCCGTGTCGCGCCGATACCCGCCTGACGCAACTCGCGCGATTCGGTGCCCGCGAGAAAACCGACCGGCACTGGCACGCCGCGCATCGCGCGCACGGCGAGCAGCGGCGGCAGCGTCAGATAGATCCGATATTCGATTTCGCGTGCAAACGCCAGACGCCGAGCCTCACCTTCGCCGGTCGGCAGCGTGCCGCAGTCGATATAGTCGCGCAGCACGTCCGGATCCCAACTGGCAAACGCCGGCTTGCTGGCGAAATGCTGCCATGCCGCCTCCCAGTCGGGCCAATGATCGCGACGCCGTTTGGTCACGCCTGCGGGCGAGAGCCGCTCGTACAGCCCGGTGAGCAGCACCAGCCGGAGCATCTGCGTGCGCCAGCCGGGCGTGACGATCGGCGAATCGATCATCACCACACCACGCACGCACTGCGGTGCCTTGAGCGCGGCCATGAGGCTCAGAAAGCCGCCGAGCGAATGTCCGACGAGCCAGACCGGCTCGCCGTGATACTGGCGAACGAGCGTGTCGACCAATTCGTCGCGCAGATGACGCCAGCCCGGCGTGACCGGGTAGCGCGGGTCGTGGCCAATGCGATCGATGGCGCGCACGTCGTACTCGTCGGCCAGCGCGCCGAGCATCTTGCGGTAGACGCCGGCAGGAAAGCCATTGCCGTGCGAAAAATGGATGATGTCTCTTGTCATGGAATGCTTTGTGATGCCAGGCCGGCCCTGTGCGAATGTCTTCGCTGTCATTCAGGGCGCCCAGGCCCCCTTCGCTCGCCGGGGCCGCTCGCCCACCGTGGTCCTACCCAACCCAATTTGGGAGATGCGCCGGTTGGCTCGTGTCGGACCATTCTAGCGAACCGCTCGTCGAGTACCGGTAGAGGTTTCCGTCGAATTGCCACGTACGAATTGCTAAATAAGACTTGCGAAGTCCGCGCCACACCGCCAACACGCTCCACCGCCGGCGCTGTCCGACGTTTCACCGTCGATCTCATGACGTATCCGGCACTTCCGCGTGCCAGTACCGTCGGCGTTCCTCCCGGTAAGCGCGCGCCTCGATCCCGTTTCGGGTGATTGAGAACCGAACGCCCCCATGCCCCACGGTCTGCCAAATCCAAGCGTCCGCCGCCCGATACCGAGCGACGACCGCCGGTCTCGGATGCCCGAAACGGTTGCGATAGCCCGTTTGAAACACCACATGGTCCGGCGACACGGCCTCCACGAAGGCAGACGTCGACGACGTCAAACTCCCGTGATGCGGCACCAGCAGGATGTTCGAGCGCAAACCCGGCCCGAAGCGCGCCAACATGGCGCGCTCCTGAGGCGCTTCAGCGTCTGCCGCGAGGAGCGCGCTGTGCCTGGCAGTCGATATTCTCAGCACGCAACTGACACCGTTCGGCCCGACGCGCCCGCCCCAACCATCGCGCAACGCTGCCGTGTCCGGATGCAGGAAACGGAACGTCACGCCGTCCCACGTCCATTGCTGCCCGGCGAGGCAAGTGCGATGCGCAGCAGCGGCGCGCCGCACCCGATGCGTCGCAGGCAGCGACGAAAATACCTGCGCGTCCGGATACGCTCGCAATACGCTCAACGCGCCGCCGAAATGATCGTCGTGGGCGTGGCTGACGACGAAGCGGTCGATCCGCGCAATCCCATGCGCTCGCAAATAGGGGACGATCACGCGCCGTCCTGCATCGCTGCGCCCCAACGGCGGTCCGGCGTCAAAGAGCAGCGTGCGCGTCGCCGTCTCGACCAGCACGGCATTACCTTGCCCGATGTCGAGCATGGTGACGCGAAACTCGTCCGCCCCGGGTCGATGCGACGACGCAAGCCACGCCGGGCTCATCAATGCGAAACCGGCAAAGCGAATGCCGACGAGCCGGGCCTTCGCCCCGCGCACACCAGCGGGTAGGGGCATCAGGCAAAGGATCACGCCACCGACCGCGGCGACCTGCGCCCAGGGTGGGGCAACGGCGGCACGCCATACGGCCCACGGCAACGCCGCCAGTGTGCCGAGCCAATCCGCGAGCCAAACGACAACGACGTGGGCCAGCGCAAGTGCCCAATGCGCCAATGTCGCGGGCAATAGCAGGCTGACCAGTGCCAGCGGCGTCACGATCAGCGTCATCACCGGAATGGCGACGGCATTTGCCAGCGGCCCCAGCAACGGCACGGCGCCAAACCACGCCAACGTCAACGGCACCAGACCTATCGTGACCGCGTATTGCGCCCGTGCCGACTGCCAGAGTCTCGTGAGCAGCACCGCTCGCCAGCGGGCAAATACGCCGGCGCGAGGCTCGCTCTCCGGCACGTCACGCCCTTTCTGCGCTCTTTCCGACGCTCGAACCAGACCAGCCGCACCGGGGGCACGGAGGACATCCGACGCATGGGACACATCGTTCGTGCCCGCCGCCCCGCGCCCATCGCGCCGCCGCGCGATTCGCCATGGCTCGCGACGTCTCGCGGCCATGACCAACGCAGCCACCGCGCCGAACGAAAGCCACAGACCCGGCGTTACCACGGCCCACGGATCGAGCGTGACGATCACGGCCAACGCCAACGTCAATGCGTAGGACGGCGCAGCGAATCGCCCAGTGAGCAGCGCCAGCACGACAATCGCCACCATGCCGACAGCCCGACGCACCGGAACGCCCCAACCGGCCACGGCACCATAAGCCACCGCCGCGAGCAGACCAGCAACGGCGGCGGCCTTCGGCGCCGGCCACCACAGGGGCAAACTAAAGCGCCGCCCGCACACCCGTCGCCAAATCATTCCGACCAGCGCGGCAAACATGCCCGCCACCAGCGATACGTGCAGCCCCGAGATCGCCAGCAGATGACTCACGCCGGTATCGGCAAACACTTGCCAGTCGTCATCGGCGATATCACCGCGCTCTCCCAGCGCTAGTGCCATCAACACGCCAGCGTATCGCGCCGATGGGCCGAGCGCGATGCGAAAATCGTCGCGCAGCCGCTCACGCCACGCCGCAAACCGGTATCCCGGCATCGGCCCGGGTTGCAGACGCCGCGCGCCGTTTGCCTTCAACGCCCTGCCCCCGCCATAAGCAGCACGCACATACCCCGTCGCGCGAATGCCCCGGACGAGCGCCATCAGCTCGACATCGAAGCCATGCCAGTTCGCGAAGCCGCGCGGGACCTTCAATCGCACGGGCAATCGCCATCGCTCGCCTGCGCGCGGATGTCCGGCGCCTGCGGGACCGTCAGCGCCTACCGACGGCCGCCGCGCTTGCTCAATGCCGCCGGCAAATGCGCCGCCTCGTTGACCGAACGACGCGCGCCCCGGCCAGACCAGTTCGATGTGCGACGGGACCTGCACTTGTGGACACGACGCGCCACCGACCTTCGCAACGCATCGAGTACCGCGCATTCCAGACGTCGCCCCCGCCGTCTCGGACGAAGGCAACGCACATCCACCATCGCCACCCTCACCATCGTCACCACCGCCCCCATCATCCGTGAAAGAAGCACGCTCCACGTCGAACGTGAACCGCAACCCGTCGCCCGTCGAGACAGGTAGTCCGGACACAACGCCAATGACCGTCAGATCCCCCCCCTCCAACGCGACGCACAGGCGATCGCTCAACCGGGCTTCTGCCCGGAGTGCCGCCCACGAATAGCCGAGCACCGCAGCACAAACGGCGAGCGCCATCACCACGCACCGCTGGCGCCACCCATCGGCATGGGCAGCTTCGCTGGCAAAGTCTGTGCCGCCGCACCCCGCCAGCGCACCCGCGCTACCGTGCCCGCTTCGCATCACCGCCCAGATCGCACACGCCGCCAACACGCCTGCGGCGGCGCCCATGGCCGCAGTGAAGCGCCACCCACCGGGGAGTGCCGACGCCTGTTGCAGCCACCAGACGCCTGCGATCCACGCAAGCAGCACAACTCTCATGACATCACCACGTCATGTGTCGAAAACCGCGCGACGCCGCAGCGTCAGCGCGCCAGTTCGTCGGAGATGAGGGAAATGCCGGCGGCAGGTCCGTCGCCGGGCGTCATGGCCATTGCCCCCGACAGACGTGGCAACACGCGCCACGCGTTGGCACACGTCGCCAGCGACAACGCGTGAGTCGACACGCCACGCAGATCCGCGAGCACCTGCGCAATGCGAGGCAGTTCGACCGGACTGTTGCGCTGTTTGTAGCGCCATTCCGGCGCAATGTCGGGCGCGTCGGTTTCCAGCACCAGTGCCTCGAGCGGCATGTCCACCGCGAGACGACGGATCTGCAAGGCACGATCGAACGTCATCTGCCCGCCGAACCCCAGGCAGAAACCGCGTTCGACGAACATGTCCGCCTGCTGACGGCTGCCATTGAAGGCGTGCGCGATGCCGCCACGCGGCGTGAAGATGCGCAGTTGCTTGAGCAAGGCATCCTGCGAACGGCGCACATGGAGGATGACGGGCAAATCGAAGTCACGCGCAATCTTCAACTGCTCGACATAGAAGAACTGCTGCCGCTCAGGGTCGAGCGTTCTGACGAAGAAATCCAGTCCGATCTCGCCAATGCCGACGAAACGCGGATCGCCCATCGCTCGCTCGACGGCACGGCGCAACGTAGCAATGTCCTCGTCGCGTGCCCGGGGCGTATAGAGAGGATGGATGCCCAACGCATAAGCGCCGCCGCGAATCGCACGAGCGGCCGCACGCGCCGCGTCGAACGTGGCGCATTCGACCGCGGGCACTACCAGTCCCGCCACGCCCGCAGCGGCGGCGTCGGCAATTAAAGTCGTGCGGTCAGCATCAAACTCGGCCGCGTCGAGATGGCAATGGGTATCGATCCACATGGTCAGGTTGTCCTTGAGCGTCAATTCTACGGGTCGATGACAAGGCTCGCACGCCGCGCAACGCATGACCATCGGACAACACCGGGTTACGGTCTAGGACGTTGCCGAAACTGAGGTTGTCCCAAGCGCGCCTGAAAAGCAAAACGCCGGGGAACACCCCGGCGCTTCGCCAATGTCGCCCAACGTCAGGGCAAGGACTTTCACGCGGCGTTCAGGCCGGCTCCAGCACCCCTTCGCGCAGTCGCAATGCGCGATCGCAACGACGCGCCAGATCGATGTCGTGCGTGACGATCACGAAGCTGGTCTTGAGCGTCTCGGACAACTCGAGCATCAGCTCGAACACGGTCTCGGCGGTATGCCCGTCGAGGTTGCCGGTCGGCTCGTCCGCCAGCACGCACGCCGGCTGCGTCACCAGCGCCCGCGCCATCGCCACACGCTGACGCTCGCCGCCCGACAACTCCGAGGGACGATGCTTCATGCGCGGCGCGAGCCCAACGCGCTCGAGCATCGCCCGCGCCGTGTCACGCGCCTGCTCGGTCGGCACACGGCGAATCCGCAGCGGCATCGCCACATTGTCGAGCGCCGAGAACTCGGCGAGCAGGTGATGGAACTGATAGACGAAGCCGAGCGACTGGTTGCGCTGTGTCGTCTTGTCGCGTTCCTTGAGCGACGAGAACGGCTTGCCGAGCAGCGACACCTCGCCACGCGACGGATCGTCGAGCCCGCCCAGCACATGCAGCAGCGTGCTCTTGCCCGATCCGGACGCGCCCACGATCGCCACCTTCTCGCCGGGCAGCACATCGAGACTCGCGCCGGCCAGCACCGTCACGTTCAGTTGGCCTTGCCGGAACGTCTTGTGCAGATCGCGCGCGCGCAGCACCGGGCCGTCGTAGGCAAAGTTCGACACAGGGGCCAGGGATTTGTTGGCGTTACTCATAGCGCAGGGCCTCCGCCGGTTTGACGCGCGACGCACGCCAGCTCGGGTAGATCGTGGCCAGCGCCGAGAGGATGAAGGAAATCACCCCGATGCGGATCACGTCCGACGATTGCAGATCCGAAGGCAATTCGGAGATGAAGTAAATGTCTTGCGGCAGGAAGTGGATGCCAAGCAAGCGCTCGATGAACGGCACGATCGTGCCGATGTTGACCGAAATCAGGCAGCCCAGTCCCACGCCGAGCAGCGCCCCGGCAAAGCCGATCGTCACGCCCTGCACGATGAAGATCTTCATGATCGAGCCGGGCTGCGCGCCGAGCGTGCGCAAAATGGCGATGTCCGCGTACTTGTCGGTCACCGTCATCACCAGCGACGACACCAGATTGAAGGCGGCCACGGCGATGATGAGCGTCAGGATGATGAACATCATGCGCTTTTCGGTCTGCACCGCGATGAACCAGTTCTTGTTCTGCTGCGTCCAGTCGCGCACCCACATATTTCCGGAGAGTGTCTTGGCGAGATCACGCGCGACCAGCGGCGCCTGCTCCATGTCCTGAATTTTCAGACGCACGCCCGTCGGGCCACTGAGCCGGAATAGCGTCTCGGCGTCTTGCAGATCGATGAGCGCGAGCGAACTGTCGTATTCATAGTGCCCGGCGGTGAAAACAGCCACCACGGTGAACTGCTTCACCCGAGGCAGCACACCAGCGGGCGTGATGGTCCCCTGTGGGGCCACCAGCGTGATCTTGTCTCCGATCGTCACCCCCAGGGCCCGGGCCAGTTCGCGCCCGAGCACGATGCCGAAGCTGCCCGGCGTCAGGTTGGCGAGCGTGCCGTCGGTGATCTGCTTGCCCAGATCGGAAACCTTGGCCTCCTCGCTCGGGACGATGCCGCGCAGCACCACGCCGCGCACGTTGTCGTCGCGCGTGAGCATGGCCTGCTCGCCCACGTAGGGGGCGGCGGCAATCACATTCTTGTTCTGTAGCGCCTCAGCGGCCGTGCGCTGCCAGTCGGGCAGATTGCCGTCGACGGCGAAGACCTCGATGTGCGCCAGCACGGAGAGCATGCGGTCCCGAACTTCCTTCTGAAAGCCGTTCATCACCGAGAGCACCACGATGAGCGCCGCCACGCCCAGCGCAATGCCAGCCATGGAGATGAAGGAGATGAAGGAAATGAAACCGTTGCCGGATGATCGCTTGCCGGTGCGCGTATAGCGCCAGCCGATCTGCCATTCGTATGGGAATTTCAAACGGATTCCTGATTCTTGATGAGGATTGATCAGAGCGTAGCGGCGCCGGTCTGCCCCGGCGCCCAGGCCCCTGCCCGGCCCCGCACCCGGCCTCTGCCCGGCGCGAAGCACGGTACGTTCCGTACCTGACGTCAGGGTCACCCAACTGCCAGCGCGAAGTTTGCCATACAATTCGCCTCGACATGGATACACCTGCCCTGCACTTTCTCTTGCCGTTCGCGCTGCCCGCGTCGGCCCATTTGCCCGCACTGCTGGCCGAATTGGAGTTGCCCGCGCTCGAAAAGTTGCTCGCGCGCGGCGTTCAGTCGGCGCAGGACGTGCCGGAAGACCCGTTTGTCCCCACGCTGCCCCACGAACGCTGGCTGGCCGACGCCTTCGGCCTGCCCGGTGTGCCCTCGCGCGCGCCGCTCGCGCCGTTCATGCTGCTCGAGGACAGCGGCACGCTCGACACCCGTTTCTGGTACTGCGCGCAGCCCGCGCACATCCATATCGCCACCGACCATCTGGTGCTTACGGACCCGGCTGAACTGGATCTGAGCGCCGAGGAATCGGCCGCCCTCTTCGCCACGGCGCACGCGCTGTTTGCGGAGGAAGGCGGCGAGCTGATCGCGCCGCGCTCCGACCGCTGGTATCTGAGCGCCCCCGCGCTGGGCGACCTGCTCACGGCGTCGCCCGCGCGCGCCGCGGGCCGCAACGTCGATATCTGGCTGCCGCAAGGCAAGGCCGAGCTGACGTGGCGCAAGTGGCAAAACGAAGTGCAGATGGCCTGGTACGACCATCCGGCCAATCAGGCGCGTGAAGCCCGCGGCCTGCCGCCGGTCAACGCCATCTGGCTGTACGCGGGCGGCCAGCGCATCGCGGCACCGCGTCTGAACCGGCCATGCGTCACGGTGCTGGCCGATGCCCCCGCCACGCGCGGTCTGGCGACCCATCTGCAAATCGCCTTGCACGAGACGCACGCCGGCCTCGCTGCCGCAAACGGCCGTACGTTCGTACAGATCGACACCCTGACACCGCATTTCCTCATGGAAGACTGGGCACGCTGGCGCGACGCCCTCGTCGACATCGACCGCACCTGGCTGGCGCCGGCGCTGGAGCGCGTGAACAAGGGCCAGGCCCGCGAAGTCGCGCTCACCTTGTGCGGCGACAGCCACAGCGTGACGATCCGCTCCCGCAGCAGCGACCTGCGCAAGTTCTGGCGCCGTCAGGCGCTCGACGCCCGCATGGTGCCGCTCGCCCGGCTTGGCGAGGACCCGGCATGACCGACATCGTCACCCGTCATGTCGACGAGGCCACCGCCGAGGCCCTCTGCCGCGATGGCGTCCACCCGGTACTCGCCCGCCTGTTCGCCTCGCGCGGCGTGGCCGGGAGCGCAGAGACCGAAACGGCGCTCGCTCGCCTGATTCCGCCCACGCAACTCAAGGGCGCGCAGGAAGCGGCCGTCTTCCTTGCCGACGCCATCGCCGCCGGCAAGCGCATGCTCGTGGTGGCCGACTACGATTGCGACGGCGCGACCGCTTGCGCCGTGGCCGTGCGCGGTCTGGGCATGTTCGGCGCGAAGGTCGAGTATCTGGTGCCGAATCGCTTTGAATACGGCTACGGCCTCACGCCCGAAATCGTGGCGTTGGCCGCGCAGGGCAAGCAAGGGCCGCCCGACGTGCTGATCACTGTCGACAACGGCATTGCCAGCCTCGACGGCGTGGCTGCCGCTAAGGCGCTCGGCATCGAAGTCGTGGTGACCGATCACCACCTGCCGGGCAGCGAATTGCCCGACGCGCGCTGCATCGTCAATCCGAACCAGCCGGGCTGCGAATTCCCGAGCAAGAATCTGGCCGGCGTCGGCGTGATGTTCTACGTGCTGCTCGCCCTGCGGGCCGAGTTGCGCGCACGCGGGGCGTTCGACGCCCGCGAACAGCCTCGTCTCGACACCCTGCTCGATCTGGTCGCGCTGGGCACGGTCGCGGACGTGGTCAAACTCGACGCCAACAACCGCATTCTGGTCGCGCAGGGCCTCTCGCGCATGCGCGCAGGCCGCATGCATCCGGGCATCAACGCGCTCTTTCGCGCGGCCGCGCGCAACGCCCGTCAGGCGGGCAGCTTCGATCTGGGCTTCGGTCTCGGCCCGCGCCTGAACGCCGCCGGACGCCTCGCCGACATGTCGCTCGGCATCGAATGCCTGCTCACGGACGACGACGGCCGCGCCTGGGCCCTCGCGCAGGAACTCGACGCGATGAATCGCGAACGCCGTGAAATCGAAGCGGGGATGCAGCAGGAAGCGCTCGCCGATCTGGCGCGCTTCGATCCGCGCGCCGCCACCACGTTGTGCGCTTTCAACGAGACATGGCATCAGGGCGTGATCGGCATCGTGGCCGCGCGCCTCAAAGAGAAGTTCTATCGTCCGACCATCGTGTTCGCCCCGGGTGACGACGGCCAGATCAAAGGCTCCGGGCGCTCGATCCCCGGCTTTCACCTGCGTGACGCGCTGGATCTCGTCACCAAGCGCGAACCGGGTCTGATCGCCAAGTTCGGTGGCCACGCGATGGCCGCAGGTCTCACGATCGCCGCCGACGCCCTCCCGCGCTTCCAGGCGGCCTTCGAAGCGGTCGGACAGGCTTGGCTCGACGAGAAGACGCTCTCGCGCGTGATCGAAACCGATGGCGACATCGGCGATGACTGCTTCGTGCCGCCGTTCGTCGCCCTGCTCGACGCCCAGGTGTGGGGGCAAGGATTCCCGCCGCCGGTGTTCTCGGGCGAGTTCGACGTGCTCTCGCAAGCCATCCTCAAGGACAAGCATCTGAAGCTGCAACTCGGCCGCGGACGCATGCGCTTCAATGCCATCTGGTTCAATCACGCCGATACGTTGCCAAGCCGAGCGCAGTTCGCGTATCGACTGGCGGCAGACACCTTCAATGGGGTCTCGCGCGTGCAGATGATCGTCGAGCACGCTCAGGCCTGAAGCCACGCGGCGACGCCCCGTCGAGCAGAAGCACGATCTGGCGGGAAGACTACGCGGGTTGCGCTTCTGCGACGTATTCGTGCATCACGCGCAGAAAGGCTTCGCGCGCCGGATGCACGTCGACACCGCGGTGCCGGACGAAAAAGTTCGGCACGGCGGCCAGATCCTCCATCGCATGACCGACGATGTTCGCCTCCTGCCGATACCGCAGGTAGATGCCGCGGGGCACGAGCGAGTAGCCGACGCCCGCGCCGACGCACGCCACGATGGTCGCGTAGCTGCCGTAGCTCAGAATGCGCCCCGGCGTGACGGCGTTCGCAGCCAGCCATTGCTCCATGGTGGCGCGATAGGGACAGCCCGGCGGCCACATCAGCAACGTGGCGCCCGACAGGTCCGACGCCTCGAGCACCTTCCCCGCGCGCGCCGGGGCCACCAGCACGATCGGCTCCCGATACACCTCGTCTGACACCACAACCGTCTGTGCCTGCGCTTCCAAACAGGCTGTTCCCGCGATCAATGCGGCGTCGACACGACCGTGCTGAATCTCGTCGAGCAGGTTGAGCGACGTGTCGGTCACCAGATTCAGACGCACCTTCGGATACGCCGCATGAAACCGGGCCAGCACGGCGGGCAGCCGCGACGTTGCCGATGACTCGATGGCGCCCAGCGAGAAGTCGCCGGACGGCTCGCTTGCCGGATTGAGCGCCGCACTGGCCTCACGCGAGAGCGCCAGAATCCGGTCGGCATAGCCAAGCAGCGTGCGCCCGCTCGGGGTGAGTTGCAGACGTCGTCCCTGCCGGTGGAAGAGCTTGACGCCTACCGTGTACTCCAGCGCCCGGATGCGGGCCGTGACGTTCGACTGTACGCAGTGCAGCGCTTCGGCGGCGCCAAGTACGCTGCCTTCGTCGACGATGGCCTTGAAGGTCTGAAGCTGCAAAAAGTCCATGAACGTCTCCCGGGCCGGGGCGCGAAAAAAAGATGAGGGAAAGGAAGCAGGGATCGAAGCATGTTAAGCGACGCGCGGCGACACTTCAATAATAGTGAACAAAACTGCCTCAACATTTCACTTTTTTAGCGCATCGGAAAGGCATAAGCTTCGGGTTATCCCTAGTGCGACGTCTGCCACGGCATCCCGCCCCCGGTCAGTACGCCGCCGCTCCCGAAGGAAGTCACATCATGTTCCGCCCTCTGTCCGCCGCAGCCAATGTCAACACCTGCGCACCGGTGGTTGCCGCGCCGGTCACGCCGCTCGGCCTGTTCTTCCGCGCCATGGATCAATGGCGCCAGCACTACGAGCAGACGCTACAGGCGGAGGCCCTCGCCTCGTTGGACGACACGTCGCTCGCCGATGTCGGCTACGCTCGCGACGCCTTCGGTCTGCGCCACGCCGCACGCTGAGTTCTCCCCGAAATGTAGGGGGAATGGGGGCTTCGCTGCGCTATAATTGCGGTTTTCCCGAATTCGCAACCGTCATAGCTCATGGAAGCCGAACGCCTTAACGCTCTTGAATCCCTGCTCGCCGACCTGCGCATCCGCGTTGGCGAGCTCAGGGGGTATCTTTGACTTCGATGTCAAGCAAGCTCGCCTGATTGAAGTCAACAAAGAACTCGAAGACCCCAACATCTGGAACGATTCCAAGCGTGCACAGGCACTGGGCAAGGAAAAGAAGGCGCTCGACAGCATCGTCACCAACCTGACCGAAC
Source organism: Pandoraea sp. ASV26 (assembly GCF_016428915.1). GTDB lineage: Bacteria > Pseudomonadota > Gammaproteobacteria > Burkholderiales > Burkholderiaceae > Pandoraea. The sequence continues at coordinate 15,644 of NZ_JAELTP010000006.1, forward strand.
TCGACGCCAGCCTCTCCGATACGCAGGAACTGTTCGAAATGTCCCGCGACGAGGGAGATGAAGACTCGTTGCTGGCGCTCGAAAGCGACACGCAGACGCTCGCCGCGCGCGTGGGCGAGATGGAGTTCCGCCGGATGTTCAACAACCCGGCCGACCCGAACAACTGCTTCATCGACATCCAGGCCGGTGCCGGCGGCACCGAGGCCAACGACTGGGCCGGCATGCTGCTGCGCCAATACCTGCGCTATTGCGAACGCAAGGGCTTCAAGGCCGAAGTGCTGGAAGTGTCGGACGGCGACGTCGCCGGCATCAAGAGCGCGTCCCTGAAGGTCACTGGCGATTACGCTTACGGCTATCTGCGTACCGAAACCGGTGTGCATCGTTTGGTGCGCAAGTCGCCGTTCGACTCGTCGGGCGGTCGCCACACGTCGTTCGCCAGCCTGTTCGTGTACCCGGAAGTGGATGATTCGATCGAGATCGATATCAATCCGGCCGACGTGCGTACCGACACGTACCGCGCCTCCGGTGCGGGCGGTCAGCACATCAACAAGACCGACTCCGCCGTGCGTCTGACGCACATCCCGACGGGTATCGTCGTGGCCTGCCAGAACGACCGTTCGCAGCACCGCAACCGCGCCGAAGCGTGGGACATGCTCCGCTCGCGCCTGTTCGAACACGAGATGCGCAAGCGTCGCGCCGAGCAGGACAAGCTCGAGTCGAGCAAGACCGATGTGGGCTGGGGCCATCAGATTCGCTCGTACGTGCTCGACCAGTCGCGCGTCAAGGACCTGCGCACCGGCGTGGAAACCGGCAACACCGGCAAGGTACTCGATGGCGACCTGGACGACTTCATCTCCGCGAGTCTCAAGCAGGGAGTGTAAGGAATGGCGTTTGTCCGCACGCTAGCCGTGTGGGTGGTGAGCGCGCTGTGCATGCAGCGTGCCGCCGTTGCTGCCCCGGCCAGTACTCCGGGCGCACCCGGTGCAAATCCCGAGACGGGACCGTACCTGCATGAACTGCTCAAGCGCCCGGACTTCTCGGGCGCCTATGCGCGTATCGTCGCGCCGCGTGGTGTTCCCGCGTGGGTGCGTCAGGGGGGTACGTCCACGCCGTCGCAACGCGTAAGCGTGGCCGGCAAGCCGTGGTTGCTGGTGCAAAGTTGCAAGCCGCACGACTGCCCAAGCGAGTACGTCCACATTTTGTATGAACCGCGCTCACAGGCGATCGCGGCACTGTTCGTGCGAGACCCGAGTGCGGCGGCCAACGCCGGACCGCGTCAGGATCGTACCGAACTGATCTGGCTGGGCGCGCCCGACGGCTCGCTCAAGAATGCCCTGCTGCACACGCTGCGTTTTACCGAATAACCTCATCGCTCGCATCATGACCGATCAAAATACTCCGGCCCAAACGGCCACTCCGGCTGGCGACCTGCCGCAGGACGACAACAAGCTCATCGCGGAGCGTCGCGAGAAACTTCAGGCGCTGCGTGCCAATGGCGTGGCGTTCCCGAACGACTTCCGTCCTTCGCATCACGCCGGCGATCTGCAAGCGCGCTTCAAGGACGTGGGCAAGGAAGCGCTCGAAGCCGAGCCCCTCACCGTGTCGGTAGCCGGTCGCATGATGCTCAAGCGCGTGATGGGCAAAGCGGCGTTCGCCACAGTGCAGGACGGCAGCGGTCAGATTCAGTTCTTCATCGGCCGCGACGACGTCGGCACCGACTCCATGGCCGCCTTCAAGGGCTGGGACATCGGTGACATCATCGCCGCGACCGGCACGCTGTTCCGCACGAACGCCGGCGAACTGTCGGTCAAGGTGAAGGAACTGCGTCTGCTCGCCAAGGCCCTGCGCCCGCTGCCGGACAAGTTCCACGGCCTCTCCGATCAGGAAATGAAGTACCGTCAGCGCTACGTCGACCTGATCACCTCGCCCGATACCCGCAACACGTTCCGCGCCCGCGCCAAGGCCATCGCCTCGATCCGCAAGCACATGACGGACGCCGACTTCATGGAAGTCGAAACGCCGATGCTGCACCCGATCCCCGGTGGCGCCGCAGCCAAGCCGTTCATCACGCATCACAACGCGCTCGACATGCAGATGTATCTGCGTATCGCGCCGGAACTGTATCTGAAGCGTCTGATCGTCGGCGGCTTCGAGCGTGTGTTCGAGATCAACCGTAACTTCCGCAATGAAGGCGTGTCGCCGCGCCACAATCCGGAATTCACGATGATGGAGTTTTACGCAGCCTACACGGACTACCGCTGGCTGATGGACTTCACCGAAGCGCTGATCCGCAACGCCGCTGTCGATGCGCGCGGCACTGCGACCATCGAGTATCAGGGCCGCGAACTGGACCTGTCCAAGCCGTTCCATCGTCTGACGATTGTCGAAGCGATCCGCAAGTACGCCCCCGAGTACACCGAGGCGCAACTGGCGGACATCGAGTTCGTGCGCGGCGCATTGGTCAAGCACAACGTGAAGGTCGATTCGCCGCAATTCAAGAACGCCGGTCTGGGCGCGCTGCAACTGGCGCTGTTCGAAGAAACGGCAGAAAGCCAACTGTGGGAGCCGACCTTCATCGTCGACTACCCGGTGGAAGTCTCGCCGCTGGCGCGCGCATCGGATACCCTGCCGGGCATCACCGAGCGCTTCGAGCTGTTCATCACGGGCCGCGAAATCGCCAACGGCTTCTCGGAGCTGAACGATCCTGAAGATCAGGCCGCACGCTTTCGCGCGCAGGTCGAGCAGAAGGACGCCGGCGACGAAGAAGCCATGTACTACGACGCCGATTACATTCGCGCGCTCGAGTACGGCATGCCCCCGACAGGGGGTTGCGGCATCGGCATCGATCGTCTGATCATGCTGCTCACCGACAGCCCGAATATTCGCGACGTACTGCTCTTCCCGCACCTGCGCCGCGAAGACTGATCGCTGCGTGCGAAGCGAGTCCCCTCGCCTCGTGCCCTACGGTCGTGATAGACATGCCGCAGCCCCTTCGAGGGCTGCGGCATTTTTCGTCTTGAGGTCCCTCCTCAACGACTGAAGCGCTCTCTCGGCATGCTGATGGCATCCGATTCGGCGCGTTCGACGGAATCGTCGGTGTCGGTGAGCGCACGCGGCGTCGCGACACCGGCATCCGACGGTGTGACCTCGCCGCCCGCGACAAGTGGCGCGGCCGGTGCGGTAGAGCCCATCGCCTCACAGGCCTCGCGACGACGCGTCAGTCCGTCCTCCCCCGGCAGGGTCGCGAGCCACTCCCGCCACTTCGGCCCGGCGCAATCGCGCACGAAATCCATCAGCTCGATCGCGGCCACCGTCTTGGGTTGCCCTTCGGCATCCGTGCGCTCCACGGAGCGCGTGGCGTCTGACAGACAGTCGGCAAGCCCACCGGCGTGCATATGGAACGACACGATACGCACCGTGGCATCGTCCAGCAGCCCTCCCTGAGCATCGGTCGACAAATGCGGCAGAACGGCACGGCCGACGGCGCAGAACAATTCGGGATTCGGATTGGCGAGCCATGATGCCTCATCCACATGAGGCATCACCGCTTGCCACGACGGTGACAGCGCTCGCCAGCCAAGATCGTATTCCAGCGCGGCCATGGTTCCCGGCGCGTATGTGTCGTGAGGCAGGTGCGTAGAAGGGAGCGCCAGACTCTGTGCCATATGAAACCCACTGAGACGGCCCTTGCCACCGGCGTCATGAGGCTGCGGGCCATTCACTGGCACGTCAGGACTTGGCGACACAGGTGAATCGCTGCCCTCGGGCGCGCGATTGCCGATGCCCAGACACGACATGCGTGCCTCCACCTCCGACGGCACATCTCCTGTGCGTTGCGCCTTAGGACAACCGCCCACGGGCCTCACCGCATCCAGCAGCTCAATCCAGAACGCCTCCGCGCGGTTCTGCTCCAGAAACTCAACCCGATCGGGCTCCGAATGCAGTTGCTTCACCGTGCCGCCGAACACCTGCACTTCGACGGGAACTTGCATCGGCAGGAACGTACGGCAAGGCGCTGCTGCCGTCGTTGCCGGTGCCTGACGAGGTTCGCAACGTGCGTACTGAATGCGCGCGCCAGTGAAATCTTCAGAAAGCTCGGTGTGACATGGCGACGGTAGCGACGCCGCGACGGTATCGAGCGAAGGTGCGAGGGGCGCAATGCCCATCGAATAGGGGGTCAACGCAGGCATGCGTTCTCTCCTGTGACGGCAGCGGATTGTGCCGTCAAGTAGTCTAGAAACGCCAACGCCCCACGTTTGTCGCATCCAGTGCGCGACTTACGAGAAATGGGAAAATCCTTCTTAAAAAAGCCGGTTCACCGCGATAAGCGGACGGCCAGTCGTCACCTTGACGCAGCCTGCCGCCCCAAAATCAACAGGCTGCGTCGTCGTGATTAATTGCCGCGATAGCTGGAGAAGCCGTAAGGGCTGACCAGCAAGGGAATGTGATAGTGCGGCACAGAGCCATCTGCGTTGAAGATCACAGGGATCTCCGGGAAAAACGTGGGTGTATTGTGTTGACGAAACCACTCGCCCGTCTGGAACGTCACACGATAGTTACCTTTTTCCAACGTGGTGTCGGTGGGATACAGTGCAGTGATGCGGCCCTGCTCGTTCGTCACGCCCTTGCTGATCTGCGTCCACTTGCCGTCGACCTGCTTTTCCAGCGTGACATTCACACCTGCCGACGGCAAGCCGTCCTGCAAGTTCAGGACGTGAACGCTCAGTGGGTTGCCCGCCGCGAATGCCGACGCGGCCATAACCGCATTGAGCAGCAATCCGGTCATGAATATTTTGGTTTTTTGCATGGAAACTCCTGATGAAAGTTGAGGGATAAAACCGCGAAACGCGGAAAAGTTATCTGGATGGTTTGCCGAGTACGTTTTCAATCGCTTGCAAGGCACAGCTCTCGTCGATGGACGAACCGCCAGCACCGCCAACGCCGATGGCCCCAATCACCTCGTCACCCACTCGCACAGGCACGCCTCCGCCAATGAGCAAGAGGCTGTCGATCGTGTTCAGGTTGCTGGACTCGGGGTTTTGACGCGCATTCTGTGCAAAGACACTTGAGAGCGTTTTTGTCGACAGTGCAGTGAATGCTTTTTTCCGGGCCGCGTCGGTGTTATGAGGACCGACGCTGTCGTCTCGCTGAAGCGAAAGCACGTGCCCGCCCCGGTCGATCACCACGGCAACAGCAGACCTGCCCTTGGCATGGCACGCCGACATCGTGGCGTCCACCAACGCATTGGCCATGGCCAGCGACATATTGGTTTGCTGAAGCGGTGCTGGCGCAGCGGCAAATGCCTGCCCGCATACAATGGACAGCGCCCCTATCATTGACGGCACCAAATGAATTCGCATTTTTATGACTCCGCTTTGATTTTTTTATCGACAAGAAAATATTCTATCGATCGAAATTAACGAGAAGATTGCGGGATCATTACATTTTTTTAATGTTCGGATAGCCTCACTTGAAATACAATTCCCACACTATTGAATTCGTAATTTATGCGCATCCTAATCGTTGAGGACGAGATAAAGTCTGCCGAATATCTCAGAGACGGACTTTCGGAGTCCGGTTATCAGGTCGAGATTTCGCACGACGGTATCGACGGGCTTTTCATCGCACAGACCGGCAGCTTCGATCTGGTGATCCTTGACGTCATGCTCCCCGGCATCGACGGCTGGAACTTCATCAAGCGCTTGCGCGAACACAGCGAAGTGCCCGTGCTCTTTCTGACGGCACGCGACGCCGTTGAAGACCGCGTCAAAGGTCTTGAACTCGGCGCGGACGACTACCTGGTCAAGCCGTTTTCGTACGCGGAGCTGCTCGCGCGTGTCCGGACCCTGTTACGCAGAACGCCCGCACGTCAGCAAGAGATATTTCGTCTCGCCGATCTGGAGGTGGATGTTCTCAAGCGCCGCGTGACACGCGCCGGCCAGCGCATCGAGCTCACAAACAAGGAGTTTGCGCTGCTGCATCTCCTGCTTCAGCGCAAGGGAGAAGTCATGTCCCGCAGTCAGATCGCATCGCAGGTCTGGGATATGAATTTCGACAGCGATACCAATGTCGTCGATGTCGCCATCCGGCGTCTGCGCGCCAAGATTGACGACGATTTTCCCGTCAAGCTCATTCAGACCGTTCGAGGCATGGGCTACCGCATTGAGGATATGCCGTCGTGAAGCTGCGCAAGCACATCAGCCTGCGGCTGCGACTCGCCTTGCTGTTCAGCCTGGTCAGTGCCGTTCTCTTTGCATTGATGGGAATCTACGTCTTTAAATCTCTGGAGCGAGAGATTTCATATAGAGACGATATTGCACTGCTTGGCCGCGTAGATCGCATAAAGCAACTGATTCAGGACACAAAGAGTATTGAGATATTGCAGAAATATCCGCAGCTTTACGCCAATATGCTGGGCAGTCAGGAAGATGTCTTATGGATTATCAATCAGTCTGGTAATGTCCTGATTGAAATTAACCCGGCGCACCTTTCAAGACCCGATACAAGGGCGGATACCCCCGCGATAACCGGGCCAGTGCTTTTCAACACGGATAGCCCCAATCCCGCTCGACTGGCACGGATCAGCACGCAGGAGGGCAACGCCCGGATCTTCGTGATCGCCGGCAAGTTGCTGCGAGAGCGGGAGCTGATGATGGCGGCGTACCGACGCAATCTCGGTCTCGCCTGGTTGGCGGGGGTGGTGCTCGCATTCGTGCTGGGCTGGGAGGCCGTGCGTCGCGGACTGATCCCGCTGGCGCGCCTCGGCAAACAAGCCGCAGCGATCGATCCTCATCACCTTGGCGTACGCATTGACGATCAACGGCAACCTCAGGAATTGCAGGCGCTGACGGTTGCGCTGAACCTGATGCTGGAACGCCTGGAGGAAGGCTATGCCCGGCTGACCAGGTTCTCCGAAGACCTGGCTCATGAGATGCGCACCCCCCTCAATAACCTCATGCTGCAAAACCAGCTTGCGCTCCAGCAACCGCTTTCGGTCGAGGATTATGGCGACCTGCTGGCTTCTCAACAGGAAGAATATGAGCGTGTGGCCCGCATGATCGATAGCATGCTGTTCCTTGCGCGCGCGGAGAAACAAGAGTCTGCGCCGCAGTGGGAACGGGTCGATCTGGAAGGGCTCGCTCAGCAGTTGGTCGAGTACTTCGAAGGCATGGCGCAGGAGCGCGGCATGTGGATCGAGACCGATGTGCACGGCGAACTGCATGCCGATGCCGCATTAGTGCGCCGCGCCCTTGCCAATCTTCTGGCGAACGCGATTCGCTATGGCGATGCCGATACGCCGATTGTGCTGCGGACTTCAGAGCAGCCCGATGGTCTGGAGATCGCCGTATCCAACCAGGGAGCACCGATCGGTAGCGAGCACCTTCCACGGCTATTTGACCGCTTCTATCGCTGCGACGCATCGCGCTCGAATCCAGATGACTCAGGCGGATTGGGGCTTGCGATCGTCCAGTCCATCATGCTCATGCATCACGGCGAGGTGCGGGTCGAAAGCACCGAAGCCTCCACCACCTTCACCTTGCGCTTTCGCAAGCCGTACGGTTCGTTGCGCTCAGCGCCGACCGATTAGCCCGCAAGTGTCGTGGTCTGATGGCTCTTTTCTGCGTGGATATTAAGCGTGGATATTAAAACGCAGGTACGCCGCGATACGCGGATGGCCAGTCGCCATCGAGACGCAGCCAGGTGCGCGAGATCGGCAGAATTGCCCCGCTCGCCGCTTCCTCCACCAACTGCCGCAATGCGAGCGACGAGAGCGTTTTCGTGTCGGTCGGAAACGCGATAAGCAACGTACGGTTCACGGCGATGGCCGCAAACTCAGGCACCTCGAAGTGTTCGACCATCGATTGGTAAAGATTGCCCAACACGAGACCGCCGGCAGGCGCCATCCAGTTGCCACGACAGCCGCCGATGAGCGTGCCGTCGTCGAGCCGGGTAATGCCGAACTCGAAATGACGCGCAGACCAAGCCCGCGAGAGATTCGAGGCCGCTTGCGCAAACACCGCCTCGAAAGTCAGACCGGCCTCGAGGAGGTCCTGCGCTCGCAGTCGTCGTAGCCCGGCCGGACCATCGAGCACGAGCGTGACGAAAACGTCATCGGAAAATGGCTCGCTGACCTCCCCCTGCGGATCGTGCGTATCGACCCAGCCCCGTTCCACCACGTACGGATAGAGGTGCGGATGAGTGGTCGCATCGAGGGGCGTTTCCAGCGGGGGAATGGTATCGATCATGACGTTGGGACAGGTCGGCAGGAATGACGTTCACAGACAATGCGTGCCATTATGCGCGCGCCACCACCGCAGCGTACGGGCAGCCACCAGCAACATCGTCAATGGAAGTAGCCAGACGCCCCACTGCCCCATCGGTGTCCAGAGCACTGCGAGATACGCTTGCAGCGGCAGTAACCAGACAGCGATCAGCAGGAAATCGGCGAATCGCTTGCTTAACGCAGGACGTCCCTTCATCCACAGCGCCTCTCGCGGCAATGTCAGGCACAGCAACGGCACGATGAGCCACGCCAGTTCGTAATAGAGCAGATAAGGCTGCGCCAGCAGCGTTGCCACCATGGCCGCAGCCACACGCATGGGGAGCGGCGCACGCTTCGCCCACAGCCACGCGGTGAGCGACACCGACAGACCGGCCACGAGGACGTACAGCGCGTATGCGACCGGCAAGGTCGCACCGTGCAGACGCGCCGCCGCAAATACCGTCGGCATCGCGTGCCAGATATCGCCGGCGCCCCGCTGCACCACGTCCGCGTTGAACCGCGACACCGCCGCAAAGAACGCCTCCCACAACGGCCAGCCGGACCATGCCAGCGAGAGGATGCAACCCACGCCCGCCGTCACGATCATTGCGCCCAACGCGCGCCACTGCCTGCCGCACAGCCACCAGAGTGGCAACAACACTGCCAGTTGGGGCTTGATAACGAGCAGCCCGCCGCATAGCCCGCCAAGCAGCGGCCGCGAGCCCGAATAGGTAAGTGCCGCGCTCATCAACAGCAGCGTGATGAGCGAGTTCTGACCGGCGAGCAAGGCAACCCAAAGGCCGGGAAATGCCATTACGACGAGCCACGGCCAATTCGCCCAACGTCGCCATTGCCGCACCGCCATGGCAAATGCCGCAACGCTGACGATCACGTAAAGCGCGTATGCCCATGGATAGGGCAGCAGCGACAGCGGCTCGATGAGCCATTGAAAGGTCGGTGGATATAGCCAGTGCCCGGCCATCGGGTACGCGGGAAAGAATCGAAGTATCGCGGGGACGAACGTCGCGGCATCGAAGGCCGCGAGCGCATCGACGTGACGGGTGATCCAGGACACGGTCCAGAAGACCCGCAGGTCGTGCCCCAGAGGCGGCATGCCCGGTGTTCCCTGTCGCTCGCTCGTCAGCCAGCTCACGGCCCAAGCGCACAGTACAAGCCACTGTGCAAGCATCACGACACCTGCCGCAACGACCACACCACGCGACATGGCAACGCGACCGGCGCCAATTCCTTCGGATGCCAATGACAAACCGGATGATGCCGCGTGACGATTCACGTTCCCCTCCTGCACGACTTGTTTCATTTGTTAAGACACCCCCGGGCGAATCGCGCGGGGAATGACATCAAATAAAGCAAATATCTCTATTTTTCATACGCTTATCGTGCGACTACCGGACGCTTGCGCCGCGCCGCTGCGATGCACATCTTACATCGCGTTACAAAATGAAACGTATGCCGAGCCCGCTGTGACGGAAACTTTTCCCATGCGAAACCACCCGTGCACGCCAGCACGCAGAAAGGGGTTCGCAACAACCGCACGATGGAGAAAACAACATGGATAACGATCTGCAACCGCGTCGCATGCATCCGCTGGTCGCTGCTGCCGCCGGCAGTATCGTGGTCGTCAGCCTGCTCGGCGTCGCCGCGATCACGGGCGTGTTGCCCGTGGCCAAGAGCACCGACGGCCCCGCGCCGACGGGCAACAATTCGCAGTACGCACTGACGTCGACGCAACAACCGTCGTCGTCTTCGCTGCAAACGCCGCAAGTGCAGCCGCAAGCGTCACAACAAGCGCCGCAACAAGCGCAATATGCGCCGCAGCAGGCTCCGGCACAGCGTGCCCCTGCCCCGCAGCCGTCGTACGCACAGACCTCGGCACCGCCGGCCCAGCAGCAAGCGGCCGCCTGCTCGACGTGCGGCACCGTGCAGTCGGTTCAACCGATCCGAACGCAGGGTAGCGCCTCGGGTCTGGGCGCGGTCGGTGGCGCCGTCGCAGGTGGCCTGCTGGGGAATCAGTTCGGCGCCGGAAATGGACGCACCGCCATGACGGTGGTCGGCGCGCTGGGCGGTGGGCTGGCCGGTAACGAAGTCGAGAAGCGCGTGCGCTCCGAGACCGTGTATCGCGTGTATGTGCGCATGGACACCGGCAAGACGCGCTACTGGACGTATCAATCGGCACCGGGCGTGCAGCCGGGCGACCGCGTGCGCCTCGAGAACAACGGGCTGGTGCGCGCAGGATAACTGTGGGGTAACTGAGCGATAGCGGCCTTGCACCGTCTCGCCTCAGTCGCCGTGACAGCCATCGCAGAAAACGCAAAAGCCGCTCGAAAGAGCGGCTTTTGTTTGGCCTGAAGCGTCACGAGATACGCATGAGGTTGTCCCTCTGCGCGATCGTCCCACGCAATATGCGATGCGATATGTGCTTTCGTCAGACTTCGTCGATCCACGCCATCTGGATGGCTTCGAGCACCTTTTCACCGGCACGGTCCGGCGAATCGTCGAAGCCGTCGAGCGCCATCACCCACTGGTGCAGGTCGGTAAAGCGAACGTACTGCGGATCGACATCGGGATGTGCCTCGGTGAGTGCAATCGCGATGTCCTGAATGTCAGTCCATTTCATGGGGCAGGCTCCTTTTCTCCTGACTTGTCACCACACAACGCCAGCGGCGTCGCTCAGTGATTTTCCTTGGCGTGGTTGATCGTGTACTTCGGAATCTCGACGACCAGATCCGAGTCGTCGGCCACCACCGTCTGGCACGACAGGCGCGACGTCGGCTCCAGGCCCCAGGCCTTGTCGAGCAGATCCTCTTCCTCGTCTTCGGCCGGCGCCAGCGACTCGAAGCCCTCGCGCACGATCACGTGACACGTGGTGCAGGCGCACGACAATTCGCACGCATGCTCGATCTCGATGCCGTTATCCAACAGCGCTCTGCACACGGACGTGCCCGTCGGAACTTCCAGCACGGCGCCCTCCGGGCACAGCTCGACGTGGGGCAAAACAACGATTTGAGGCATGACTTTGGATTTCCGTGTGTGTCTTACAGTTTGTCGATGTCCGCCACGCGCCGGCCGGCCAGCGCTGCGCGGATGCTCTTGTCCATGCGGCGCGCGGCAAACTCGTCCGTCGCATGCGAGAGCGTTTCGGTCGCCGCCTTGATCGCGGCCTGATCGTCGCCGGATGCCTTCTGGCGCAGGTCGGCCAGCAAGCCGTCGATCTGTGCGCGCTCGCCGGCATCGAGCAATTCCGGGTCGGCCTGCAAGGCGCTGTCGATCGCCACGAGCAGACGCTCGGCTTCCACCTGCTGCTCACGCAGCGCGCGGGCACGCATGTCCTGCTCGGCCGAGCCGAAGCTGTCTTGCAGCATGCGCGAGATGTCGTCGTCGGCCAGACCGTAAGACGGCTTGACCTCGATGGAGGCGGCGACACCCGAATGCATCTCCTGTGCGGACACGGAGAGCAGCCCGTCGGCATCGACCTGATACGTCACGCGAATGCGCGCCGCACCGGCCGTCATCGGCGGAATGCCACGCAGTTCGAAACGGGCCAGCGAACGGCAATCCGACGCCAGTTCGCGCTCGCCTTGCAGCACGTGAATGGCCATCGCCGTCTGGCCATCCTTGAAGGTGGTGAATTCCTGCGCGCGCGCCACGGGAATCGTCGCGTTACGCGGAATGATCTTCTCGACGAGGCCACCCATGGTCTCGACACCCAGCGAGAGCGGAATGACGTCGAGCAGCAGCCAGTCATCCCCTTCCGCCTGATTGCCTGCGAGCAGGTTCGCCTGCACGGCGGCACCGAGCGCGACCACCTGATCCGGATCGAGATCGATCAGCGGCTCGCGATTAAAGAAGCTCGCGACCGCCGCGCGCACTTGCGGCATACGCGTGGCGCCTCCCACGAGGACAACGCCCTTCACGTCTTCCGGCCCCATTCCGGCGTCGCGCAGCGCCTTGCGCATCGGGCCAATCGTGCGTTGCACGAGCGGCGCGCCGAGCGCGGTGAATTGGTCGCGCGTGAGTTGCAGTGAAATGTTGCGTCCGCCTGAGAGCGCGAGCGCGATGGGCGCCTGCTCTGCGTCGGTCAGGGCTTCCTTGGCGGTGCGCGCATGATCGAGCAGCCCGCGCACGTCCTCAGGCGTGAGCGATGCGGTATCGATACCGGCGGCCTGCACTGCCCAGCGATAGATCACCTGATCGAAGTCATCGCCGCCAAGCGCGGAATCGCCACCCGCTGCGAGCACTTCAAACACGCCCTTCGTCAGACGCAGAATCGAGATGTCGAACGTGCCGCCGCCCAGGTCATACACGGCGTAGAGGCCTTCGGCGCCATTGTCGAGACCGTAGGCAATCGCGGCCGCCGTCGGTTCGTTGAGCAGACGCAGCACGTTCAGACCGGCCAGACGCGCCGCATCCTTGGTGGCCTGACGTTGCGCGTCGTCGAAGTACGCGGGCACCGTGATGACAGCGCCCACCAGATCGTCACCGAGCGTGTCTTCGGCGCGCTGACGCAGCGTGGCGAGAATTTCGGCAGACACTTCCACCGGACTTTTCACGCCGCCGGCGGTGTTCATCTGCACCATGCCGGGCGCGTCGACGAAGTCGTACGGCGCATTATCGGCATGAGCGACATCGGCCAGACCGCGGCCCATGAAGCGTTTGACGGAGACGATGGTGTTGCGCGGATCGGTGGCGGCAGCGGCCTTGGCGTCGTAACCGATCTGGGTACGTTGACCACCCAGATAGCGCACGACGGACGGCAGCAACATGCGGCCCTGATCGTCGGGGAGGACTTCGGCCACACCGCTTCGTACGGAGGCCACGAGCGAATGCGTCGTGCCCAGGTCGATGCCCACGGCGAGTCGCCGCTGATGCGGCGCGGGGGACATGCCGGGTTCGGAAATTTGCAGAAGGGCCATGACTTTGCAATGCGGGCGACACGCTGGCGCGTGCACCCTGTTCTCAAGCAGTTCTCAATGACATGTGACGGCGCCGCACCGGGCCGTCACGCGTTTTCCAGCATTTCGATGCGCTGCGCGATGTCTTCCTCGGCGCGCGCAATGAACATCAGTTGCCGCACGGCTTCCGCCGCCGGCTGCCAGGCGCCGCTCTCGAGCCAGTCGCCCAGCTTGGTGAGCCGCACACGGCGATCGTCACGCAAGGACCGGGCGAGCGCTTCGAGGGCGTTGATATTGCGCGCGGCGACCGCGTCGTCAATGGCTTCGCGCCACTCCATCTGCTGCATCAGGAAATCGGGGGCCATCGCGGTATTGTTCTCCGCGCCCACATCGATGCCTTGCAGCGAGAGCAGATACATCGCGCGTTGCAACGGGTCGCGCAACGTGCGAAAAGCGGCATTCGCCTGCGCGGCCCACTGCATGGCCACGCGCCGCTCGGCGTCGCTCGCACTCGCGAATCGATCCGGATGCACGCGCGATTGCACGGCACGGTAAGCCGCCTCGAGCGCCTCGGAATCGAGCGCAAAGCGCTGCGGCAGATCGAACAGCGTGAAATAGTTGTCAGTCAACGCACTCATCGCGCACTCTTCATTCATCACGGGCGTCGATGCGATATGCCGTCGCGTCATTCCACCCGCATTCGGCCCGTAAAAAAAGCGGCTCGCGCCGCCTTGCTGCCTACGCTGCTGCCCACTGCCCGTCGCACCTGCCAGGCCCGCCACGGTTGCCCATGCGCCGGGCCCTGCGGTGCAAGTTCACCGCACCGTTTGCGTGCGCCTCAATGCAGGCGTCTTACGCATCGGGCGACTCGCCGCGTTCACACTTGCGGCAAGGCAGCGTGGTGCCGAGCATCGCCTCACGACCTGCGGGACTTTGCGTCCACGTCCGGATCTGCCATGGAGGAAGATGCCGGACATGTTGCCCATGCCCGCATGCCAGTCGCGCGACCCATTGGCCTTCGTCGTCTTGCCGAAAACCTACGATCTCGCGCAACGGCGTGGCGTCAGACGCGGAAGGACTCGCCGCAGCCGCACTCATCCTTGACGTTCGGATTGTTGAAGCGGAATCCTTCGTTCAGGCCTTCGCGGGCGAAGTCCAGCTCGGTGCCATCGATGTACGGCAGACTCTTCGGGTCGACGATCACCTTCACGCCGTGGCTCTCGAAGACCGTGTCTTCGCCCGCCACGTCGTCGGCGTACTCCAGCTTGTAGGCCAGGCCCGAGCAGCCGGTCGTCTTCACGCCCAGCCGCAGGCCCACGCCCTTGCCGCGCCGCGTCAGATAACGCGAAACGTGCTGCGCGGCCTTCTCGGTCAATGTAACGGCCATCTTTGCCTGATTCCTTTATCGTCGTGCCGCTCAGGCGGCCTTTGCCGGCTCGGCCGACTGGCCGTGCTTCTGCTTGTAGTCGGCCACGGCCGCCTTGATGGCGTCTTCAGCCAGAATCGAGCAGTGAATCTTCACCGGGGGCAGCGCCAGTTCCTGCGCGATCTGCGTGTTCTTGATATCGAGCGCCTGATCCAGCGTCTTGCCCTTGACCCACTCGGTCACGAGCGACGACGATGCAATCGCCGAGCCACAACCGTAGGTCTTGAACTTGGCGTCTTCGATCACGCCGGCTTCGTTCACACGAATTTGCAGCTTCATCACGTCACCGCAAGCCGGTGCGCCGACCATACCCGTGCCAACGGCGTCATCGCCCTTTTCGAACGAGCCAACGTTACGCGGGTTTTCGTAGTGATCCAGAACTTCCTTGCTGTACGACATGGCTAACTCCTTGAATGCTCAGTGTGCGGCCCACTGGATCGAATTCAGATCGACCCCGTCCTTGTACATTTCCCACAGCGGCGACAGATCGCGCAGCTTGCCGATCTTGCTCTTGAGCAGTTCGATCACGTAATCGACTTCCTGCTCGGTCGTGAAACGACCCACCGTGAAGCGAATCGAGCTGTGCGCCAGTTCGTCGTTACGACCCAGGGCACGCAAGACATACGAAGGCTCCAGCGAGGCCGAGGTGCACGCCGAACCCGACGACACTGCGACATCCTTGATCGCCATAATCAGCGATTCGCCTTCGACAAAATTGAAGCTGATGTTCAGGTTGTGCGGCACACGCTTTTCCATGTCGCCGTTCACATACACCTCTTCCATTTCCGTCAGACCGCGCAGCAGGCGATCGCGCAGCATACGCACGCGCTCGTTCTCCGCCGCCATTTCTTCACGGGCAAGACGGAACGCCTCACCCATGCCCACGATCTGGTGCGTGGCCAGCGTGCCCGAACGCATGCCGCGCTCGTGACCGCCGCCGTGAATCTGTGCCTCGATGCGCACGCGCGGCTTGCGACGCACGTACAACGCACCGATACCCTTCGGGCCATACGTCTTGTGTGCCGAGAACGACATCAGGTCGACCTTCAGCGTGGCCAGATCGATCGGCATCTTGCCGGTCGCCTGAGCGGCGTCGACGTGGAAAATGATGCCCTTCTCGCGGCAGATCTCGCCGAGCGTTGCGATGTCCTGAATCACGCCGATTTCATTGTTCACGGCCATGACCGAGACAAGGATCGTGTCGGCACGCAGGGCCGCCTTGAAGACGTCCAGGTCGAGCAGACCGTCGTCCTTGACGTCCAGATACGTCACTTCGAAGCCTTCGCGCTCGAGCTCGCGCATCGTGTCGAGCACGGCCTTGTGCTCGGTCTTCACCGTGATGAGGTGCTTGCCCTTGCCCTGGTAGAAGTGCGCCGCGCCCTTGATGGCGAGGTTGTTCGACTCGGTGGCGCCCGACGTCCAGACGATCTCGCGCGGATCGGCGTTCACCAGCTTGGCGACTTCCTCGCGCGCCTCTTCCACGGCTTGCTCGGCAGCCCAGCCGAACGAGTGGCTGCGCGATGCCGGGTTGCCGAACTGCTCGCGCAGGTACGGCAACATCTTGTCCACGACGCGCGGGTCAATCGGCGTCGTGGCGCTGTAATCCATGTAGATGGGAAGGTTGAGGGTATCGTTTTTCATGGGGTGCTCCAGGATCGTGCCGTGGCGCCTGTTATGAACGGGCCATATCGAAGACCGAATTGGGAATGCGCGTAGCGATGGTCTGGTTGTTGCTGCCAGACTCGCGAGTATCGCGCAGGACCGCCTGCTGGGCCTGCTTGCTACGCTGCTGCTCGACAAGGTCGCGCAGAGAAACGGAATCGAGATACTCGACCATCTTCTGGTTAAGTGTCGCCCAAAGCTCATGCGTCATGCAGTGGCCGCGATGGCCGTCCTGGCCCTTCTCGCAGTTGCCCTTGCTGCCGCACTGGGTGGCATCAAGCGGCTCGTCGACCGCAATGATGATGTCAGCGACCGTCACCTCTTCCGCACGACGCGCAAGACTGTAACCGCCACCCGGCCCGCGCACGCTCTCCACGATCTCGTGGCGGCGCAGCTTACCGAACAGTTGTTCCAGATAAGAGAGCGAAATTCGCTGACGCTGACTAATGCCCGCAAGCGTCACGGGACCCGCGTCCTGGCGCATGGCCAGGTCGATCATCGCCGTAACGGCGAAACGGCCTTTCGTGGTAAGTCTCATGATGATGCAGGGGATTAATCTCGACTATTTTCGTCAAGTATAAATTCCCTACGAATTTAGTCAAGTACTTCTGGCCCATTTTTTGCGGAAGTTCCCTCGCCCGCTTATGAAACTTCTTATTTTTCGGGACGAGGATCCATCTGCGGGGCGCGCAGAGGGAACAGCAGCACCAGAGGATTGCGCACCACGGCGCGCCAGATGGCGCGGTGGATTTGCCGGCGGTCGCCCAATCGCAATGGACGGGACCGCAGCGCCATGTGGAATGCTAACGCAAAACTGACACCGACGTTGAGCAGGGCCATCGACCCCACGCCGGCCACCGCGAGCCAAAGCGCCGGGTCGCGCAGCACCGGCATGCCCAGCACGCCGATGGACGTGGCGATCGCCCCGGTCGAGAGCGTCACGTGACGCACCTCGAACGGCAGCGCGAACGCCGTCAGCACAGCCGGCACCAGACCCAGCATGAAGCCGAGCGTCAGATTCCCAAGCACCGGCGCGATGTGACGACGGCACCCGTCCGCGAGTCGCGCCGCCCCATTGCGACCGAAAACGAAGCGCAGACGCCGGTTGTAGGCCAGCACATCGCCAATGCCGTGCAGCGCGAACCAGTTGTCCGCCCAGCCTGAAATCAGACTCGAGAACCACAGCAGCACCCCGGTCAAAGCCGCAAATAGCGGTGTGACGCCCAAGATCGAGAACGAACTGAGCGTCGCGTGGGCCTTTTCGGGCGGGATCGTGTTCATGCCGAGTGCCGCCGACACCGTCCACTGCACCAGCAGGCAGAACGGAAACACCATCGCCAGATTGCCGAAGATGGCCGCCGCCTGCGTACGCACGAGGGCAATGACTTCGCCGACGAAGGCGTCCATGCCGGCGGGCGTATCGACATCGTCGAGCTTGCTGGCGATGGCGGGGGCCGTCATTGCAGGCTGCTTGGTCGCCAGCGTGAAGTGGCAAAAATGCATGAACAGGAAGCAAAGCGCATAGTTGGCGCCGGCGAGAAAGCCCTCGACCACCGTCGGCAGATGCGCACTCGTGATCAGGAACTTCACATAGACGGTCACCACCGTGACAAGCCCGCCGCCGCAGGCCATCTTCAACATGGCGAAGTACTCGCTGCGATTGCGGGCGATGTAATGCTCGCCCGTCTCCGCGCTTCGCTCCACGACCTTGCGCGCCAGCAGCCCGAACGACGTGCGCGCCAGTTCGCCCACGCTCTGACTGGCCCGGTTTGCGCGCACCAGATCGGCAAACAGCCGCACGCGCGCCGTGGCGCGGTCCTCGTCCGTCTGCGTGAGCCACGCCTCGAGCAGACGCTCGAGCCGGCGAATCCGCGCCTTGGCCCGCTCCACCTGAAACACGATATCCACGCTCACGCCGTTCTCGTCGAGATGCGCATACACCTGACGCGCGGCGCGAGCGCAATCGTCGAGCAACGCGCGAAACACGTTGATGCGCTGCACGAAGTGCTGCGACGCCGGCGCGCCGTGCGCGAACTCCTGGCCGGCTTCCTCGAGTTCCTGCATGGCGCGTCCGAGCCGGTAGAACGGCGACTCGGTCACACGCGGATACGTCAGACGCGAGCGCACCGCCTGCGACAGTCCGGTCGACGCAATCTGGTCGACGAGATGATGCATGGCCGCCAGCAGGTCGTCGGCGAACGGATTCCAGTCGGCGTCCTCATCCTCGTCCTCGCGGAAGTGCAAAAGCGCGATCAGATCGGCTAGCAACTCGGGCGGCATGGCGGCGATCCAGTCGGCCGCCTCGCCGTCGGGAAACATGAGGGAGCACAGCGCAGAGAGATCGCGCCGCGTTGGCGGCGGCGGAATCAGCGCCTTCTCGATTCGTTCGATCAGCGCCCCCCAGAACCCCGGGCGCACCGGCATGCCCGTGTCGCACAGCAGCGAGATCGCGTCGCTCTCGTTGATGACGCTGCGCAGCGTGCGAGCGACCGGCAAACGCCACTCCGGATTACGTTCGAGCATTTGCAGCAGATAGCGCAAACGGGTATGCGGACGATAGCGCGCCGCCTCCCCCGCTTCGCGCACTTCATTGACGAGTGCGCCACGCTTCTGCACCCAATGCGCCAATTCGATCAGCCATTGATTCCGCACGGCCAGCGACGCTGTCGGATCGGCATGCGCGAGCAGTTCGTCGAGCTGATGGCCGGCGTGACGCGAGGCGCGCCATTTACGCCAGTACGAATTGAGCGAGTTGAGCATCGATGGGAGAGCGAGTGAAGAGGGGCAGGAAACGCGTGAAAAGATTGGGGATGCCGCCAAATAGGCATATTCGGCACATTCAGCGCATTCGCACCGATGATGGGGCGAATGATATCCCCTTCGATGCGTGTCGCGGAAGAGGCCCGGCCTTGCACCAAGCCCCCTTCATTCGTGGAATGCCGACGCTTCAGGCGTCCTTTTGCAGTCGCGCGAGCAGCCCGTCGAGGCCATCCTCGATATAGTCGAGCACGGTTTCGAAGCCCTGCGCGCCACCGTAATACGGGTCGGGCACTTCGGTGGCGTCGTGACGCGTAGCGAAGTCCATCAATCGCACAATCTTGTGACGATACTCAACCGGACAACGCGCCATGAGCTCAGCGACATTGGCGTCGTCCATCGCCACGATCCAGTCGAAGTCTACGAAGTCGCTGGCTTCGACACGACGCGCCCGCAACTCGCTCAGATCGTAGCCGCGCCGCTCAGCCGCCGCTTGCGTGCGTGCATCGGGCGCATGACCGATGTGATAGCTGTGCGTGCCGGCCGAATCGACGGCGATCACGTCGCTCAACCCCGCCTGGGCCAGACGGTGACGAAAAATGCCGTCGGCGCTGGGCGAGCGGCAGATGTTGCCCATGCACACGAAAAGGACTGAAGTTTTTTTCATTGGTTGATTCCGGACGTACCCACCTGAATTTCGGCCATCAAACCTTCGGCCCCAGTTCCGCCTCGCTCGCCCCATCGGTGCCGAACACCAGCGCCTTGACGTGCAGCAACTGATCGCGCACCTTGGCGGCCTTCTCGAACTCGAGATTGCGTGCATGTTCCTGCATCTGCTTCTCGAGCTTCTTGATCTCGCGAGCCAGTTGCTTTTCCGACATATCCTGGTAATGCGCCTGCTCTTTGGCCTCGGCCAGTTCCGCCTTGGCGTCCTGCGGATCGTAGACACCGTCGATGATGTCCTTGATGCGTTTCTTCACCCCCGTCGGGACGATGCCGTTCGCCTCGTTGTGCGCCATCTGCTTGGCACGACGACGCTCCGTCTCGCTGATTGCGCGCTTCATCGAATCGGTCATCTTGTCGCCATACAGGATGGCCGTGCCGTTGACGTTACGCGCCGCTCGCCCGATCGTCTGAATCAATGACCGCTCGGCGCGCAGGAAGCCTTCCTTGTCCGCGTCGAGAATCGCCACGAGCGACACCTCCGGAATATCCAGCCCCTCGCGCAGCAAGTTGATCCCGACCAGTACGTCGAACGCGCCCAGACGCAAATCACGGATGATCTCTACGCGTTCGACGGTATCGATGTCGCTGTGCAGATAACGTACCTTCACGCCGTTATCGGACAGATAGTCGGTGAGTTGCTCCGCCATGCGCTTCGTGAGCGTGGTGACGAGCACACGCTCCCCCACCGCCACGCGCTTGTTGATTTCCGAGAGGACGTCGTCCACCTGCGTGCGTGCCGGGCGCACCAGGATGATCGGGTCGATCAGCCCGGTCGGGCGCACCACTTGCTCGACCACCTGCCCCGAGCGCTTGAGCTCGTAATCGGCGGGCGTGGCGGAGACGAAGATCGCCTGACGCATCTTGCGTTCGTACTCGGCAAACTTGAGCGGACGATTGTCCAGCGCCGACGGCAGACGGAAACCGTAATTGACGAGATTCTCCTTGCGGGCCCGGTCGCCGTTGTACATGCCGTTGAACTGCCCGATGAGGACGTGCGACTCGTCGAGGAACATCAGCGCGTCTGGCGGCAGGTAATCGACAAGCGTCGGCGGCGGCTCGCCCGGGGCAGCGCCGGACAAATGCCGCGAATAGTTTTCGATGCCCTTGCAGAAACCCAGCTCCTGCAACATCTCCAGATCGAACCGGGTGCGCTGCTCAAGACGCTGCGCCTCGACCAGCTTGCCTTCCTTGTAGAAGAAGTCGAGCCGATCGCGCAGTTCTTCCTTGATCGTCTCGATGGCACGCAGCACCGTCTCTCGCGGGGTCACGTAGTGTGAGGACGGGTACACCGTGAATCGCGGCACCTTCTGCCGCACGCGTCCCGTGAGCGGATCGAAGAGTTGCAGCGTGTCGACTTCGTCGTCGAACAGCTCCACACGCAGCGCCAGCTCGGCATGTTCGGCCGGGAAGATATCGATGGTGTCGCCACGCACACGGAACGTGCCACGCCCGAAATCGGTTTCGTTGCGGGTGTACTGCATCGCGATGAGCCGCGCGATGATGTCGCGCTGGCCGATCTTGTCGCCCTGACGCACCGTCAGAATCATCTGGTGGTACTCGTTCGGATTCCCGATACCGTAGATGGCGGACACGGTGGCCACGATCACCACGTCACGACGCTCCAGCAGGCTCTTCGTTGCCGACAAACGCATCTGCTCGATGTGTTCGTTGACGGACGAATCCTTCTCGATGAAGAGATCGCGCTGCGGCACGTACGCTTCCGGCTGGTAGTAGTCGTAGTACGACACGAAGTACTCCACCGCATTGCGCGGGAAGAACTCGCGGAACTCCGAATAAAGCTGAGCGGCAAGCGTCTTGTTGGGCGCGAATACGATCGCCGGGCGGCCAAGCCGCGCGATCACGTTCGCCATCGTGAACGTCTTGCCCGAGCCGGTCACGCCGAGCAAGGTCTGGAACGCGAGCCCGTCACCGATGCCCTCGGTCAACTGGGCAATGGCCGCGGGCTGGTCGCCGGCGGCAGGAAACGGGCAGTAGAGCTGGTAGGGCGAATCCGGAAACGTCAGGAACTTGCTTTCGTCCAGATCGTGGTCAGCCGCAGGGGTCATGGCGGGGGCGCAAAGCGTCAAAGACGTAATCTGGCATTCTAGCGCGTCGCACGATTACCTGAGTCCGATCGGTGACAACACGGGCATTCGACGGCACGCCGGGAATCAACGGCAGCGCCGCGCGGCATGGCTGGCTGCGATTTCGTCAAATTCTGGCAATACGTGGCAGTTTTCGTGCCGAAATGGCATGAAATCGCGCTTTGCGAGGCGGTGTTTACCACAAGCGCGGGGAATCTTCGCTAAAATACCGCGTTGGGCCGATCCTGCGTAAG
Organism: Pandoraea sp. ASV26; assembly: GCF_016428915.1. Lineage (GTDB taxonomy): Bacteria > Pseudomonadota > Gammaproteobacteria > Burkholderiales > Burkholderiaceae > Pandoraea. Next base: position 37,729 of record NZ_JAELTP010000006.1, read on the forward strand.
TTGCGGCCGACCCGCTGCATTTTCCTACTACCTGCCTCGAGCCGTCGAAATGACCCTCTTCTCCGCTGTCGAACTCGCCCCGCGCGACCCCATCCTTGGCCTGAACGAAGCCTACAACGCCGATCACCGCACCGAAAAAGTGAATCTGGGCGTCGGCGTGTATTTCAATGCGGAAGGCAAACTGCCCCTGCTCAAGGCCGTGAAGGCAGCGGAAGAACAACGCGTGGCCGCCGGCCTGCCGCGTGGCTATCTGCCGATCGAAGGCATTGCTGCGTATGACAAGGCGGTGCAGGAAATGCTGTTCGGCAAGGAATCGCCCGTGCTAGCCGAAGGCCGCGTGATCACCGCCCAGGCACTGGGCGGCACCGGTGCCCTGAAGATCGGCGCCGACTTCCTCAAGCAACTCAACCCGAACGCCACCGTCGCCATCAGCGACCCGAGCTGGGAAAACCACCGCGCCCTGTTCACGCAAGCCGGCTTCAACGTCGTGTCGTACCCGTACTACGACGCCGAATCGCACGGCGTGAACCTCTCGGGCATGCTCGACATGCTCGGCAAGGAACCGGAAGGCACCATCGTCGTGCTGCACGCCTGCTGCCACAACCCGACCGGCGTCGACCTCACGATGGACCAATGGGCCCAGGTCGTGGAAGTCGTGAAGGCCCGCAAGCTGGTGCCGTTCCTCGACATCGCCTACCAAGGCTTCGGTGACGGCATTGACGCCGACGCCGCCGTGGTGCGCCTGTTCGCCGCGACCGGCCTGAACTTCTTCGTGTCCAGCTCTTTCTCCAAGTCGTTCTCGCTGTACGGCGAGCGCGTTGGCGCCCTGTCCATCGTGACGAGCAGCAAGGACGAATCGACCCGCGTGCTCTCGCAACTCAAGCGCGTGATCCGCACCAACTACTCGAACCCGCCGACGCATGGCGGCTCGGTCGTCGCCGCCGTGCTGGGCAACGCCGAACTGCGCGCCCTGTGGGAAGAGGAACTGGCCGAAATGCGTGAGCGCATCCGCGCCATGCGTCTGGCACTGGTCGAGAAGCTGCGCGAGCACGGCGTGGAACGCGATTTCTCGTTCGTCATCAAGCAACGCGGCATGTTCTCGTACTCGGGCCTCACCGCCGATCAGGTCGAGCGTCTGCGCGAAGAGTTCGGCATCTACGCCGTGAGCACGGGCCGTATCTGCGTAGCCGCGCTCAACGACAAGAACATCGACGTTGTCGCTTCGGCCATCGCCAAAGTGCTGCGCTGATCGCCTCGGGCGTAATCGATACCAAAGCCCGCCCCAATCCGGCGGGCTTTTTTACGCCCATCGATTGTTGCACCGCAGCAACGATAGTTAATAACAATCGTCGTAATAAGCTAAATCTATCGAGATGATGCGGAAATGCCATAGATCAGGGTTATGCTGCGTTGCACAGCCGCGATAAACGGTTGCATAATTCCCCATCATTCGCCTCAGGGCACACAACATGCTGTATCAGATTCATGAGTACAACCGCGCGTGGCTGAACCCCCTCACCACGTGGGCGAAGGCGGCGGCGACGACTTTCGTCAACCCGGGCAGCCTGCTTGCCATGATGCCGGGCGCGCCCCGCATCGCCGCCGGATATGAATTGCTCTACCGGCTCGGCAAGGATTACGAAAAACCCGAATTCAACATCAAGGCAGTCGAAGTCGACGGTCACAACATCCCCGTCGTGGAAATGACGGCGATGGAGAAGCCGTTCTGTCGCCTGCTGCGATTCAAGCGTTACGCCGACGACGCCAGCGCCGTCGGCCAACTCAAGGACGATCCGGTCGTGCTGGTGGTCGCGCCCCTGTCGGGGCACCACGCCACACTGCTGCGCGACACGGTCACTACGCTGCTCAAGGACCACAAGGTGTACATCACCGACTGGGTCGATGCGCGCATGGTGCCGCTCGAGGACGGCGAGTTCCACCTCGACGACTACGTTGCGTACATCCAGGAATTCATTCGCCACATCGGCGCGGAAAACCTGCACGTCATTTCGGTGTGCCAACCGACGGTGCCGGTGCTTGGCGCCATCTCGCTCATGGCGTCGAACGGCGAGAAGACGCCCAAGACCATGACGATGATGGGCGGCCCGATCGACGCGCGAAAGAGCCCGACGTCGGTCAACTCGCTCGCGACGAACAAGTCGTACGAGTGGTTCGAGAATCACGTGATCCATGCGGTGCCGGCCAACTATCCCGGGGCGGGACGTCTGGTCTACCCGGGCTTTCTGCAGCACGCCGGGTTCGTTGCCATGAATCCGGATCGCCATCTGAAGTCGCACTGGGACTTCTATCTCGATCTGATGCGCGGCGACAACGACGACGCCGACTCGCATCGCCGTTTCTACGACGAGTACAACGCCGTGCTCGACATGGCGGCCGAGTACTACCTCGACACGATCAAGACCGTGTTTCAGGACTTCAGCCTCGCACGCGGCACGTGGGACGTGGCTGGCCAGCGTGTGCGTCCGCAGGACATCAAGACGACCGCCCTCTTCACCATCGAAGGCGAACTGGACGACATCTCGGGCAGCGGGCAAACGCAGGCGGCACACGACCTGTGCACCGGCATCCCGGCCAAACGCCGGGCGCATTTCACCGCGCCGTCGTGCGGCCACTACGGGATTTTCTCCGGTAGCCGCTGGCGCAACGTGATCTATCCGCAGATCCGCGACTTCATCGCGAAGAACGCCTGAACGGCATTCGGTTTTCCGGACCGCCATAACAAAACCGCCGCGAGGGCTTAGTCCCTCGCGGCGGTTTTGTCATTGACTGGCAGTGCGGCCGGCACAGATCGCGGCTACCGGGTCATCTCGCGCGTAACGAATCCAATAGCATTTGCGTATTGAAGGACGAATACGTCTTGCGCGAATCGGGGGCCATCACGTCACGCCCCATCACGATGGATAACGTGTGGCGGTTCGACATCACGTAATAGCCCATCGCCGAGATCGTCACATACAGATCCACCGGATCGACGCCTGCACGGATCTCTCCGCTGGCCTCGCCACGCTTGAGCGTCTGGGCGAGCAATTCCACGATCGGCGAGACCTGCTGACGAATCTCCGTCGACTGACGCATCGACTTCGCTTCATGCAGATTTTCGTTGTTGATCAGTTGAATCAGTTCCGGATGTTCGGCGTAGTAGTCCCACACGAAGTGAGCCAGTTCGGCCACGGCATCGAGCGGCGCGAGGAGATCGAGCTTGAGCCCATGTTCCGCGCGATTGAACTCGCCGTAGACCTCTTCGAGCACGGCCAGATAAAGCTGGTCCTTGTTTCCGAAGTAGTAATAGAGCATTCGCTCATTGATGTCGGCTCGGCGTGCGATGCTGTCCACACGCGCACCGCTCGAGCCACGTTCGGCAAACTCCTCGATCGCAGCGGCGAGAATGCGCTGCCGGGTGCGTTCGGGGTCCCGTTTGATCTTGGTTTCTGGGGTTGTCATGATCGGCCGGTCGTTCTCAACGGGCGGAATTATGGCACATCGGTTTCTGTGTTTCCGCAAAATGCAGGATAATTCGACTTTCCGCCGAATCCCCACAAAAGACGTGTCCGAAGTCAGCGCGCTCGCCCAGCGCATCGATGCCCTATTGCCCCAGACGCAGTGCACCAAGTGCGGTTACGCAGGTTGCCGTCCGTATGCCGACGCCATCGCAAGCGGGCAAGCCAGCTATAACCAGTGCCCGCCGGGCGGTGCCGAGGGCGTCGCACGTCTGGCAAGGCTGCTCGATCGCCCCATTATTCCCCTCAATCCGGAGAACGGCGCAGAGCGCCCTCGCCCACGGGCCGTCATCGACGAATCGCTTTGCATCGGCTGCACGCTGTGCCTGCAAGCCTGCCCAGTGGACGCCATCGTTGGGGCCGCCAAGTTGATGCACACGGTCATCGAGGACCGCTGCACGGGGTGCGATCTGTGTGTACCGCCCTGCCCCGTCGACTGTATCGAGATGGTGCCGGTCACCGGCGAGCGCACCGGCTGGGACGCCTGGTCGCAGGCGCAGGCCGACGATGCCCGCAAGCATTTCGAAGCGCATCAGGCCCGGCTCGAGAAGGAGAAGGCCCAACGCGAGGCACGTCTGGCTGCGCGTGCGGCACGCGTCGCGCCCAGTGCGCCATCTGCGCCGGCCGCAGAGCACGGCGCGCCGCAAGTAACGGAGATGCGCACGACCGCAGCGCCGGTTTCATCGGATACGACAGCAGCATCGATTGCGTCCCCCGTGGCCGACGAGGCCGCCGCAGCCGCCGCGCGCAAGCAGGCGATCATTCAGGCGGCATTGGAACGCGCGCGTCAGAAGAAAGCCGCACTGGCCGCCGAAGGGCTCGGTCCGAAGAATACGGAGAATGTCTCCGCCAACGTGCAGGCGCAGATCGACGAAGCCGAAGCTCGCCGCAAGCGTCTGGGGCTCGCCACGAGCGAGGAAGATCCTGCCTCTGACGCCAACCAGACGCCGAACAGGGCCTAGACACGTCGCTGCACGCACCGTCCCCCGATCCCCGATAACAAGACAAGACGCCCCTATCCACGCGCCACCCGCCATGAACGACGCCAAACGCCGTGCCCTGTTCGAGACGCTGCAACAACTTAATCCGAATCCGACAACGGAGCTGGAGTACACGTCGCCTTTCGAATTGCTCATCGCCGTGCTGCTCTCGGCACAGGCGACCGACGTGTCCGTGAACAAGGCCACCCGCAAGCTATATGCCGTGGCCAACACCCCGGCGAAGATGCTCGCGCTCGGTGAAGCCGGGGTTTCCGATTACATCAAGACCATCGGCCTGTACCGCACGAAGGCCAAGAACGTGATCGCAACGTGTCAGTTGCTGCTCGACGTGCACGGCGGCGAAGTCCCGCGCTCGCGTGAAGCGCTGGAATCCCTGCCGGGCGTCGGCCGCAAGACGGCGAATGTGGTGCTCAACACGGCGTTCGGCGAGGACACGATTGCTGTCGACACCCACATCTTCCGCGTGGCGAACCGCACGGGCCTTGCCCCCGGCAAAGACCCGCTGGCCGTGGAACTGGCGCTCGAACGTGTGACCCCGCGCGAGTTCAAGCACGACGCCCATCACTGGCTCATCCTGCATGGCCGCTATGTATGCAAGGCGCGCAAGCCGGAGTGCTGGCATTGCGCCATCGAGCCGCTGTGCGACTTCCGTCCCAAGACGCCCGCGCCGAAGGGCTGATCCGCGTCTCTCAAAATACGAACGCTGCAAACGACAACGGGCGGCCCCGACACCGGGACCGCCCGTTTGTTTTGGCTCGCCCTGAGAACGTGCTCAGGGCGTGGCATGCCCGACTCAGATGATGCGCGCCGCCTCGTCGAACGACAGACGCGGATTGCGCGGGAACAGCTTGTCATGATCGCCGTAACCCAGATTGCAGATAAAGTTGACGCGCCAGTCGGTGCCGCTGAAGAACGTGTCGTTGACCTTCTGCGCATCGAAACCGGCCATCGGGCCGCAATCGAGACCCAGCGCGCGAGCGGCAAGAATGAAGTAGCCGCCTTGCAGCGAGCTGTTCATGTGCGCGGCACCGGCGGCCTTGGCGGCGTCGCCCGAGAACATCGGCATCATCTTCTCGGCACCGTTCGGGAACAGCGTCGGCAGGTGTTCGTAGAACTTCAGGTCGAACGCGATGATGGCCGTTACCGGCGCCGTACGGGTCTTGTCGACGTTGCCCGGCGACATGCATTCGAGCAGCTTGGCCTTCGCTTGCTCGCTCTTCACGAAGACGATCCGTGCGGGCGTGGTGTTGGCCGACGTCGGGCCCCACTTCACGAGGTCGTACAGCTCGCGCAGTGTGTCGTCGCTGACCGGCTTGTCGAGCCACACGTTGTGCGTGCGGGCATCGGTGAACAATTGGGCGATGGCTTCTTTGGCAATGGTGCTCATGACGATTGACCTCAAGTGGGGAATGGCAAACGATGCGCGATTGTACCGTTGCCGCGCGACGCGCGCTGACGTGGCAGAAATCCCCCTGAGATCAGGCGCTTGCAGACGCCCCACGGGCCGATAGCCAGACCACGCCGGCCAGAATCAGCGCGCCGCCGCCAAGCTGTGCCGCCGTGAGCGTTTCGCCCAGCAGCATGGCCGCGAGCAGCACCGTCACCACCGGCTCCAGCGTCGAGAGCATGGAAGCACGCCCCGCCCCGAGACGCTGCAAACCGGCGAAGAACGTCAGGATGGCGATGACCGTCGAACACACCGCAATGGCCGTGAGCGCCGCCCAGCCGCCCGCACCGGCAGGCCAATGCAGCGGCAGCCCTTGCGACGCGCGCACGGCCGCCATCCCCGCGAAGGAGACGGTCGCCGCCACACAGACGAGTGCTGCGGTGGCACGGGCATCGACTCCCTGCGTGAGCCGCGCACCGACCACGATGTAGCCCGAGTAGATCAACGCCGATGCCACGGCAAGCGCCATGCCCAGCGGCTGGCCCTGCCCGCCGCCCACCGTGAGTGCCGTGCCGAGCGAGCAAAGTACGAGCGCCCCCAGCTTCACGGGCGTCAGACGTTCGTGCAGGAAGAGGGCCGCCAGGATTGTCACGAACACCGGGTAGAGATAAAGCAGCAGCGCGACAAGCGACGCCTGCGCGTATTGCAGCGCCCCGAAAAAGCAAAGGGACTGACCGACGTAGCCGACGCCGCCCATCAGGGCAATGCCGAGCGCCTGACGGCGCGACGGGAAGCGCACCCGTTGCAGCCGGCACCAGACCAGCAGCAGCACGGCGGCGATGAAGAAGCGATACAGCAGCATCGCGAACAAGTCGGCACCGGATGCCGTGGCCGCCCGCGCAAAAATCGCCATGGCTCCGAACGCGCAGGCCGACACGGCGATCAGCGCGACGCCCGCCCAGGCCGAAGGCGCGGGCACGGGCGCCGGGTGCGCCGGAGGGTTCACGCAGACATCGCCGGCGGCGGCCGGCACACGGGGGCTTCGCGACATGATTGGAAAAATTGAGCGACAATACGGCGTGTTTTCATGCGAGACCGGTGCGCTGCCGCCACAACGGCCCGCCCCGGCGCACTGCGGCCATGGATCCGCCATTGTAGTCATGGCATGGCGCGCCGCAAGATGCCTCACCAGAACCCCACGGAGTCCCCATGTTCAATCCGAGCCGCGACGAAGTCCGGCAATTCTTCTGCACCACCTGGCAAAAGCAGCGCGGCGGGAGCATCCTGACACCGCTGGAGACGATTGCCGCCGACTGGATCAACGAACATCCGGAGTATCACGACGCGCTGTCCGACACCGAAGAAGCCAGCGCCCGCGACTACTCGCCCGAGGCCGGACAGACCAACCCGTTCCTGCATCTGTCGATGCATCTGGCGATCAGCGAGCAAGTTTCGATCGATCAGCCGCCGGGCATTCGTGCCGCGTACGAGAAGCTGACCCAGCGTCTCGACTCGCCGCACGACGCGCAGCACCGCATCATGGAGTGTCTGGGACAAACGCTCTGGGAAGCGCAGCGCACCGGCCAGCCGCCCGACTCGGACGCCTACCTGCAACGCATCGAGCAGCAAGCCTCGCGCTAAGCCCTGCACCGGAACGGGCACATGACCCGCAGGTCATCGCCAACAAGCACCACCCGCGCGGACAAAAGCAAACGACGGTTGCCATCGGAGCAACCGTCGTTTTTTTATGCCGACGGCACAGCGCCTACCTTACTTCTTCGTCACGAGATCGCCGGGCAGCGACTCGATATAGGCCGCAATGTCCTTCAGCTCCTGCGCAGTGAACGGACGCGGCTTGCCGTCCTTACCGATCGTTGCGGGATTGGACATGACCTGCGTCTTCATGATGGCGTTGCTGCGGCCAAACACCAGACTGGTTTCGTTCTGATAGGCACGCAGCGCGTTGTAGACGTAGTCCGCGTATTGACCGGCCAGCTTCGGATATTCCGGGGTGATCGGCGCGTTCAGATTGGCGCCGTGGCAGGTTGCGCACATGCCTTTGTCGACGAGGGCCTTGCCGTTGGCGATATTGCCGGCGGCCACTGCCGAGCCGGTCCAGCCCGCGAGCATGGCGCCGAGCGCCAGGGATGCCGCAGCCGCGGCCTTTACCATCGAATGCTTCATTGTGTTCTCCTCAGCCACGCACGTTTTACTTCTGGGGATTGACCGGCGTCGACGCCGATTGCGCCGCGTAGTAAGCGGCAATGTCGACGATGTCCTGATCGGTCAACGTGGCTGCGATGCCATGCATCGTCTGGAACTTGCGGTCGCCCTTCGCGTATTCCTTCAGGGCGTTTTCGATGTACTTCGCGTTCTGTCCGCCGATCCGGGGCACGTGATACACCTCGGGAAAGGCGGTGCGATAGTCGGGAATGCCGTGGCAGCCGATACACATGGCCACCTTGTCCTTCGCCGCCTCGAGATTGGGCTTGAGTTCGGCCGCGTGAAGCACGCTAAGCGACGTAAGCGACATGAGCGACGTGCTGCCGAGCGCCAGCGCCATCATCGTGAGGAACTTTTTCATGGTCTTCTTGGGAACGTTTTTGGTTGGAATACCGGCCCGCAACACGCAGTTCGACGTCCCGACTCCAAGGCCGCCGACCTGTGAAAAAAGCAATCGATTGTAACCCACACCTCTGCCCCCGCAAACTCGGGGCTGACCCGCACAGTTCTCCGAAGTTTTCTCGCAAGCCATTGATACAGAGACAGATTTTGACCGTCCGAGCGAGGCTCATGCGCAATGTCTTATACTGAACTTTTTCCCTGCCCGGCCGGTTGGCCGGCTGTTTGCGGACGGCAAAGACAATGCGCTTCGAAGGCTCTTCCCAGTACGTCGCCACCGACGACCTCAAGCTCGCCGTGAACGCGGCGGCCACGCTGCAACGACCGCTGCTCATCAAGGGCGAACCCGGCACCGGCAAGACCATGCTCGCGGAGGAAGTCGCCGCCGCGCTCGACATGCCGCTGCTGCAATGGCACGTGAAGTCCACGACCAAGGCGCAGCAGGGCCTGTACGAATACGACGCCGTGTCGCGCCTGCGCGATTCGCAACTGGGCGACGAGCGGGTGCGCGACATCGCCAACTACATCGTCAAGGGCGTGCTGTGGCAAGCCTTCGAGGCAGACCACCCTGTCGTGCTGCTCATCGACGAAATCGACAAGGCCGACATCGAATTCCCCAACGACCTGCTGCGCGAGCTCGACCGCATGGAGTTCTATGTCTACGAGACGCGCCAACTCGTGAAGGCGCGCCACCGTCCGCTCGTCATCATCACGTCGAACAACGAGAAGGAACTGCCCGACGCCTTCCTGCGCCGCTGCTTCTTCCACTACATCAAGTTCCCCGATCCGGCCACGATGCAGTCGATCATCGACGTGCACTTCCCCAACATTCGCCGCGAACTGGTCAGTGCCGCGATGGCGACGTTCTTCGAAGTGCGCGAAATTCCGGGGCTCAAGAAGAAGCCCTCGACGTCGGAACTGATCGACTGGCTCAAGCTGCTCATGGCCGAGGAGATCGGCCCCGAAGCGCTGCGCAGCGCCGACAACAAGCTGGCCATCCCGCCCCTTGCCGGCGCGCTGCTCAAGAACGAACAGGACATGCATCTGTTCGAGCGCCTCGTCTTCATGAATCGCGCCAACCGGTAAGCGCGCCATCGTCATGCTGATCGACTTCTTCTACACCCTGCGCGCGGCGAAACTGCCAGTCTCGGTCAAGGAATACCTGACGCTGCTCGAAGCACTGCAACGTCAGGTCATCGCGCCCTCGCTCGACGAGTTCTACTATCTGGCCCGTCTCTCGCTCATCAAGGACGAGAAGCACTACGACAAGTTCGATCAGGCGTTCGGCGCGTATTTCAAGGGCGTGCAGCAAGTCGTCGAGGCGTCGGGTGAGGTGCCGCTCGAGTGGCTCAAGAAACGCATGCAGCGCGAGTTGTCGCCCGAGGACCGCGCGCGCATCCAGGCGCTGGGCGGCATCGACAAGCTCATGGCGCGGCTCAAGGAACTGTTCGACGAACAGAAAGGCCGTCACGAAGGCGGTAGCAAGTGGATCGGCACGGGCGGCACGTCGCCGTTCGGCAATGGCGGGTTCAACCCCGAAGGCATCCGCATCGGCGGCGAGAGCAACGGCAATCGCACGGCGGTGAAGGTGTGGGACCAACGCACCTATCGCGACTACGACGACACCGTCGAACTCGGCACGCGCAACATCAAGGTCGCGTTGCGGCGTCTGCGCAAGTTTGCGCGCGAGGGCGCCGCAGAGGAACTGGATCTCGACGACACCATTCGCTCGACGGCAGCCAACGCCGGCTGGCTCGATCTGAAGCTCGTGCCCGAGCGTCACAACAACGTGAAGGTGCTGATGCTGCTCGACGTGGGCGGTTCGATGGATGACCACATCGCGCGTACCGAAGAGCTGTTTTCTGCGGCGAAATCCGAATTCAAGCATCTCGAGTTCTACTACTTCCACAACTGCGTCTACGACTATCTGTGGCGGCAGAATCGACGTCGTCACAACGAGCGCTTCGAGACGTGGGACGTGCTGCGCAAGTACCCGACCGACTACAAACTGATCTTCGTGGGCGATGCCACGATGAGTCCGTACGAGGTGCTGCAACCGGGGGGCTCGGTCGAATACAACAACAAGGAAGCCGGTGCCGTGTGGCTGCGCCGCTTCATCGACCGCTTCCCCCATCACGCATGGCTCAATCCGGAGCCCGAGGCGATATGGCAATATCGTCAATCGATCTCGGTCATCCGACAGCTCTTCGCGGGCCGCATGTATCCGATTACGCTGGCGGGACTGGAATCGGCCATGCGCGTGCTGAGCAAGTAACGCTGAGTCCAATCCTCATCACGGCAGACCGAACGCCGGCCGCAGACCGCCTGCGGCATGTAACATCACTCGGCAGTGCGTGACGTGGCACGGCATCACAACGACAACATCACGAGAGACACGCTTTCACCATGACGTCCAGCACCGCTCCCCTGCCGCCGCTCCGACCGTTGGCAGATACGTCGCCCTCGGCTATCGTCGCCGGCTTCGTGGCCATGATGACGGGCTACACCAGTTCCCTCGTTCTGATGTTCCAGGCCGGACAGGCCGCCCATCTCACGTCGGCGCAGATCTCTTCGTGGATCTGGGCGCTCTCCATCGGCATGGGATTGACGACCATCGGGCTATCGCTGAGATATCGCACACCCGTAGTCATTGCGTGGTCGACGCCGGGCGCCGCCCTGCTGATTACTTCGCTACCCGGCGTGCCTTACGGCGAAGCCATCGGCGCATTCATCGTCTGCAATGCGCTCATCGCGCTGTGCGGCCTGACGGGAGGCTTCGAGACGATCATGCGGCGCGTGCCACCGGCCCTGGCGTCTGCGCTGCTCGCGGGGATTCTGTTTCGCATCGGGCTGGAGATCTTCGTCGCGGCGCAGCATCAGACGGCGCTCGTGCTCTCGATGTTCTTCACGTATCTCGTGGTCAAGCGCTTCGCGTCGCGCTACGCGATTCTGCTCGCGCTGATCGTGGGCACCGCCGTGGCGGGCGGGCTTGGCCTGCTCGACTTCAGCCACTTCAACGTCTCGCTCGCAAAGCCGGTGTGGACCACGCCGTCGTTCTCGCTGTCGGCAACGATCAGCATCGCGATCCCGTTGTTCGTCGTGGCGATGGCCTCGCAGAATGTGCCCGGTCTCGCGGTGCTGCGCGCCGACGGCTACAAGGTACCGGCGTCGCCGCTCATTTCGACGACGGGCATCGCGTCGGTGCTGCTTGCACCGTTCGGCTCGCACGGCATTCATCTGGCCGCCATCACCGCCGCCATCTGCACCGGACGCGAAGCGCACGAAGACCCGGCCAAGCGCTACACCGCGGCCGTGTGGTCGGGCGTGTTCTACCTGATCGCGGGCACGTTCGGGGCGACCATCGCCGCCTTGTTCGCGGCATTCCCGAAAGCGCTGGTGGTGTCCATTGCCGCCCTCGCGCTGTTCGGCTCCATCATGAACGGCCTTGCCAACGCCATGCACGACACGCGACAACGCGAAGCCGCGCTCATCACCTTCATGGTGACGGCTTCGGGCCTCACGCTGCTGTCCATCGGCTCGGCCTTCTGGGGGCTGATCGCGGGCGTGCTGACGCTGACGATCCTGCAATGGCGACGCGCGTGAGTGCGATTTGAGTGCGGCGTGAGTGCAGCATGAACGCGGCCTGAACACGACTTGATCGCCGCATGAAGCCCCGAGGGCCGAGGTGATACCATTCGGCCCGCACCGTTTTTCGAATTCAACGTAACCGCAGGAGCAGCACAACCATGGCAGTGATCGAACCGACCCCGGTCTTCAAGGACAACCTCGCGCGGATGGCCGCCATCGGCAGCATCGAGGGCATTGCTCGCATCGAGCTGCGCGACGGCAAGGGCGCGGTCGTGGCGACCATCGAAAACGCCCCGGGCAAGCAAGGCTCGCTCGCCGTGTACCACTACCTCAAGCAAGCATTCGGCACGCTCGACGCCAAGGCTGCCGAGCACGGTCTGGCCGTCTTCGGCGAGCACACGGCCGACGCGCGTAATCGTCCGGGCGCGCATCCGAACGTCGACCGCCTGCTGGCCATCGTGGCTGGCGGCGAAGCGCTGAGCATCGACGAAATCGCCGCCTGACGCGGCAACGTCCGTCGCGGCCCAAAGAAAAGCCAGCCTCGCGGCTGGCTTTTTTACGTCTGCTGCGCGCTCATGACCGAGGCCAAGGTTGCGCAGCATCGGCAGGGCCTGACGTCAGATCGTCAGCACCGGACCGCCGTCGCCATTGGCCGAGCGAAGCTGCTTGACCCAACGCTTGGCCGGCAGGCCCGTGGCGGCTTCCACCACTTTCGCGCGCGCTTCCACATCCTTCCACTCGACCGACAGCAGCGGGCCGTTGAACGCCAGCACGATGACGTTGCCGTCGTGCACTTCCGGGAATTCGATCACACGATTGTCGAATGCCTGACGCAGACGACGGATGTTCTTCGGATAGCTGTCGTGATCGCCGAACAGGTTCATCGTGAGCATGCCCGGCTCACGCAGCGTGGCGCGGCAGGCTTTGTAGAACGCCGGCGTGTCGTGCACCGGACCGCGCGCGGTCGCGTCGTAGAGATCGACTTGCAGCACGTCGAGCGCGCCATGATTCGCCGTGTCGGTGACGAAATCCCAGGCGTCCGCTTCCAGCACCTTCAGATAACGCGAGTCGCTCGGCAGGCTGAACATCGTGCGCGCGGCAACGACCACGGCCGGGTTCAGCTCAACGGCGGTGACTTGCGTGCGCGGGAAATGCTGGTGCGAGAACTTGGTGATCGAGCCCGTGCCAAGGCCCAGTTGCACCACGTGCTTCGGTGCACGCATGAACAGCAACCACGCCATCATCTGCTGCGCATATTCCAGCTCGATACGGTCAGGCTTCGAGAGACGCATCGCCCCTTGCACCCATTCCGTGCCGAAATGCAGGTAACGCACGCCACCCTGTTCTGAGAATGTCACCGGCGCGAAGCGCGGCTTATAAGCGGGACGGGGAGCACGCACGGTGCGCTCGTCGCTGACGAACGCTTCGGCTTCGATGGATTTGCGTTTGATGAGGGTCATGTGTCCTTCAGTGAAACTCGGGAAATTACGATGGGTTCGCATTGTACCGGGTTCGCGTAGCGCGGCCGTCAGGCTTGCCGGCTTCGCTCCGGCGAGATAGCAGCGCAGTGCGGATCATTGCGGCGCATCGAGTGCGGCTCAGTGCGGCTCATTGCAGCTCAGGCAGACGCCGTCGTCCCCAGCCAGTCGCGCAATACGAGCCATGCGTCGCGTTTCGTCGCATACGGAATCGTATAGGCCGGACTGCTCGACGGCAGCAGCACCACCGGCATCGTCACGCCGCCTTGTGCGAGCGCGCGCTGTCCGATACGAGCCGCCGTTCCACCATTGAACGCCACGGCACGCAGCGCCGGGAGCGTGTCGATCAGGCCCGCCAGATCGCTACCGGCATGCACACGGATGTTGCTATCGAGGCTGCCTTCGCGGCGCGCCTGCGCCACCACGTCCCAAAGTCCAACGCCGTGCGTGCGCAGCACGTCCAGCCGCGCGGCATACGGCAGTGACGGCAACGGCTCGCCGATCACCTCGCCCACGAGATGCCAGAAGCGATTCTGCGGATGCGCGTAGTACTGCTGATGCGCGAGCGACATTTCGCCGGGCAAGCTGCCAAGGATCAGAACGCGCGTGCGCGCATCTACCACCGGCGGGAAGTTACTTTTGAGATCGGAGACGGGGGGCGTCGGCATGGCGCTCAGTCGTGAGCCGGCACGCCATGCGCGGCTTGCAGACGCCGCCAGAATCGCGGCAGGAACGCTTCGGTCACGAGCAACGGTGCCCCATGCCGCAGGAACACCGAACGCCGCGCCCATAACCGCGCATGCGGCTTTGCGCCGACGAGCGGATCGCGGGCATCGTGACGCGCACGCCCATGCAGCAGATGGCGCGGCCCCAGCGGGCTCGACACCAGCACCGAACGTGACACCGTGGGGTCGTGATAGAGCAGATCGGCCAGAGGGCGCGTACGCAGACGACGCATCGCCTGCCATATCGAACGGCTGTAAGCGAGCGGCGTGACGCTATGCGCCACCACCACCGGCTCGTCGTCGACCAGCAGGATGACATCGCGGGCCCACATCGGCGTGCGCAGCGGCACGCCGATGGCGCGGCACTGATCGGCGTCGGCGGGCATCACCCGCTCTGCCACCACGCGCACGCTCACCCGGCCGAGTGCCGACAGATGACGCGTAAGCGCGCCGCCGCGGGTCAGCCAGTCCTTATGACGACGCGAGAGCGCCGGCGCCGGGACAGCCTGCCAGCGCCGCCCGCCTACATCGAATCGGAAAGTCATGGCTCGGCATTATAAAGGCGCTGCGCGTCAGCGCGACGTCCACCAGGCGCCCGCGCCCACTCGCCGGCCATCCGCCAGGCACCGGCTGGCAAGACTTCCGCCAGAAACCAACAGGCCCCCGCGACATTTCGACGCGGGGGCCTGTTCACTACGTCAGCTACGATGCCGCAATCAACGTGCGGCGAGCAGCAAGGCGTTGGTGCGCTTCACGAACGCGGCCGGATCTTCGAGGCTGCCACCTTCGGCGAGCAACGCCTGATCGAACAGGAGTTGCGTCCAATCGGCCAGATCGTCGCTCTGCGCCGTGAGGCGTTGAATCAGCGCATGCTCCGGGTTGATTTCGAGAATCGGACGGAACTCCGGCATCTTCTGGCCTGCCGCCTTCATCAGACGCTGGAGCGTGCCGCTCATATCGTTCTCGTCCGACACCAGGCACGACGGCGAATCGGTCAGGCGGAACGTCACGCGCACGTCCTTGGCCTTGTCGGCGAGCACTTCCTTCATCTTCTCGACGAGCGGCTTGAGGTCGTCGCTGATCTTCTCCTGCGCGGCCTTCTCGCCGGCATCCTCCAGCGCGCCCAGGTCCAGATCGCCACGTGCCACGCTCACGAGCGGCTTGCCGTCGAACTCATGCAAATACGAGAGCATCCATTCGTCGACACGATCGGTCAGCAACAGTACTTCCACACCCTTCTTGCGGAAGACTTCCAGGTGCGGGCTGTGGCTTGCCGCCAACCAGCTCTCGGCCGTGACGTAGTAGATCTTGTCCTGACCTTCCTTCATGCGGCTGACGTAGTCGGCCAGCGAAACGTTCTGCTCGGCCGAATCGTGATGCGTGCTGGCAAAGCGCAGCAGCTTGGCAATGCGCTCGCGGTTCGCGTGATCCTCGCCCGTGCCTTCCTTGAGCACCTGACCGAACGCGCCCCAGAACTGCGTGTACTTGTCCTTCTGGTTCTCGGCCAGATCTTCGAGCAGGCCGAGCACGCGTTTCGCGCAGCCTTCGCGGATCGCCTTCACATCGCGGCTCTCCTGAAGGATTTCACGCGAGACGTTCAGCGGCAGATCGGCCGAGTCCACCACCCCACGCACGAAGCGCAGGTAGTTCGGCAGCAACTGGTCGGCGTCATCCATGATGAACACGCGCTTGACGTACAGCTTCAGGCCGCCCTTCGCGTTGCGATCCCAAAGATCGTAAGGCGCATGACCCGGCACGTACAGCAGTTGCGTATACTCGCTGCGGCCTTCGACGCGGTTGTGCGTCCAGGCCAGCGGCGGCTGCATATCGTGGGCGATGTGCTGGTAGAACTGCGTGTATTGCTCGTCGGTGATGTCGCTCTTGCTGCGCGTCCACAGCGCGCTCGCCTGGTTGACGGTCTCGTCGGCCTCGGCGGGGACCATTTCCTTCTTCTCTGCGTCCCACGTTTCGCCGCGCATGACGATCGGCAGCGAAATATGGTCGGAGTACTTGCGGATGATCGACTGGAGTCGCCACGACGAAAGCAACTCGTCTTCGCCTTCGCGCAGGTGCAGCGTGATCGCCGTGCCGCGCTGGGCGCGCTCGATGGTCTCGACCGAGAAGTCGCCCTCGCCGGTCGACGACCAGCGCACCCCCTCTGTTGCCGGAAGACCCGCGCGGCGCGACTCGACCGTCATCCGATCGGCCACGATGAAGCCCGAATAGAAGCCCACGCCGAACTGACCGATGAGCGCGGCGTCCTTCTGCTGATCGCCCGACAGGCGCGAGAAGAACTCCTTGGTGCCGGACTTGGCGATCGTGCCGAGATGCGAGATGGCTTCCTCGCGGCTCATGCCGATGCCGTTGTCCTCGATGGTGACGGTCCGGGCGTTCTTGTCGAACGAGACGCGAATCTTGAGTTCCGGATCCTGCTCGTACAGCGTGGCATCGTTAATGGCTTCGAAGCGCAGCTTGTCGGCGGCATCCGAGGCGTTGGAGATCAGTTCGCGCAGGAAGATTTCCTTGTTGCTGTACAGCGAATGAATCATCAGTTGCAGAAGCTGTTTGACTTCTGCCTGGAAGCTCATGGTTTCTTGCGCCATGGTCGGGAACCCTCATGAATCGGTGAGATGAATGGAATGTCAACGCTGACCGGCGCCCGGCGCACTTGCGCGCGCGCGGCCGAAGCGTCGGTACAGATCGGAACATAGGGACAGGCAGCCGGCATTTCAAGGCCGCCAACCGGGTGATTTCGATGCAAATTGCGCGACGATGCGCAAAATTGTGGCAAGCCTCGCCAAAATCGCGGGGTCGTCGGGGCGGCTGCCGGCCGTCCGGCAGCCCACACCGGCGGCTCAGGCCCGCTCAGGCCGGCTCAGGCGGCCAGTTCGAGCTGTCGCGACAGGAACGCCAGCATGGCGGGATCGCTGGAACAGGCGACGTTCATGCGCATCCACGTACTCGGCACCTGACGCGGCGAAAACAGCGCCCCCGGCGCAAACAGGAAACCGGCTTCGTGCCCGGCGGCAGCCACCGCACTGGTATCGACCCCGGTATCGGCCCAGAGGAACATGCCCGCCGTCGGATTACCGAACATGCGCAGGCCGATCCGCTCCAGATGCCGTCGCGTGCTGTCGCGCACCTCATCGAGACGCGCGCGCAACCGCTCGACGTGACGCCGGTAATGCCCCTCCGTGAGCGCTTTGTAGACGATCCGTTCGTTGATCTCCGGCGTGGTCGAGCCCGATAGCATCTTGTGATCGACGAAGGTCTTCGCCAACTCCGGCGAGCAGGCCACGAACGCCACGCGCAGATTGGCGGCGAGCGTCTTCGAGAAGCTGCCCATGTAGATTACGCGCTTGAGCTGGTCGAGACTCGCCAGACGCGCCACTTGCTGATGTGGCGGGCACAAGTCGCAGTAGATGTCGTCCTCGAGCACCATGAAGTCGTACTGCTCTGCCAGACGCAGGATCTGGAAAGCGCGTGCCGGGGTCAGCGACGTGCCCGTCGGATTCTGAAGGATCGAATTGACGATCAGCAACTTGGGCCGATGCTGCTGCACCAGACGCTCCAGCGCCTGCATATCGGGCCCGTCGGGCGTGTAGGGCACGCCAACGGTGTGCGCACCTTGCGAGGCGATGCGTCCGAACATCACGAACCATGCCGGATCGCCCACGAGCACGGTATCGCCGGCACGCACATACAGCCGCAGCAGAAAATCCACCGCCTGCGTAATGCCCGAGGTCAATACGATCTGCTCCGGCCGGGCGCCGATTTCGAGTTCCGCGAGTTGTGTCTGAAGTTGAATGCGCAACGGCAGGAAGCCGTGCGGATTGCCGCTATGCAGCAGATGGGCGCTCGACTGACGGCTCATGGAGCGCATGGCAGACGTCATCATGTCCGCATCGAGCCAGCCCGGCGGCAGATAGCCCATGCCCGGACCGCGCTCCGGCGCGACGGTGTGCAACATGCTGCGCACGAGCCATGCCACGTCCATGGGGCCCTGCGCGACCATCGGCGCGGCGGCGTTCTGCGGCGGCACCACGGGCCGCTCGCGCACGTAGAACCCCGAGCCGCGACGCGCCTCGAGATACCCCTGCGCCACCAGACGCTCATACGCCTCGACGACAGAGAAGCGCGACACGCGCTTGTCTTCCGCCAGCGCGCGGATCGACGGCATGCGCATGCCCGGCAGGAAAACACGTTCCTCGATGCGCAGACTCGCCCAGTGCACCAGTTGATCGACGAGCGTCATGCGTGACGTGTCGAGCGCGGCGTTGTCCGCGAGCACCAGCGGAGAAATACGGTTCGTTGTCGTCATCGTCTATCCACTTCGGCGTGGTTGACTGGCACTTCACTGTCGAAGTGTCTGCTCCCACCGCTCATGGGACGCCACTCTACGCCAGCCAATTTCCCTGTCAATCCCGAACTGTACCGAAGATTACCTCGTTATTTGTACCGGTACTGTACTGGATTTAACCGATAAAGTGTCTTCTCAACTGGAGACCGCTATGCGTGAAATCCGACTCTTCGAACTGGACAGGGGACATACCGTCTTCTGGCAGAGCCCGGCGGCTGAGCTGCCGCAATCGCTTCAGGTCTTGCAGGGCGTGCTGTGGCTGACCGTGGAAGGCGAGCCCAACGACCATTGGCTGCATGCCGGCGAGAGCTTCGAGATCCGCAGCGGTCAGCGCGTTTGGCTCGGTACATGGAAGGACGGCGCACGGTTGCGCGTCAGCCAGCCGGCGCAGACACTCTCTGCCCTGGCCGGAAAGCCCGCCCGGCGCGTTGGCTGGCGCCTCGCGTGGCGCGATATTGCTGCGCGCCTGGCGAATCGAACGAATCGCACCGTGGCGCGGCTCTCGCGTGGATGAGTCGCCCAAGGAACGCGGCGGAGTAAGCTATCGGTTTTGCCGTCTGAACCCACTATGTCCGCACCTCACGCCCTGAAACTGGATCACCTCGTCGTTGCCGCGCAAACACTGGAGGCGGGCGAAGCCCATGTCATCGAGCAGCTTGGCCTGAGCAACGTTGTGCCGCAGCGTGGCGGCAAGCACGCACGCATGGGCACGCATAACAGTTTGCTGGGACTGTGGGGGGGCGCCTATCTGGAGATCATCGCCATCGATCCGGACGCCCCGCCGCCGAGCCGCCCGCGCTGGTTCGGGCTCGACGACGAAGCCGTTCAGGCCCGCCTCGCCCGGGGACCATATCTCGCGCACTGGGTGGCGCGGGTAGACCGTCCGCGTTCGCTGACGCGCTGGCAAGCGCAGTATCCGCGGCGGCTGGCGCCGGTCATCGAGATGCAACGCGGTGCGCTCTCCTGGCAGATCGGTGTGCCCGACGACGGCAGCCTGCCCGCGTGGCAAGGCGCCGGACAGGGCGTGCTGCCGACATTGATCCAGTGGGATTCACCGCAACACCCGAGCGATTCGCTGCCGAGCGCCGATTGCGCCGTCACGCGGCTGCGCGGGTTCCATCCGCAGGCCGACGCGATCCGCGAACAATTGCAGTGGCTTGGTGCAGAGGCACTCATCGACGTCGAAGCCACGCTGGTCGAGCCGTCGCTCGCCGCAGACATCGACACCCCTGACGGCCCGCGCACGCTGCGCTAGGGCCGGGCTATACCGAACGTCCGGCACAACGCATGGCGGGCGGACAACCGACAACGAGATACACGAGGCGACACCATGAATTCGCGGGAATCCCGAGGCATGCTGATCGGACTGATCGGCGTGCTGATCTTCAGTCTGACGTTGCCGATGACACGCATCGTCGTGGCCGAAGTCAACCCGCTGCTCAACGGACTGGGCCGCGCGCTGGTCGCCGCGGTCTTCGCGGGCGCGCTGCTCTGGTGGCGTCGCGAGCCCTGGCCCACGCTGGCGCAATTCAAAAGCCTCGCCATCACGTCGCTGGGGGTGATCGTCGCATTCCCTGTGTTCTCTGCATGGGCGATGAAGACGATTCCGGCGTCGCATGGCGCGGTCGTCAACGGCTTGCAGCCATTTTTCGTCGCGATTTACGCCTATTGGCTTGGCGGTGAGCGTCCGTCGCGCGGCTTCTGGGTCTTTGCACTCGCCGGCAGCGCGCTGGTCATTGCGTTCGCCCTGCGCGCCGGAGGCGGGAGCCTGCATGCCGCCGACGGCCTGATGCTGCTCGCCGTGGTCATCGGCGCCCTCGGCTATGCAGAAGGCGGCAAGCTCGCCCGCGAGATGGGGGGCTGGCAGGTGATTTGCTGGGCGCTCGTGGTCTCCGCGCCGGTGCTCGTGCTGCCGGTGGGCTGGCTCGCCTGGCAGCAACCGTGGCCCGTGAGCGGCAAAGCCTGGGGCGCCTTCGCCTACGTCACCCTCTTCTCGCAGTTCATCGGCTTTTTCGCGTGGTATGCCGGTCTCGCCATGGGCGGAATCGCACGCGTGGGCCAGGTCCAGTTGCTTCAGATTTTCTTCACGATTGCGCTGTCCGCCCTCTTTTTCGGCGAACAGGTCGACGCAGCGACGTGGCTTTTCGCCGCTGGCGTCGTACTGACCATCGCACTCGGCAAGAACATGAAGATCGGCGCCTCGCGACTCACGGGCAAACCGGTCTGAAGGCACGTCGCGGTGCATGCGATCCCTGCACCGCGATGCGTCTGCCCCCTGGCGTTTGCGTCTGCCCTCACGCGCCCGGCACGCGCAACGCCCGATACTCGCGGCCACTCAGAAACGCCGCACTCTCACAGCGAGACCATCATGCATGATTGGCAATATTCCGAACGTGCCCGCCATCTGACCAGCTCGGCCATTCGCGAAATTCTGAAGGTTACGGAGCGCCCCGAAGTCATTTCGTTCGCGGGCGGTCTGCCCTCACCCGCCACCTTCCCCGTCGCCCAGATGCGCGCTGCCGCCGAGCGCGTACTGACCGAGTCGCCGCAAGCTGCGCTGCAATACAGCGCCACCGAAGGCTTCGCGCCGCTGCGCGAGTGGGTCGCCAAGCGCTACTCGCGCGACGGCCTGACGCTCGCCACCGAGAACGTGCTGATTACCACGGGCTCGCAACAGGGCCTCGACCTCATCGGCAAGATCTTCATCGACGAAGGCAGCCGCGTGCTGGTGGAAGCGCCGAGCTATCTCGGGGCGCTGCAATCGTTCTCACTGTTCGCGCCGAAGTACGTGCCGGTGCCGACCGACGACCACGGGCTGCTGCCCGACGCGCTCACACCCGAGATCGTCAATGGCGCGCGCTTCCTTTACGCCATGCCGAACTTCCAGAATCCGACCGGACGCCGTCTGCCGTTGGCACGCCGTGAAGCCCTGGCCGCCGTGGCCAAACGCGACGGCCTGGCGATCATCGAAGACGATCCGTACGGCGAACTCGACTACGAAGGCCAGCGCCTGCCCAGCCTGATGTCGCTCGCACCAGAACATGTGCTGTACATGGGCTCGTTCTCGAAGGTGCTCGCGCCGGGACTGCGGCTCGGTTTCATCATCGGCCCGCGGGCCGTGATCGCCAAGCTCGTACAGGCCAAGCAGGCCGCCGATCTGCATACGCCGAGCCTCACGCAGCGCATCGCGCACGAGGTCGTGAAAGACGGCTTCCTCGACACGCACATCCCGTCGATCCGCACGCTCTACGCCGCGCAGGCCAAGGCGATGCTTGCCTCGCTGGAAAAGCATATGCCCGCAGGCACGACCTGGACCACGCCGGCAGGCGGAATGTTCATCTGGTTGACATTGCCCGCCGGCATCGACACCATGCAGTTGCTGGAAAAAGCGATTGCGCAGCACGTGGCGTTCGTGCCCGGCGCGCCGTTCTACGTCGGCACGCCGCAATCGAATACGCTTCGGTTGTCGTTCGTCACGGTGCCGCCCGAGAAGATCGAAGTGGGCGTTGCGAAGCTGGGCGCTCTGGTCGCCGACGTGCTCACGCGTCGCGCTGCCTGAAACGCCCGCCTCGTCAGCCCCGTTTGTCGTATCTGCCGGCCTGAAGGGAATTCGGGCCGGCCATCAACGGCACTCAATGGCCATCAACGGCGCATCTGACGCGCGTCGCCGCACCAGCCTCTCACCGACCTATCGCACCGAGCCGAGCGATCGATCGGTCCGATTCAACGCATCTGCAAGGAAGCCGTACATGTCCGTCTACGACAAATTGAAGCAACTGGGTATCGAACTGCCGAGCGCCGGCGCGCCCGCTGCCGCCTACGTAATGAGCGCACAAACCGGCAATACCGTGTTCCTCTCGGGCCACCTGCCGAAGAAGGATGGCAAGATCTGGACCGGCAAGCTCGGCAAGGACGTGAGCGTCGACGAGGGCAAAGCCGCCGCCCGTGCCGTCGCCATCGAACTGATCGCCACGCTGCACGCCCACACGGGTGACCTGAACAAGGTCAAGCGCGTCGTGAAGCTGATGAGCCTCGTCAACTCGACGCCGGAGTTCACCGATCAGCATCTGGTGACGAACGGCGCCTCGGAACTGATCGCGGAAGTGTTCGGCGACGCCGGCAAGCATGCGCGTTCCGCTTTTGGCGTTGCGCAGATTCCGCTGGGTGCATGCGTCGAGATCGAATTGATCGCTGAACTCGCCTGAACGATCGACACCTTCCCCCAGACGGACCGAAGCCCCTTTCCGCCTCTCAGACATAAACCCAACTCGCTGCAGAAAGGCGCTCCGGTCCGTCCCCCTCCACTCCTACGGTACCTCAAGCAACACCTTCCCTCGCTTCTCGTCTTACCGCATATACGCAACACCCTCGGGGCTGTTGTCTTATGCGCGCGTGCCGCGTTTGTCGGTCAGCGCGGCGTGCCGCTGCCGTAAGCGCGGCGCATGGCCATCGCAACGGCCAGCGACAGCACGACCGCCACCGCGAGCAACGCCACGACGCCATGCCAGCCATGCGACTTGAGCATCACGCCCGAGTAGCTGCCCAACAGGCTGGAGCCCAGGTAGTAGAAGAACAGATACAGCGCCGAGGCAATCGCCCGCCCTTGCGTCGCGCGACGTCCCACCCAACTGCTGGCAACGGTATGCGCGCCGAAGAAGCCGAATGTGAAGATCGCCAGCCCCATCACCACGCCCAGCACCTGCGAAGCGAGCATGGTGACAAGTCCCACCAGTGCCAATGCGACCAGCACCCACAACAGCCGCGCACGTCCCACGCGATCCGACAACGGCCCCGCGATGAACGAGCCGACCACCCCGATCAGATACATCGCGAAGATCGCGCCGATCGCCGCGTGCGGCAGATGGAACGGCGACGCCGCCAGATGGAAGCCGAGGTAGTTGTAGACGCTCACGAAGCTGCCCATCATCAGCCCGGCGAACAGGTACAGCCCCAACAATGCCGGGTCGCCCAGATGGCGACGCGCATGGCCGATGGCCTCGCGCACGCTCATGTGACGCGGAGTGAAGCGGCGTGAATGCGGCAGGCTGCGCGCAAATTCCAGCCCCATCGCCAGACAGACGAGGCCGATCACCGCGACCGACACGCGCCACGAGAACATGTCCGCCACGAACGCGGCAAGCACGCGTCCGGCCATGCCCCCGAGAATATTGCCGCCGATGTACAACCCCATCGACATGCCAAGCGAGCGCTGATCGATCTCCTCGCTCAGGTACGCCATCGCAATGGCCGGCAATCCGGAGAGCGCCAACCCCTTGAGGGCGCCGAGAATCACAACCGTCTCGAAGTTGGTGGAGAACGCACTCGCCAGCGTGAGCACCGACGAACTGAGCAGTGCGATCGTCATCATCCGCTTGCGACTCACGCGATCTGCCGCAACACAGGTGACGAGCAACCCCAGCGCCATCATCATCGTGGCGGCCGACACCGACCAACTGGCCTGCGCAGGCGTAATGCCGAACGTGGTGGTCAACAGCGGCAGCAGCGACTGCATGCAGTACAACTGGGCAAACGTCGAAAAGCCACCGAAAAAGAGCGCACGGCTGATGACAGCGTATTCAGGCGTGCCACGGGTGACGCCCTCCGGAAGCTTGGGCGCCGACGCGCTACCCGGCGATGCACCACTGGGAACGCCGCCGGGAATGCTGCTGGAAAGAGGAAGGGACTTCGTTGATGCCATGACGCGGGCTCGCCTCGCGCGAGCCATGGGTGAAGTGGATAGAGCGAATCATAAGTTTGCCGTTACCCCACGTCCAATATATATTTAAGCGATATTTCCATATATAAAACAGATCAATCGAGGGTCAACGTATGGAACTGCGTCATCTCCGCTACTTCGTCACTGTCGCTGAAGAGTTGCATTTCAGCCGTGCGGCACAACGGCTCAATATCGGCCAGCCGCCGCTCTCCATGCAGATCCGTGCGCTGGAGGACGAGCTTGGCGTCGCGCTCTTCGAGCGCTCGCAGCGACGTGTCTTCCTGACAACGGCGGGACGCGCATTTCTCGTGCGAGCGCGTCAGATCCTGGCCGATGCCGATGCGGCCCGTCTGGAAGTGCAGCAAATTGCAGGGTTGGACGCCGGGGAATTGCGCATCGCATTCACGACCTCCGCGCCCATGACGAATCTGATGAAACGCGTGCTCACCGGCTACCGTCAGCGATATCCGCGCGTGACATTGACGCTGAGCGAATCTCCGTCGGAGCGCCAACGCGACGCCCTTACCGAGCGCACGCTCGATATCGGCCTGCTGCGTCAGGCGGAAGATGCCCCACCGGTGGCGGGATTGAGTTTCGAGACGTTGATTGACGAGGCACTGGTCGTGGTCCTGCATCAGGGCCATGTGCTGTCAGGGCGCAAGCGCCTGTCCATTGCGGATCTGGCGAACGAGGCGTTCATCATGCATCCGTACGATGTTGGCACGGCTATCGACGGGAAAATCCGGCGAATGTGCGAACGTGCGGGATTTACGCCACGCGTTGTGCAGGAAGCGCGCGAGTCGACGACGATCGTCGCGCTCGCCGCGAGCGGGCTGGGGGTTGCGGTGCTCCCGGCCGCCGTGCGATGCATCCAGATCGAGGGGGCATGCTTCATGGATCTCAGCGAGCCCGATGCGCATACGCCCCTGCTATTGGCAAAGCGTCGCGACGACGCCAGCCCGTTAGTGCAAGCTTTCGTCGCGATGTGCCACGAAGTGGCCGGCAGTCTTCACGAAACGCGCCGGCCCATCGCCTGAGCGGCGGGAAGGACGACGCGCAAGATCAGCCGCGCAGCGAAGCCGCCAGACCGATGACGACGACACCCAGCACGAGGTTGAGGATCACCAGCCGACGAATGCCATTCACCGCAGCCGCGCCATCCGGCCACGACTGCGCCTGCACCGCGCGTTGCAGGCGCGGGAACAGTCCGAAGCGAATGTGACCGAAGACGAGCATCATCAACACGCCGATGCCGGCCATCGCATGCACGGGCCAACGGGCGTGCATGCCGCCCATGCTGAGCATCATGTGACCGCCGGACAGCAGGATCAAGACGATGGCCACACCCACCCATGTAAAGAAGCGCGTGAGCGCCGCCTCCCACAACGGCAGACGTTGCTGCGGCGAGAGCTCGGACGACGCCGGCCGCAGGCAAGCCAGCGCAAAGAACATCCCCCCGATCCAGACGGCGACGCTTACCAGATGCAAGAACAGGCTAAAGGCATAAACGCTCATGCGTGACTCCCGTCAGGATGCCGAAGGCGCGGCCGGCAACACCGGCTCGAGCGAACGCGGTTTGAATGTCGAGAACTTGACCGCAGGCGCGCGTCCCTTACGGGCGCGCTTACCGATATTCGGCGCCAGCGACGCGCCCGAGAGCGTCTCGGACTGAAGCTTGCCGCCACGCACTTCGCCATACACCGTGACACCGGCCTCGCCGATCGGCACGGCCGACACCAGCGTCTGCTTGTCGTCGAGCCCGATCAGCGTGACACCGCGTCCGCCGCCCGTGAGCGACTTCATCTCGTCCATGCCGAACACGAGCAAACGACCGTCGCTCGACAGACAGGCCACGGCACTCGCCCCTTGCCAGATCGGCGTCGGGGCCAGCGGTTCAGCGCCATCGTCGATGGTCATGAACGACTTGCCTGCCTTCACGCGGCTGACCATATCGCCCAGCTTCGTCGTGAAGCCAAAACCCGCCGACGTAGCGAGCAACAACGGCTGTTCAGCCGATGCCGCGTAGTAGTGCAGCAAGCGCGAGCCCGATTCCAGTTCGATCAGCGAGGTGAGCGGCACACCGTCGCCACGTCCGCCCGGCAATTGGGCCACCGCCACCGAATAGACGCGACCATTGCTGCCCCACGCGATCAGCGGATCGACGGTGCGGCATTCGAAGGCGCCATACAGGGCATCGCCCTGCTTGAACGAGAAGCCTTGCGCATCCAGACCGTGGCCCTTGAGGGCGCGCACCCACCCCTTGGCGGACACCACGACCGTTACCGGCTCGTCGACCACACGGGCTTCGGCGACGGCACGCTTTTCTTCCTGAATCAGCGTGCGGCGATCGTCACCGAATTGCTTCGCGTCGGTTTCGATTTCCTTGATGATCAACCGCTTCATCGCGCTGTCGTTGGCGAGCAACTCTTCGAGCTTTGCCTTCTCGTCGCGCAACGACGCCAGTTCCTGCTCGATCTTGATCGCTTCCAGACGCGCCAACTGACGCAGACGGATTTCCAGAATGTCTTCCGCCTGACGCTCGCTCAGGCTGAACGCGCTCATCAGCGCAGCCTTCGGTTCGTCCGATTCGCGAATGATGCGAATGACCTCGTCGATATTCAGGAAGACGATCATCCGCCCTTCGAGAATATGGATGCGATCGTCGACCTTGCCCAGACGATGGCGCGAACGGCGCGTGACCGTCGCGAAGCGGAAGCCGATCCACTCGGTGAGGATGTCGCGCAACGACTTCTGCGCCGGGCGGCCATCGGCCCCCACCATCACGAGGTTCACGGACGCACTCGACTCCAGGCTCGTGTGCGCGAGCAGCATCGTGATGAACTCTTGCTGGTCGATGCGGCTCGACTTCGGCTCGAACACCAGACGCACGGGCGCATCCTTGCCCGACTCATCGCGAACCGTGTCGAGCATGCCGAGCACCGACTGCTTGAGGTTCTGCTGCTCGGGTGTGAGCGCCTTCTTGCCGAGCTTGACCTTAGGATTGGTGATTTCCTCGATTTCCTCGAGCACCTTCTGACCCGAGGTATTCGGCGGCAACTCGTACACCACCGCTTGCCACTGGCCGCGGGCCATCTCTTCGATCTTCCAGCGTGCGCGCACCTTCAGACTGCCGCGACCGCTCTCGTAGGCAGCACGGATTTCCGCCGCGCTCGAAATCAACTGACCGCCGCCCGGGAAGTCCGGCCCCTGCACTAACGTCATCAACTCGGCGTCGTCGAGCTTCGGATTGCGGATCAGTGCGACCGCCGCCGACGCGACCTCGCGCAGATTGTGCGACGGGATTTCCGTCGCCAGACCCACGGCAATCCCCGATGCCCCGTTGAGCAGCACGAACGGCAAACGGGCCGGCAACAGACGCGGCTCTTGCGTCGAACCGTCGTAGTTCGGCACGAAGTCCACCGTGCCCGCGTCGATTTCGTCGAGCAACAGCTTCGCGATCGGCGTCAGACGCGCTTCGGTGTAACGCATGGCCGCCGCGCCGTCACCGTCGCGCGAGCCGAAATTGCCCTGGCCGTCGATGAGCGGATAGCGCATCGAGAAGTCCTGCGCGAGACGCACCAACGCGTCATAGGCGGATTGGTCGCCGTGCGGGTGAAACTTGCCGAGCACGTCGCCGACCACACGCGCCGACTTCACCGGCTTGGCATCGGCCGTGAGGCCCATTTCATTCATCGCAAACAGAATCCGGCGCTGCACCGGCTTCTGGCCGTCACAGACGTCCGGCAGTGCACGGCCTTTGACCACGCTGATTGCGTAGTCCAGATAAGCTCGCTCGGCATAGGCGCCGAGCGTCAGCGTGTCGTCATCCGACGGTTGCGTAAAGAGATCTTCTACTTGTTCCATAAAACCTGTGGGTTTGCTGCGAACGTTTGACGAGAGTTCGGGTGGATGTTGACCGCGAGATCATACCAAGCTCGTCGGCACATTTCGGCAAAAACACGCCCAATTGACAAAGCAGGACGTGTTTTCAGAACTGAGGAAGCGCGAATCAGGAAGACTCCGCTCACATTTCAGACGAATCCGAGCATCAACACCGAGGGAATCGACATGCGGCGGCACGGCCACCGAACTGGCGAGCGTCCGGTAGCGACGCCGGTGACGTCGCGTCTTAGCGTCTTAGTCGGTCGACGGCGCGGAAGACAGCACCCCTGGCGCCGCTTCCCGGGCTGACGCGTTCGGCATGGTAGCAGGCACAACGGGCAGGCCGGACGGCGCGCCCAGAATGACGTGAATACGCCCGTCGCGCGAACCGCTCACGCGGGCACCGCCCACTTGACCCGCACCACCGGTCGCCCGAATCACGCCGCCGCCAGAGGCCGCGTTCGGCGCGTCGGGATTGAAGCGCCGATAGAGTTCCAGCACGGTAGTCACGTAGTCTCGCGTCTCTGCATAAGGCGGAATCTGGTCGGCATGACGCGCCACAGCGCCCTCTCCGGCGTTGTACGACGCCAGCACAAGCTCAAGACGATCGGGATAGCGCGCCTGAAGATCTCGCAGATAGCGTGCTCCGGTCAGCACGTTGATACGCGGATCGGTGAGTTTGTCTGCCACCGTGCGCTGCGTGTCGGCGCGCACGCCATATCGCTCGCCCGTGGCAGGAAGCACCTGCATGAGCCCGACGGCACCTTTGGGCGATACCGCAGCGCTATCGAAGCCGGACTCGGCGGCAATGACCGCTTTGAGCAACGCAGCGTCGACTTGGTAACGCTTTGCCGCCTGCGCAATCACGGGCGCCAGTTTTTTCAGATTGGGATGATTTGCGAGGGCATCGTACAGGCGCGAGCGCTCTGCGCCGCTGACAACGCTGCCCTGTGACGCGCGCAGATCGACATTGCCCCCCGCGCTCACGACCAGCCGGTAGCGCGCATCGAGCTTGCGCGCCGCGAGATGGGCGACGCCATTCTCGTCGACGTACCCGTAGAGTTCGGCATGCGCGAACGGCGTGGCGGCAAGCAGCACCGCCGCAAGCGCGGGCCCTGCAAACGTGCGCAGAGAGATGTGTCGGCGGAGCGCTCGGATGCGATCCGCCGTCGAAACGTTACTATTGCTGACCTTTGACATGCACCTTGATCGTCTGGCTCATCGCCGGACCGTACGACTGGTGCGCGCCGTTGGCGAACTGCATCGTCAACGTGTGATCACCTGGCGTCAAATTGACGGTCGTCTCGGTCTGGCCTTTGCCAAAATGCAGGTGCGTGTCGTCGGTGGGGACAACCTGACCTGCCGGAATGGGATCGCCGTCGATGATGAGGTGGTGATGACCGGTGTCGGGCGTCATATCGCCCGCCGGCTTGATCGCCATTCCCTCGACGCCGAACTTGACCACTACCGGGTTCGCAACCGTTGCACCGTTACTGGGGGCAACGAAGAACACACGTGGCTGAGCCGACTGTGCCAAAGCAGTAACGCTTGCGCCTGCAAGCAGCAGCGGCACGAAAATGCAACGCATAGAACGCAACATAACGCGACTCCCGGAAGAGTGAAGGTTGGATTATCCCACTATGTGAGCGCTCACGCTGGTCTGCCCGAGCGTGAGGCTCCCGCCATGGGAACGACGGCGACTCAAGCCGCTCAAATGTCGGCTTCTACTTCATTGCCCTTGGCCTCGAGCCAGCTGCGCCGCTGCGCCGCTTCGCCCTTGCCCATGAGCATGTTCATGCGCGCCACGGTCGCATCGAAGTCGAGGCTGCCGAGGGCCACGGGACTCAAACGACGCGTGTCAGGATTCATGGTGGTTTCCCACAACTGCGCCGCGCTCATTTCGCCCAGCCCCTTGAAGCGGCTGATCGACCAGGCCGATTCTCGCACGCCGTCCTTGCGCAGCTTGTCGAGGATCGCTTCAAGTTCGCCTTCGTCCAGCGCGTAGAGCTTCTGCGCGGGCTTCTTGCCACGTGCCGGTGCGTCCACGCGGTACAGCGGCGGACGGGCAACGTACACGTGCCCCGTCGCGATCAATTGCGGGAAATGGCGGAAGAACAGCGTGAGCAGCAGCACCTGAATGTGCGAGCCGTCGACGTCGGCATCCGAGAGGATGCAGATCTTGCCGTAGCGCAGATTCGACAAATCGGGCGTGTCGTTCGCCCCGTGCGGATCGACACCGATCGCCACGGCGATGTCATGCACTTCGTTGTTCGCGAAGAGCCTGTCGCGCTCGGTTTCCCACGTGTTGAGGACCTTGCCGCGTAGCGGCAGAATCGCCTGGAATTCTTTGTCACGCCCCATCTTCGCCGAGCCGCCCGCCGAGTCGCCCTCGACCAGGAACAGTTCGTTACGCGTGATGTCTTCGGTCTCGCAATCGGTCAGCTTGCCGGGCAACACGGCCACACCGGAACTCTTTTTCTTCTCGATCTTCTGGCCCGCGCGCGTGCGCGCCTGCGCCTGACGAATCACGAGTTCGGCAAGCTTCTTGCCATGCTCGACGTGATGATTGAGCCACAATTCGAGCGCAGGCCGCGTGAACGACGACACGAGACGCACGGCGTCGCGGCTGTTCAGACGCTCCTTGATCTGCCCCTGAAACTGCGGATCGAGCACCTTCGCGGAAAGCACAAACGACACTCGCGAGAAGACGTCTTCCGGCAGCAGCTTCACGCCCTTTGGCTGAAGATTATGCAGTTCGATGAAACCGCGCACGGCCTGAAACAGCCCTTCGCGCAGCCCCGATTCGTGGGTGCCGCCAGCGGGCGTCGGAATCAGGTTGACGTACGACTCGCGCACCGGCGCGCCGTCTTCGGTCCACGCCACGACCCATGCGGCGCCTTCGCCCTCGGCGAAGCTGTCTTCATTGCCGTCGGCAAAACGTTCGCCTTCGAACAGCGGGATGAGCGGCTCGGCACCGCCCAGCGATTCGACCAGATAGCCGCGCAGGCCGTGCTCGTAGAACCACGTCTGCTCTTCGCCATTCTTCTCCTGACGCAACGTCACGCGCACGCCCGGCAGCAACACCGCTTTCGAGCGCAGCAAGCGTTGCAGTTCGCCCAGCGGCAGCGTCGGGCTGTCGAAGTACTTCGTGTCCGGCCAGACGGTGACACGCGTGCCGCTCTTCTTTTCGCCGCGTTGTGCGGGGCGCGAATGCAGCGCCACATTGACGTTACCGCCGTCGGCGAATTCAAGTTCCGAGACCTGGCCATCGCGCCAGACCGTCACGGCCAGGCGCGTCGCCAGCGCGTTCGTCACCGACACACCCACGCCGTGCAAGCCGCCCGAGAACGTGTAGGCGCCGCCGGCAGCCTTATCGAACTTGCCGCCCGCATGCAAACGCGTGAACACGATTTCGACGACCGGCACGCCCTCTTCCGGATGGATGCCGACGGGAATGCCGCGGCCATCGTCCTCGACGCTCACCGAACCATCCTTGTTCAGCGTGACGAGAATCTGCTTGCCGAAACCGCCGAGCGCTTCGTCCGACGCGTTGTCGATGACTTCCTGAATGATGTGCAGCGGATTTTCGGTGCGGGTGTACATGCCCGGGCGCTGCTTGACCGGCTCAAGGCCCTTGAGGACCTTGATGGACGCTTCGCTGTATTGGGCAGGCGTATTTTTTTTCGACATAGCGTGACTGAATTGGGGTACGACACCCGGCGATTATCCACATATCCTGTGGACAACCACGGGGAAAACCCATTAACACATGAGAAAAGTGACGCCGGATCAACGACTTGAGTTGCGGCGCCCACATAATGGGCACTCTGAGCGCGCTCGACACCCGGCATAGCGATTCCGGAAGGCAAGCCGCGCCTGATGTATCGCGGCCTATTGTACTGTCACTCGCGATGCGATCGAGTGACAACGCCTGCCGGTCAACGCCACGCGGCCGGAGATCCGGCCGCACGCCCTGCTGCCGGCACTTAGGCGCTTTCGCCGCGCTGCTTGGCTTCGAGCACTTCCCAGCGTTCGAGCGCTTCGAGCAATTCCAGTTCAATCGCTTCGAAACGTTCGGATAACGCCGCCCCCGCAGCCGGATCTTTCACAAAGACCGAACCCTCTTCGAGCTTCGCCGCCGCGTCCTTCTGCTCGGTTTCCAATGCCGCGATGCGCGCCGGCAGGCCGTCGAGTTCGCGCTGTTCCTTGTAGCTCAGCTTGACGGTGCGATTGGCGTTGCGCTTGGGCGCGCTCGGTGCGTCTTTGGCAACGTCCTCGACCGGGGCACGCTGCGCGGCGAGCGCGGCAGAGCGATCGCTCTGCACCTGCCAGTCGGTGAACCCGCCGACATACTCGCGCCAGTTGCCGTCCCCTTCGGCCGCGATGACCGAGGTCACCACGTTATCGAGGAACGTCCGGTCGTGGCTTACGAGGAACACCGTGCCGCTATAGTCCTCGAGCAATTCTTCGAGCAGTTCGAGCGTCGGAATGTCCAGATCGTTGGTCGGTTCGTCGAGCACCAGCACATTGGCCGGGCGCGCAAACAAGCGTGCGAGCAGCAGACGGTTTCGCTCGCCGCCCGAGAGCGACTTCACCGGTGAGCGCGCGCGCTCCGGCGAGAACAGGAAGTCGCCGAGATAGCTCATGACGTGCTTGCGCACGCCGCTGATTTCAATCCAGTCGCTGCCCGGGCTGATCGTATCGAGCAGACTCCGCTCGGGATCGAGCTGGGCGCGCATCTGATCGAAATACGCCACCTGAAGATTGGTACCGACGCGAATCTGTCCGCTATCGGGCACAATCTCGCCGAGGATGAGCTTGAGCATCGTCGTCTTGCCCACGCCGTTCGGGCCCACGAGGCCGACTTTGTCGCCGCGCATGAGGGTCGCCGTAAAGTCGCGCACGATCACGCGGCTGCCGTAGGACTTCGTAACGTTGGTCAGTTCCGCCACGATCTTGCCGGACTTCTCGGCCTGCGCCACGTCCATGCGCACGTTGCCCTGAATCTCGCGACGCTCGGCACGCTCGTTACGCATCGTCTTCAACCGCTCGATACGCGACACACTGCGCGTGCGGCGTGCTTCGACTCCCTTGCGAATCCACACTTCTTCCTGCGCGAGCAGCTTGTCGAACTTGTCGTTCTCCACCCGCTCGACTTCGAGCTGTGCGGCTTTGCGTTCCTGATACTGCGTGAAGTTACCGGGGTACGAGAGCAAACGTCCGCGATCAAGTTCGACGATGCGCGTGGCGACTCGGTCGAGGAAACTGCGATCGTGGGTAATGAAAAGCAGCGCGCCGCGATAGCCGATGAGCAATTCTTCGAGCCAGCGGATCGCTTCGAAATCGAGGTGGTTGGTCGGCTCGTCGAGCAGCAGAACGTCGGGTTTGGCCACCCACGCCTGCGCCAGCGAGACACGCTTTTGCATCCCGCCGGAGAGTGCGCCGACGCGCGCGTGTGCGTCGAGCCCGAGCTGTGCGATGGTCGTCTCCACACGCGTCTTGACTTGCCATGCATCGGCGGCGTCGAGCGACGACTGCAACGTATTGAGACGTGCGAGCAACGCGTCGTGCTCGGCACCATCGGGGGCGTTGGCAAGTGCGTCGGCCGTGCGATCGTAATCGCAGAGCAGCGCGTGCAGGTCGCCGAGGCCGAGCGCGACGGCATCGAACACCGACTGATCGGGGTCGAACTCGGGCTCCTGCGGCACATAGACCGTATTGAGTCCGGCCTGACGGGCAACCAGCCCGTCGTCGGGCACGGTCAAGCCGGCCACGATCTTGAGCAGCGACGACTTACCTGCGCCATTGCGCCCGATAAGCCCGACGCGCTCACCGGCTTCGAGCGAAAAGTCGGCATTGTCGAGCAATGCCACGTGACCGAACGCCAATTGGGCGCCCGTGATGGAATACAAAGCCATGTGTCGGGGAACGGGAGAACTGCGATGGGAGGTATTGTAGTGCCGGGCGCGAACGCCCGGCCGATATTGCACTGCTATTGCACTGTCATGGGGCTGCCGGTGCGCGCAGCATTTCGATATGCATGATGCCGTCTTCGTCATACGGCTCACTGGCCTTGACGAACCCGAACGCACCATAAAACGCTTCGAGGTGAGCCTGAGCGCCGATGCGCAACGCGGCAGACGGCCACTGCGCATCGGCAATGGCGACCGCCCGGGTCAGCAACTCTCGCCCGAGTCCGGTACCGCGATGCGACGACGCCGTGATCACACGCCCGATCGACGCTTCGTCATAGGCAAGCCCGGGCGGCAGCAGGCGCAGATACGCGGCAATCTGCGGCTGATCCGACGCTTCCGACGTAGCGCGCACTTGCGCGACGAGATGCAGGCTATGGGGATCGCGTCCGTCGATGTCCTGATACGGGCATTGCTGCTCAACCACGAACACGGCATTTCGCGCCGCCAGAATGCGGTAAAGCAGCGTGCTGCCCAACTCGTCGAACGACTTGCACATCCATTCCATTGCCGACTCTCCAGCCTCGCGTTGTGAAAGGCCGGACTATAGCACCGTCGCAAAGCGACGATGCCGGGATCGCGCACATGGAATGAACGGGAGATCGGACTTACTGGTAGTAGACGATGCCCTGCTCGATGTCGGCACGGGCATTACGCTCGGCGTCATCGAGGGCGTAACCTTGCGTTGCAAAGCCGTAGGCGCTCTGAACTTGATAGGCGCCCACTTTTTCCAGCCCTTCGTTGGTCGGGCGGTGAATCTCGTAGAACGCGTCCCAACGGGCGTTTTCACGCTCAACCGCACGCACGCTGTACTGGAATTCTTGATATTGCGATGTTTTCATTTTGTATCCTTCTTACTGCATAAAATTTGACTAATAACTATCCCTCTCGAATCGGCTTACGGTGATGAGAGTGCAGATTTGCACAAATGTTTCCGTGAAGTGCACGCAGACTATCCATCCAATGTGACAGGCACGCGACATTCGCATGACTGACATACGACAGACGACACTGCTGAACGCGGCATGCGGCGCAAGGCCACATGCACACCGTCACTGCGCAATGTAAGACGCAATGGGGGCGTTCTGTGTACGACTTCCTTTTTCGGGGAACGATGCCCTTCCGCCCGGTCGAGGGCGGCGGCAAGAACGTTGGTCACATGGAATCGCGCCAATCATTCAGTGCGGCATGCGGTAGCACGGTCGTGCGGCACATCTGTAGTGATAATCGTGCCACACGTCGGCTAGCGTCGGGCGAGGTCTGAACCTGTCCGGCAATGCATGCCACGGAGGACTGTGACCCACTCAATCCGAAAATAACGGAAAAATGAGTACAGTTAGCGAATGATAACAGAAAAATCCTGCCCACGCACCAAAGCAGTCCAATACCGGAGTGTGGCTAGCGCGTTGCTGTACGGTCGTCGATTTGGGCAAGTACCCAATACATGTAGCCGGCGAACGCCCCGAAGATCACGTGCCCGGCCAGCATCGTCCAGCCGCGAGACTCGATAAACCACGGGAACAACTGCGTCATCACGTAGAAGTTGACGGCATACACGATCAGCCCGAAGACCGCCCCTGCCGCCGACACCGTGACCACATCGGAGTCCAGGCGGAACGGCGCGATGATAGCGCCGAGCACCACGCCCAGCACGACGCCGATGGCCGCGTGGACCATGAGTGCCATGGCGACGATGGATATGTCGAACGTGGCGGGTTGCGACAGAATGCCCGGCCCGAGCACGATGGCCGCGACCATGCGGGGCGGCACCCACGGGCTCTGGCCGGAGACCAGCAGCACCATGAGCATTTCCACCGCGGAGAAGAAGGCACAGGCCACAAAGCCGGCGACGGCGGCGGCCATCCAGTCAGGCGAGCGGTGCGTATAGCGATGCGAGTGGAGGTGCAGTTCCATGATGTCCTCCCTTGAGGGTCACTCACAGGCCGCCGGCAGCACCGGCAGTGTTTCCAGCATAGAACAATCCCGGCAAAGCGACGGCAGGCCGACGGTATATATATACTTGGCGTCACGGCCCGCCGCCGGCGGGACTTTCGGGAGATATCGTATGTCCAGTCTCATTGGCTTGCTCGTCGCTATCGTGCTCGTTGGAGTTCCCGTCTGGCGCATACTGACCCGGCTGGGCCTGTCGCCATGGTTCACGATCCTGGCCTTCATTCCGGTCGTGAACATCATTTCTCTCTGGCTGCTGTCCTATGCCAATTGGCCGGGACAGCGCACGGCAGTCCAGGTACCGAACGTGTAACGCCTGAGCGCTCGGGTGCCGGTACCCGCGCTTGCGCGCGAGGTGCCGGTCGCCCTGGCCGCTGTCCCCCGTTTTTCCGTTTTCACCGTTTTCACCGCTTGCCCCCGCTTCCCCGCCTCCCGGCGCTGCATTCCCCGCCATTCCCCGAGTTGATTTCCCGTGCCGCCGCCGTCACACGCGGCGTTGACGCATGAACGCTCGCCCATGGTGCAATGCGGTACGGTAGAATATTCGCCAAACTCCGAACACTGGACAGGCATGAGCACAGAGCTGAACGCGGCATCCAACTTCATCCGCAACATCATTGACGAAGACAATCGCTCGGGCAAATGGGGCCAGCGCGTTGAGACGCGCTTCCCGCCTGAGCCCAACGGCTATCTGCACATCGGTCACGCCAAGGCTATTTGCGTGAACTTCGGCATGGCGCGCGACTACGGTGGCGTGTGCCATCTGCGCTTCGACGACACCAATCCCGAGAAGGAAGAAACCGAATACGTCGACTCGATCATTGAAATGGTCAAGTGGCTCGGTTTCAGCTACGAGACGCCGCAAAAGGAACACCTCTACTTCGCGAGCGACTACTTCGAACAGCTTTACCAAGGCGCCGAGATCCTGATCCAGCGTGGCAAGGCGTACGTCGACAGCCAAAGCGCCGAGGACATGCGCGCCAACCGTGGCACGCTCACCGAGCCGGGCAAGGATTCGCCGTTTCGCAATCGCACGGTCGAAGAGAACCTCGATCTGTTCCGTCGCATGCGCGCGGGCGAGTTTGCCGACGGCACGCACGTGCTGCGTGCCAAGATCGACATGGCCTCGCCGAACATCAACCTGCGCGACCCGGCCATCTACCGGATTCGTCACGCGCATCACCATCGTACGGGCGACGCCTGGTGCATCTATCCGATGTACACCTATGCACACCCGCTCGAAGACGCCATCGAGAACATCACACACAGCCTGTGCACGCTGGAGTTCGAAGATCAGCGTCCGTTCTACGACTGGGTGCTGGGTGAATTGGCCGATGCCGGCATGTTCACGCGTCCGACCCCGCAGCAGATCGAATTTGCGCGTCTGCAACTGACTTACGCGATCACGAGCAAGCGCAAGCTGCGCCAACTGGTCACCGACAATTACGTCGACGGTTGGGACGATCCGCGCATGCCCACGCTTGTCGGCCTGCGTCGTCGCGGCTTCTCGCCGGAAAGCCTGCAATTGTTCTGCGAGCGCATCGGTGTCGCGAAGTCGGCGTCGTGGATCGACATGAGCATTCTCGAGCAAGCCCTGCGAGACGATCTCGATCCGAAGGCGCCGCGCGCGACGGCCGTGCTCGATCCGCTCAAGCTCGTCATCGACAACTATCCGGAGGGCAAGCAGGAAGACTGTCAGGCACCGGTGCACCCGCACTTCCCGGAGCGCGGCATGCGCACGTTCCCGATCTCGCGCGAGCTGTGGATCGAGCGCGAAGACTTCCAGGCAGAGCCGGTGAAGGGCTTCTTCCGCCTGTTCCCGGGCAACAAGGTGCGTCTGCGCTACGGTTACGTCGTGGAGTGCACGGGCTTCGATACCGATGCCGACGGCAACGTCACCGCCGTGCATTGCAACTACTTTGAAGACAGCCGCTCGGGTACGCCTGGCGCGGACAACTACAAGGTCAAGGGCAACATCCACTGGGTGAGCGCGTTGCACGCTGTCGCCGCCGAGGTGCGCATCTACGACCGCCTGTTCCTCGATCCGAATCCGGACGCCGGCGACAAGAACTTCCTCGACGCCCTCAACCCGAACGCCAAGCGCGTGACGCAGGCCTTTGTCGAACCGGGTCTGCTCAACGTTGCACCGGAAGATCGCGTGCAGTTCGAGCGCCATGGCTACTTCGTCGCCGACCGCTACGACTCGGCACCGGGCAAGCCGGTGTTCAACCGCATCGTATCGCTCAAGGACAGTTGGGCAGTCAAGCCGGCCAAGGGCGGCGGCAAGTAAGCCCTCCGCAACGACAATCGTCGAACAAAACCCGCGCCGGCGTGCGCGGGTTTTGCTTTTCTGGGCACGGATGTCGGTTGTGGCCTCAGCGGCTTTAGCGGCTTCAGTGGCTTCCGATCCAATCGCCCGCCAAATACCGACTATAACGAGCCGCCGCGCCCGGACACACCGGTTCGGCGTAAGCTCGCGCCCATCGCTCGCCTGCCGTAAGGGTTGTGCGGTCTATTCGGACGCCTGACGCCGCGAGTCCCCTCTCACCTTTGCCCAAGCCGCCGCCCGCCCATGCCACTGCATCGCCCCTCGCTCATGCCTGCATCAGCGGCGTCGCAGGCCGCGCCTCGCGCCGCAGTGCGGCGACATTGGTTGATCGATGAGCTGCACGGTCCGGTCGCGAACTTCGCTCAGATCTACTTCATTCCGTCGGCCGGCATCGGCTTGTTGTTGCTCGCCGTACTCGCCCTGGCCGACTTGCCCGCAGCCGTTTCCGGGTTGTCCGCGAGTGTCGCCGCGTCATGTTTGGCGCTCGCGCTGCGACTGCCGCGCGAGCCGCGCCGCAGCGGGCTATTGGGATACAACGCTGCGCTCACAGGTATCGCGTTCGGCGCCCTCTGGCAGCCCGACGCCGCGTTCGCCGCGTGGCTGGCGGTATGCGTCGGCTTGAGCGTCCTCGCGACGGCCGTCCTCGCGCGCTACAGGCTTCCCGCCCTGACCGGCCCCTTTGTCGGCGTCATGGCGCTCACTTGGGGTCTTCAGCCGTGGCTCGCGTTGTCACCGCGCACCGGCGCACTCGCCTGCGATACGGGCACGCCCGGCTTCGTCTTTTGCTCGGTCGGTCAGGTCGTCTTCGTCGCCCCGCTGGTGCTGGGCCTGCTCACCTGGTACTTGCTCGCGCTCTGGAATGCTCGCGCAACGCTGTGGGCGCTGGCAGCGGGTGTCGCGGTATGGTCGGGCCTCGCCGCGCTGGCGACGGTATGGCCGGCGATGGCCGGGCAAGCCGGTGGCATTGGCGTGAACGCGTTTCTTGCCGCGCTCGGCCTGGGCATGTTCGGACGCCGTCCCGCCCTGCGCTTCGCTGGCGCCGTGCTGGCCTGCGTCATTTGCGTAGTCCTCGGTCAGGCGCTCGGCTCGATGGGCTGGCCTTACTTCACCCTGCCGTTCAACCTGGCGGTCTGGATCGTACTGGCCGTGACCGCCCAAGGTCGACAACCGGATTCGCCATAAAAAAATGCCCGGAACGCTGACGCTCCGGGCATTCGCTCATCGCTTACCCCGTATGGCGAAGCTGCCGTCTGCGCGGCAAGAGATTTCTCAGCTTCCCCGTGTGGTTTTGGCCTGCCCTCGCTCGTTTCCGAGCACTTCTCGCTGTTTCACTGCTTCCTCCCTGACGCCGACTAGCGCCCACTAGCGCCGACTGACACCCCCGACGTCGCGAACCGCTACCGAAGCCCCGGCCTCTCGTGTGCCTTATCCATAACAACGGTCAGACGCGCAAAAAGTTGACCGGGGTATACACCGATCTTTTCTTCAATCGACGTCCGTGTCGTCATCCCGTTTGCCGGAAACGGCCGGTGTCTTCACCACGGCGTAGCGTGCGAGCGTCTCCTTACGCGCCACATCGTGGGCCACCAGCGGATGCGGATAATCGCGCCCCAGCGTCACCTTGGCATTGAGCAGCGTCTGCGCATCGGCTCTCCATGGCGCATGCAGCGCCTTGTCAGGCAAATCGGCCAGCTCCGGCACGTACTTCCGGATGAAACGTCCGAGCGGATCGAACTTTTCGGACTGCGTCACCGGATTGAAGATGCGGAAATACGGTTGCGCGTCGCACCCGGTAGACGCCGCCCACTGCCAGCCGCCATTGTTGGCCGACAGATCGAAATCATTGAGGGCGCGCGCAAAGTACGCCTCTCCCCGCCGCCAGTCGATGCCCAGATCCTTGACCAGAAAGCTTGCCGTGACCATGCGCAAACGGTTGTGCATGTAGCCGGTCTGGTTGATCTGACGCATGGCGGCATCGACCAGCGGATAGCCCGTTCGGCCTTCACACCACGCCTGAAAATTCGCATCGGCAACCTTGCCGGTCGCCCATTCGATGGCGTCGTACGCGGGTTTGAATGCCTTGGCGACCACCTCCGGATGATGGTGCAGGATCATGAAATAGAACTCGCGCCAGATCAGTTCGCTGAGCCAAGTTTGTGCGCCGCTGGCGGCATCGCCGCCTCGCAGCATGGCCGTGTGCGCTTCGCGCGCCAGCGTGCGGATCGAGATCGTGCCGAAACGCAGATGCACCGACAGATAGCTCGGCCCGCGCACGGCGGGATAGTCGCGGCGCTCATGGTAGTGCGCCATGCGCGGCAGAAAGTCGTCCAACAGTTGGCGAGCGCCGGACTCCCCGGCCGGGATCGCCATCCGGTGCGTTTGCGGAACCTCGAAACCCAGCGACGCGAGCGAGGGTAGCGTCGCCGCTTCATTTGTCGGCACGGCCAGCCTTTGCAAATCACCCGGACGCCCGTGCGGTGCAAGATCGACCGGCCGCACCTGCTTCAACCACGCCCGCTGGTAAGGCGTGAATACACTGTAGGGCTCGCCCTGCGCCGTGAGAATCTCACTGGCCTCGAAGATGACCTGATCCTTGACGGCCTCGAAGGCAATGCCGAGATCGTCGAGCGAGCGCGCCACCGTGCGGTCACGCGCCACTGCGGCGGGTTCATAGTCGCGCCCGGCAAAGACAGCCTGCACGCCGAGCGACTTCGCCAGCGCAGGAATCTCTGCGCTCGAATCGCCGTGACGCACAATCAGTGCCCCTCCGGCGTCCTCGATGGTCTTGGCCAGCGCCACCACACTGTCGTGGATGAAGGCCACCCGGCGATCGTCGGCCGGCAAACCCTTGAGAATCGCCGTGTCGAAGACAAAGACGACATACACTTCGCGGCACGCCGTGAGCGCCCGCGTCAGCGTCGCGTTGTCGGTGCAGCGCAGATCGCGCCGCAGCCACACCAGTCCTTTTTGGAATTCGCTCATGTCAGATTGGCGCGACACAGGCGCGCCGTTAATTGGTTGGATCCGCAGGGGATCCGCGGTGGATCAGCCGTGGATCAGCCGTGGATCAGCAATGAATAAACAGCAGATTCGGGGTAGAGTCGGGACGAATCCGCCAAATCCCGTACCATAGCGAGATCGCGGACTTTATGCCATCGGCCTCGATTACCTCATGACTCGGACGTTTCCGATTTTAGCCCGCACGCGCATCGTCGTGCCGGCCCTGTTCTGTGCCGCTGCCGCCCTGTTCGTCGCCGGTTGCGCCACGCCGTCGAAACCACCCGCCGCACCCACGGCGTCGCACCCGGCTGCCCCCGATGCCGCCACGTTGCGTGAGCGTCATCTGGCAGCCGCCGACGCCGCAGCCGACCAGTACCGAACGTGTCTCTACGGCCACGTCGCACGCTATATCAATCTGGTGCCTGACCCGGCGCGGTTGGCCGACGAGGCCGCTGCCGAGTGTGCGCCGATCACCGAGCGATTTCACCGTGAGCGGCAGGCTGCCATTTTGACGTACACCTCAGCAACTGACGCCTCGCAGCAAGCCGACGCCGCCACGCTCTCGCTTCAGGCCGACGGCCTGCGGGTCGCGCGCGCTCGCGCCACGGAGCTGCGCGCACTACGGTAAGCGGTCGGCCGAAACCGCGACAGGCTTACGTAGTCTCCCTGACGTGCTTTCCCTAATCGGGCAAGCCCCGATTGGCGAACGACGCGTGGCTGACCAAAATGAAATCGCCCTCTTACGTCCTTTTGGGGGTACTGCGACAACGTCATTTGCCCGCTTCGGCGGGCATTTTTCTTCGGTGTCCGCAGGATCTTCCCGTGACGTGCGGGGCGAGGAGGCGGCGATGTGTGTTTTTTGCAGGCGCTGGATGGATGTCACATGCCGTCGCGCGCACGCGGCGCCGGTGCGTGCCCGTCAGACGGAGGCTCAGGCGGCTCGTCGTGCCCCAGCCATCGGTGCGCGAGCGCCTCGATGCGCCCGCCGAGCGCCAGCACGATAAGCAGCAACACCATCGCCACCAGCGCGATATGCCAACGGCCCAAACCGCAAATAATGCCGATCCCTGTCGTGCTCCAGAGCGCCGCCGCCGTAGTGAACCCGTGCACCGATGAACCCTGATTGGGGCGGATGATGCAACCCGCCCCAAGAAAGCCGATCCCGGCGACGATGCCCTGTATCACCCGGCCGACCGACGACCCATCGTAGGTCAGCGTCGTTCCCGGAAACGGCACGACCGCCAGCACGAACAAAGCCGAGCCGAACGACACGATCGCCAGCGTTCGCAACCCGACGGACTTGTGGTGCAAATTTCGATTGAGCCCGACGAGTCCGCCAAGAATCAATGCCGCCGTCAGCCGCAATGTGACTTCGATGATCTCCGCCATCCCTCACCCCGCTCGTCTGTGCGATCTATGCCTGTGATGCCGCATTATCGCCCGTCGGCGGTGCG
This sequence comes from Pandoraea sp. ASV26, assembly GCF_016428915.1. Classification (GTDB taxonomy): domain Bacteria; phylum Pseudomonadota; class Gammaproteobacteria; order Burkholderiales; family Burkholderiaceae; genus Pandoraea. The sequence goes on from NZ_JAELTP010000006.1 coordinate 80,711, forward strand.
GTGAGTGAGGCGCTGTCATCCCGGTCGTCGAACAATCGCAACTGGCGTGCCGCCTGAGCTTCCAGCAGACGAACGCCCACGCCCATCAGACGAACCGGCCGGCGCTTGCGCTCAACCGCCTGCGCGAGCAACTCACGGCATTGCACGGGATCGACGCTCAGCGCACCGGCTTCGGCCGTCGTGCGCGAGAAGTCGGCGAAGCGGATTTTGACGAAGACCTTGGCGATGGCCAGCGGCTCGCTGCGACGCGCCCGCTCAATGCGCTCGAACAACTGGCGAAGCAACGGTTCGAGCGCCGTCTCGCATTCGGCGAGCGTGCGCAGGTCGCGCGTGTAGGTCGTCTCGACACTGATCGATTTGCGCTCGCGGTCCGGGCTCACCTCACGTGTGTCGATGCCACGGCAGCGCTCGAACAGCCGCTGGCCGAACACGCCGAAACGCTCGGTGAGATCGGCAAGCGAGTGACTTCGCAAATCGCCGCAGGAATCCACGCCCAGCGCCCGGAGCTTCTCCGCCGTCACCTTGCCCACGCCGAAGAGGCGCTCGACGGGCAGGACAGCCACGAACGCATCGACTTGTGCCGGCTTCACGACGAACATGCCGTCAGGCTTGCGCCAATCGCTGGCGATCTTGGCGATGAACTTGTTGGGCGCCACCCCGGCCGAGACGGTCAGCCCGACTTCGGCGGCAATGCGCGCACGAATCTCACGAGCGATCAACGTTGCCGAGCCGCCGCAATGCTCGCTGTCGGTAACGTCCAGATACGCCTCATCAAGCGAGAGGGGTTCGACGAGTTCCGTGTAATCGCGATAGATCGCCATAATGCGCCGCGACGCTTCCTGATACCGGCTCATCGTCGGGGGAATGATGCGCAGCTCAGGACACAGCTTCATCGCCTGAGCCGATGGCATCGCAGAGCGCACGCCGAAAGCGCGCGCCTCGTAATTGCACGTGGCAACCACGCCCCGCTGATCGGGCTGGCCACCGACGGCCAACGGAATGCCCCGCAACGACGGGTCGTCACGCATCTCGACGGAGGCGTAAAAGCAGTCGGCGTCGCAGTGAATGATCTTGCGCGTTGAGGATGACATGGTGGGCGGCGAAAACACTGTGCAAATATACAGCATTCGCGCAATATTTGCGTCCCACCGTGGACATCACTTCAACCGCCACACATCGCGTCTCACCTCCCTGAAAAATTGTGACATCCGGCAACGTGCGATCGCCCCGGCAACATGGCATCGGGGGATTGGGGCATCGAGACATCAGGGCATCAGTGCCTCGCGTACATGTGCAAACAACGGATGCGTCATGGCTTCCTCCAGCCGCAACACCGGTGTGACGCAGCAATCGGCATTGGCAAAGCGCGACGTCCAGTCGGACTGCGACGCGCTCGCAAACACCGCCGCCAGCTCGTGTTGAAGCGCGCGTGCATCGTCGCCCCCCACCGCCTGCCCCAGCGACCAGTGCCGCGACTTCCACTCGCTGCGCCCGAGTACGTCGCACAAGGTCTGCCAGAACTTGAGTTCGAGGGCACCCACGGCCATGTACCGCCCATCCTGCGTGCGATAGACCTGATAGCAAGGCACACCGCCATTGAGCAAATCCATGCCCGCCCGCGACACGTGCCCCTGCCGATGCAACGCAACGGCGGGAACGAGATTCGCGCGAAACACCTCGTGGGTCATCGAGATATCGAGCCACCGGCCCCGCCCGGTGCGCTGTGCCGAGACGAGCGCCGCCAACACCGCCTGCACCGTCGCCTGAGCGCCGCCGTACACATCGCCGATCTGGAAGTTCGGGACGATGGGCGCGTCCGCCGCATCCCCCAACTGATCGAGCACCCCGGCGTAGCCGATGTAGTTGATGTCGTGTCCGGCCGCCTGCGCCAACGGTCCATGCTGTCCATAGCCGGTGATCGACGCCATGACCAGCGATGGCCGAATGCGTGCGAGCGTCTCGTAGTCGAAGCCGAGCCGCGCCATCACGCCGGGGCGGAACCCTTCGAGCAGTACATCGGCATGCGACACCCGGTCTCGAAACGTCGCGCGATCGGTGTCGTTCTTGAGGTCGAGCCGCTCGACCGATTTGCCGCGATTGAGCAGACGCCAGAAGGCGCCCGGCGACGGCTCCCCCTCCCTGAGCATCATCTCGCGGGCATAGTCGCCCGCGCCCTTGTCCTCGATCTTGATGACGTTCGCCCCCAGCTCGGCGAAACGAAGTCCCGCGAGCGGCCCCGGCAACAGCCTTGTGAGATCGAGCACAGTGATGCCGGCAAGCGGCGCTTCGGAAGACGCGGACGATGCAGCCAGCGAAGACGATTCACGTGCCTGAGACGGATCGAACAGATCGGGAGATTGGGCCATGGCGTGCGAAGACGTGGTGAAGGTCGATGCCCACACCGTACCGCGCCGCGCCATCTGCCCGCAAGCAGACGGCGCGCCCTCATCGCTCGGACAATTCCGAATTCAGCCTCAATCGGCGCCGTCCCCCCATGAATCGGGACCCATGCGATCGTCGCTACCGGGGGCATCGTCAGGCAGAGGGCTGCTTGGGTCGCCCACCGGTCCCGCCACCACCCCCTCGACCACAAGACGGGCGATCTGGCTGTCGAGATACCCCAGATCGCGCAGAATTTCGTTCGTGTGCTCGCCCGCCACCGGCAACGGACGGCGCGCGGGCAAGCGCTGCCCCGACATCGTGATCGGCAGCAGCGGCACTTGGGTGTGCTCGCCGTCCTCGGTCACCAGATCGCCCAATCCACCGCTCGCGCGCAGATGCGGGTCGTCGAACAGCGCCTGCGGGGCGACGATCGGCGCGAACGGCAGACCATGCCGCTCGAACGCGGCCGCCAGATAGCTCGCGTCGAATCCCTGCATCATCTCGCGCAGCAAGGGCAATAGCCAGTCGCGCGCCAGCACCCGGTCGTTGTTCGTCGCAAGCCGGTCATCGTCGGCCAGATCCTGACGGCCGAACACGTCGCAGAAAGTACGCCACTGGCTGTCGCTCACGACCGCGAGAAAGATCTGCACGCCATCGCGCGCCGTGAACACGTCGTAAATCCCCCACGCCGACACGCGCGCCGGCATCGGGTCGGGTGCCGCCCCCGTCACCGCATATTGCTGCATGTGCTGCGCGGCGAGCATCACGCAGTTCTCGAAGAGTGCGCCCTGCACTTCCTGCCCGCGTCCCGTGGTCTTGCGTTCATAAAGCGCCGCCATCGCAGCGAGCGCGCCGAACACGCCCCCCATGATGTCGTTGACCGACGCCCCCGCGCGCAGCGGCTGCCCGGGGGGGCCCGTCATGTAGGCCAGCCCGGCCATCATCTGCACGACCTCGTCGAGCGCGGTGCGGGCGGCGTACGGCCCCGGCAGAAAACCTTTGAGCGAGACGTAGACGAGCGCCGGATTCAGCCGCGATAACGTGGCATAGTCCAGCCCGATCTGGCGCATGCGCCCGGGCTTGAAGTTCTCGGTCAGGACATCCGCCGTGCTCACCAGACGCAGAATCAGCTCGCGCCCTTCGGGGCGTGTCACATCCACCATGATGCTGCGTTTGTTGCGGTTGAATGCGCGGAAGAAGCCCGCGCCCGTGCCCAGCAGACGCCGCGTCGCGTCGCCGCCTACGGGCTCCACCTTGATGACGTCGGCACCGAGGTCGCCGAGCACCATGCCACACGTGGGGCCCATCACCATATGAGAAAACTCCACTACGCGAATGCCTTGCAACGGCGTTGGCACCGCAGGCGACACATCCGGCATCTGCTACCCTCCCTACCCCGCGCGCGACGCTTCGCCACACAGCCGGCCCGGCGTGCTCACGGCGTGCGAGGCGAATCCGTCGCGTTGAAGTTGATCGAAGCCGACGATGTACCCCGCCAAGGCACTCGCCGCCACGGTGGCCGGACTGCCCAGCCACATCTGTCCCGGTCCGGAACGTCCGGGGAAATTCCGGTTCTGCGCACTGATGACCACCTCGCCGGGCGCGCGAGACGCCCCCGGGCCGGCGTTCACACACGCGCCGCATCCCGGCGAGAGCATCGTCACCCCCGCCGCCTTGAACACTTTGGTGTAGCCCTGTGCCTCACACCACGTCCGCACGTCTTCACTGCCGTACTGGAGGTAGAAGCGCACGCCATCGGCCACGCGATGCCCTTGCGACAGGCCCCACGCGAGCACGTCATGACAGGCCCGCAGATCGTCGCGTTTGCTGCCCGTACACGATCCGCCGTACGCAATATCGACGGGGACGACCCGCTTCAGGTCGGCAAGCGCCACGCCGTTGCCCGGATCACCGGGACTCGCCACCATCGCCCCGAGATGCGCGCAATCGATCTCGATGACGTGGGCGTAAGACGCCTGCGCGTCGCTGGTCATCCACGGCGCCAACGTGAAGTCGATGCCACGCCGCTCGCGCAAGTACCGCACGGTCTCGGCATCGGGCACGATCAGCCCGGTCAGCCCGCCGATCTCTGCGACCATATTGGTCAGCGTGGCCCGCTCGTCGGTCGACAGATGCGCCACCGCTTCGCCGGAGAACTCGATGATCTGGCCGATGGCACGGCCGTCGCGGATATACGGCAGATGCAGCAGGTGCAGCGCCAGATCCTTCGCGCCGACGCCCACCGGTAAGCGCGAGCGCAAATGCACGAGGCAAGTGCCGGGCACCGCCAGACGCGCGTCGCCCGTAAGCCAGGCGTTCGCCATTTCCGTGGCCCCCACGCCGAACGCAAATGCGCCGACCGCACCGCAATGCGGCGTATGCGAGTCGGTGCCGACGATGATCTGTCCCGGCAGCGCATAGCGCTCGAGCATCAGGGCGTGGCAAATGCCTTCCGAGCCGCCGCCGGCCGCGCGGCCGTGCAGACGCACGTCATGCTGCGCGCAGAATTCACGCTGCACGGCCCCCAGGCGCTTCGCCGCATCGACCAGCGGCGGCGGTCCGCCGCCGTCGGCGGACATCGCATCGAGATGGGTGAGGTGGTCCTCGAAGCACAGCATCGACGCCGGATCGTGCAGCTCGGGCACGTGGTCGCCGAAGGCGTGGCGCAGGAAGCTCACGGCCATCGGCGTCACGTATTCATGGGAGAAGCGCCAGTCGGCGGGCACGAACACGGCGTCGCCCGAGCGCACGCGAGCCACGCCCAGCGCCTTCGCAATGAGCTTCTCGCCGTAGGTCATCGCGCCCGGCGCATGCGCGGGGTGCGGCACCGCGATGTCCCCCGACAGGCGGCGCCGCGTGTAGCCGAACAACCCGCCGCTGCGCACGATGGCTTCGCCTAATGGATCGCAGTCATCGAGAAAGGCCTCGATCGGTACCGCTTCGCCGGCTTGCAAGCGCTCGGCAAGCGTCAGGTCGGTCGACATCAGCAGCCCGAGGTTCTGGCAGTTCTGGGCGTAGATGCGCTCGAAACTCTCGGCAATCACCACGCGAATGCCCGCGCACCATTCGGCAAACGGACTGGCCTCGCGCGACGACCCCTTGCCGCGACGCAGCCCGGCGACCGACACCGCAAAGCCCCCCTCGCGCACCGCCTTCGGCCTGACAGGAAATACCCCAGCAGGCTCCGTCACGTCCTCGCTGCATCGCAACCCGACATAAACATAGTCGCCGAGGGTTTCGTCGAACGACAGGCATGCCCACGCGGGCGTCATCTCGTCGGTGGAAATCTGGTCGCGCAGGGGGCCGGCCTCGGCCCGTGTCAGTGACTCGCCCGCGAGTTGCCGGGTCATGACGTCGGCACGCTCGCTCAACCACAGCACGCGTCCGTTCAGTTGCACGGTGGCTTGCATGAGATCACTCCTCGAATGTTCCCGCATGGGTTCACCCGTTTCGATCGCAAGTTCCGTGCCGAACCGACCTGCGGCAACGTGGGGAAAGTGAAGTCATGACGTCCAAACACGCGTTCGTCAGCAGACGCTCAGGGGTACTGCCGATTCGCCTGGATGGCGAAAGCGTTCGTCCACGTGTCGCCAAGCCGGATCTGCGACGGCTTGACTTCGGGAGTGAACGACGCGAGTGCCTTGAGCGCTGTAGCGGGGCCGTCGGCGGGCATCATGCCGTCCGGCGAAAACGCCTCGCGGCAGTTGGCGAAGGCTTTCAGATAAAGCGTCTTGTCGCCCAACAGATAAGCTTCCGGCACGGTCTTCAGGAGATCGGCGGCCGAGGCGCGCTGGAGCCATTTGTCCGCCCGGACGATGGCGTTGGCCAGCGCCTGCACCGTACGCGGATTCTTCTGGATGAAGCTTTGCGGCGCGTACATCACCGCCGCCGGCATCGGGCCGCCGAACATGGCGCGAGTGCCGGCCTGCGTACGCGTGTCGACCAGCACCTTGAGGTCGCCCGACTCCTGCAACAGCGTCATCATCGGGTCGACGTTGGAGACCGCGTCGACCTGCCCGCCACGCGCGGCAGCGATCACCGTCGCATTGGTCCCCACGCCCACAATCGACACATCGCTCGGCTTGAGCCCCACTTTGGCGAGCGCCACGTTCACCAGCATGTGCGTACTCGATCCGGGCGCGCTGACCCCGATGCGCATTCCCTTCAGATCCTTGACCGACTTGACCTCGCCCGCCTTGGCCTTCACCACGCCAAGCACCAGTTGCGGCGCCGCACCCAGCACGGCGAACGACTGATAGGTCAGCCCTTTGGTCTGCATCAGCAGCGTGTGCTCGAATGCGCCGGTACCGATGTCTGCGCTACCGCCGACAACGGCCTGCAACGCTTTCGAGCCACCGGCGAAGTCGTCGATGGTGACATCGAGGCCTTCGTCCTTGAAGTAGCCGAGTTGCTCGGCGATCGTCAACGGCAGGTAGTAGAGGCCGGGCTTACCGCCCACGGCAATCGTGAGCTTCGGCTTTTCGAGCGGTTGTGCCGGGGCGGCAGACGCCCCTGCGCTCAGGCTCAATGCCACGAGGCCCAGCGCTATGAGCGTGAGCACAAGAATCAGACGTCCCACGGCTTCGCGCACGCGGCGCGCTTCAGGATGTGTCATCGCGTGTCTCCTCCCGCATGATGCGGGACACAGGCGCGCTCCGGCTCGCCGGCCGGAATCGCTATCGGCCCCCAAAGCATCCGCTGCGCCCGATGCCGCGACAAGAGGTGTTTCGGCATGCCAGACATCGCCGTTGACGATGCTTGCAACGTCGCCAGACATCAGGTTGCCTCAGACGGTTTCAGACGTTTCCCCCCGTGACGTTACGTGCGCACAAATGGTCGACCAGCATGCGGGATGCGACCGGCAATGCGTCGTAACGGCGCACGCACACGATCAGACGGCGCTGTGCCCACGGATCGGTCAGCGGCACGATGCGCAGCGCCTCCCCATCCGTGACCTGCGAATAGATGCCGACGGCCTCGCGCGGCGCGACGGCCAGCCCGAGATTGGCGCGCACCATGCGGCACACGGCCTCGAACGTCGAGACATGGATGCGGAATTTGACGGTCTTGCCTTGCTCGGCGGCCAGACGCCGCAGCACGGTGTACATGGCGCTGTCCGGATGCACCCCGACCTGGTCGAAATCGAGCGTTTCGACGAACCCGAGTTGCTCGGCGCAGGCCAGCGGGTGTTCACGGTGCAGCACGGTCACGATCTGGTCGTGCCGATAGGGAAAGACTTCGACGTCGCGGGTATCGACGGCGTCCCAGCAGATGCCGATGTCCGTGGCGCCATCGGCCACCCCCCGCACGACCTGCGCGCTGGTGTGCTCCTCGAGGTCGACCTTCACCCCTTCATGGCGACGCAGGAAGGCGCCGAGTTCATCGGGCAGTGTCTCGACAATCGAGGAAACGTTGGCGAAGATACGGATGTGACCGCGCACGCCGCTGGTGTACTCGGACAGATCGCCCTGCATCTTCTCGAGACTGCGCAGCACATTGCGCGCGTGGTGCAGCAAGGCTTCGCCTGCCGGGGTGGCCCGTACGCCCCACTTGTGGCGTTGCAGGAGCGCCGAGCCGACGAGCGACTCGAGGTCGTTGATGCGCTTGCTGACAGCCGAGGGCGCGATGAATTCACGCTCGGCAGCGCGGGCAATGCTGCTCTCTTCGCAAACGGCGACGAACAGTCGCAGCGAGACAAGATCGATCCGCCATAGCGCCATGCCTATCTCCCGAAGGCACTGCATTGACAGCGATTTTGCGGCGCATGGGGCACAAACACCACCCGTGACCGCTCCCGACGATACCGGAAAACAACACCCAACCGCCAACGAACGCCCGCGAACCGCCACGGACGACGGCCGACGACAGCGAGATTTCTGAAGACGGTGCGCCTCGACGACTCAGGGGGGAGAAAGCGTCAGACGCCGAATGACACGAAACCGACTTCCAGCCAACAGGTTGCACGCTGCCACCGGACGTCCAGCGTCCGTCTTGAAGTGCCTGCGTCGGTCCCTCCCAGGACAACCACTAGCGCATCGATCCCGCCAGCAGAACGGCATTCCAGCCGCCATCCGCCGTGTCGAACGATACCTCGGGCGGTGGTGCCGACGCCAAGGCCATGGACAGCCAACATTTGCAAATGACAATCGCAATCATTTTGTTGACGCTCAGTCATCCCGGTTTCGTTGCCGGGTCTGCTTTGACTATAGTGCGGCGCTATCGGGGGGGCAACCACCAAACATTTCAAGAGATAACGCGGTCGGCGGTCGGCGTCGGCGGCTGAGCGCCGCCGGGCGTAACGATGGGGGGCGTTCAGGCGCGCCGCGCAATCGCACGGGCCAGCACCAGCACTGGCAGCAAGCCAACGAGAACGAGGGTCAGGGCTGGCACGGCGGCCTCGGCAAGGCGCTCGTCGGCCGCCAGATGGCTGGTGACGACGGCCAGCGTGTCCATATTGAACGGCCGCAGCGCGAGCGTGGCGGGCAGCTCCTTCATGACGTCGACGAATACCAGCAGCGCCGCCGTGAGCACACTGCCGCGCAGCAGCGGCAGATGCACCCGGCGCAGCATCGACCAGCCCCCCACGCCAAGGCTGCGGGCGCTGGCGTCGAGATTCGGTGCGATGCGGGCGAAGCCGGCGTCCATACTCTGCAACGCCGCCGGCAGGAATCGCACGACATAGGCATAAATCAGCACGCCGCCGGTACCTGCGAGAACCAGACCCTCGGCGCCGGATACGTTGCCCAGCCAGGTGTCGAGATGCAGCACCGGCGTGAGAATACCCAGCGCGATGACCGCCCCCGGGATCGCGTAGCCCACCCCCACCAAACGGACCGCGATGCGCGTGAGACGCCCCGGCGCCAGTCGCTGTGCATAACCGAGCACGATGGCGAACGCGCTTGCGACAAGCGCCGCCACGCCCGCCAGACGCACCGTGTTGTAGACCCACTCGCCATAACGGGGCCACGGCACCTGATCCAGCTCGGAGACCGCCAGCCGCAGCATGATGAGCGCGGGCAGCACGAAGCCGATGGTGAGCGGTAGCGCACAGGCGAGCGTCGCCAGCGCCGCACGGCCGCCTTGAAGGCGGGTCCGTCGGGACGTCGTGGGGGCGCGTCCCGGTGCCCCGTAATACCTCAGCCGCGCCCGGCTGCGCGCTTCCCCGATCAGCAGGACGAGGACCGCAAACAGCAGACAGGCGCTGAGTTGCGCAGCCGCAACCCTGTCGCCCATCGACAACCACGCGCGGTAGATGCCGGTCGTAAACGTCGGCACGCCGAAGTAGGCGACCGCCCCATAGTCGGCCAGTGTCTCCATGAGCACGAGCGCCACCCCCGCGACCAGGGCGGGCCGCGCCAGCGGCAATGCCACGCGCACAAAGGCCTGCAAGGGTGAACACCCGAGCGTGCGCGCCGCCTCGAGGAAGCGCTGGCTGTGCTCCAGAAAGGCGGTGCGCGCGAGCAGATACACGTAGGGATAGAACGCGCCGGCGAAGACCCACGCTGCGCCGTACCACGAACGAATTTCTGGAAACCAGGCGATGCGGTCGAGCGCAAGCAGCTTGCGCAAGGCGCTCTGCACCGGTCCGGCGAACTGGAGGAAGTCGGTGTAGGCATAGGCGGTCACGTACGCGGGCATGGCCAGCGGCAGGATAAGCGCCCACTCGAGCACGCGTCGCCCGGGAAAGGCGTAGTGCACGACAAGCCATGCACTCGCCACACCCATCACGAGCACCCCGGCACTCACGGCGAGCGAGATGCGCAGCGAATTGAGTGCGTATTCGGGCAGCACCGTGTCGAGCATGTGCGCGAGGACGGCGCGCGTGTCCGCATCTCCCGCGCCCAGCGCCGCTACGATGCCGAACATCGGGACGAGCACGATCAACGCGGGAAGCCATGCGACCAGCCGCCACGCCCAGGCGCCCGACAATCGGCCGGCTCGCCCGCGTCGAGCGACGTAAGACGAATCGCCGGGCGACGGCATGGGTGCCCGCCCAGCCAACGCAGCGGACGTGATCAGGCCATCGGCCGGATCGGGCCGCACTGATGAAACGTCGACGGAGGCAGTATCGGTGGCGGCGCGTGACGCAGGCGTCGATGACATCGGCAAATCTTGACGGGTAACGTTGAAAAGGTGAATGGGCTCACGAGCACGCCTGCGGCAGGAAAACACGCCGGTAGCAACAGCCAGTAGCGGCTCGCAGCGGATCGTAAGGGCCCGTAGCGGCTATTAGCGACCGGTGGGTTGCCGTGCGCTCGGCACTGCCAAAGGGAACCGGTTGACATTCACGGGTCTAAAGCGTTGTAAATTATACGCATTCGCGATTGGGACTCTGACGCGGCCGGACGCCGAAAGTGCCCGGCCGCCGAGTAAAACCGTCGACTGGCTTCCGTCGACCTGCTTCCGTCGACTTGATTTCATCGGCCGGTTTTCATCCATCGATTTCCGTATGACGATTTCCGCCGATGCGGTCTCTTCGATCCATTGACGTGTTCGCGTCGACACCTCTGCCACCCCACATCGATGCCTCTGCCTTATCTGCTGCTCGACCATATCTCCGTGACCTACGACGCTGGCGGTCAGGTCCACACGGCCGTTCGCGACCTGTCGCTGTCACTCGCGCGCGGTGAGATCGGCTGTTTGCTAGGCCCGTCCGGCTGCGGCAAGACGACGGTGCTGCGCGCCGTGTGCGGCTTCGAGCCGCTCGCCGGTGGCCGGATCGTACTCGACACTCACGAGGTCGCCAACGCGCAGTTGAGCGAACCGCCCGAGCGCCGTCACGTCGGCGTGGTGTTTCAGGATTACGCGTTGTTCCCGCATCTGGACGTTGCGCGAAACATCGGCTTCGGCCTCGGACGCATGGCGCGGGGCGAGCGTCAGGCGCGCGTGAACATGCTCGCCGAGCGAGTCGGTCTGGCCGGCGTGTTGCGCAAGTATCCGCACGAACTCTCCGGCGGTCAGCAGCAACGCGTGGCGCTCGCCCGCGCGCTGGCGCCCTCACCCGCCCTTCTCCTGCTCGACGAGCCGTTTTCGAATCTCGATCTCGATCTGCGCGAACGTCTGGCCGTGGAGGTGCGCGAGATCATCCGGGCAAGCGGCGCGACGGCAATCCTTGTGACGCACGATCAGCACGAAGCCTTCGCCATGGCCGATCGCATCGGCGTGATGCATGCGGGTGCGATTGCCCAATGGTCTCCCGCGCGCGAGTTGTGGCGCACGCCCGCCAATCGTGTGGTGGCGGACTTCATCGGACGCGGCTCGCTCGTCCCGGGCACCTTCCGGGGCAATGCCGACGGCGGGGGCATCTCGCTGGAACTCGGGGAAATTGCCGTCTCGTCGGCGCTTGCTGACAAGCTGCTGCGCGCCGCCGCGAAAGACACCTACCCGGTGAACGTCGATGTCTTGCTGCGAGCGGACGACATCGCGCACGACCCCGCCAGTCCCTTTGAAGCCACGCTCGTGAGGCGCGCGTTCCGCGGGGCCGATCAGCTCTACACGCTGCGTCTGGCCTCGGGCCGCGAGGTGATTGCGCGCGTGGACGGCGAGTTGGCGCATGAAGCGGGCGAGCGCGTAGGGCTGCGTCTGACGGTGCGCCATCCGGTGGCGTTCACCGCCAGTGCCACCCCGGCCTGACGTGTCAGAAGTACACCGTCACTCAGAGGCTGGTAAAATCCGGCAAAACGGATGGGCCTATGAAACAGTACCTCGACTTCATGCGCCATGTACTCGAACATGGCACAGACAAGACCGACCGCACGGGCACGGGCACGCGCTCGGTGTTCGGCTACCAGATGCGCTTCGACTTGCAGGAAGGATTCCCGCTCGTCACGACCAAGAAAGTGCATATCAAGTCCATCGTGCACGAACTGCTGTGGTTCTTGCAGGGCAGCACGAACGTGCGCTATCTGCAAGAAAACGGCGTGTCCATCTGGAACGAATGGGCGGATGCGGACGGTGAACTCGGTCCGGTCTACGGCGCGCAATGGCGCTCGTGGCCGACGCCCGACGGCGGTCACATCGATCAGATCACGCAGATCGTCGACCAGATCCGTACGACGCCCGACTCGCGCCGTCTGATCGTCTCCGCATGGAACGTCGGCGAGATTCCGCGCATGGCGTTGCCGCCGTGTCACGCGTTCTTCCAGTTCTATGTGGCGAACGGCAAGCTGTCGTGCCAGCTCTACCAGCGCAGCGCGGATATTTTCCTCGGCGTGCCGTTCAACATCGCGAGCTACGCACTGCTCACGCACATGATGGCGCAGCAGACCGGGCTGGACGTCGGTGACTTCATCTGGACGGGCGGCGACTGCCACTTGTACAACAACCATCTGGAACAGGTCGAGACACAGCTCGCGCGCGAGCCGTTTCCGCTGCCGAAGCTCGAGATCGCGCGCAAGCCCGACTCGATTTTCGATTACCGTTTCGAAGACTTCCAGATCGTCGGGTACGAAGCGCATCCGCATATCAAGGCGCCGGTGGCCGTATGACGATTCTTACGCTGGTCGTCGCCCGCGCCAGGAACGGCGTGATCGGGCGCGACAACCAATTGCCGTGGCGTTTGCCGGAAGATCTGGCTCACTTCAAACGCACAACGCTCGGCAAGCCGGTCGTCATGGGACGCAAGACGTACGACTCGATCGGCCGCCCGCTGCCGGGACGCCGCAATATCGTGGTATCGCGCAATCCCGATCTGAAGATCGACGGCTGCGAAGTGGCCAACTCGCTCATCGATGCCATGCGACTGTGTGTGGGTGTCGAGGAAATCTGCCTGATCGGCGGCGCGCAGTTGTATGCCGAATCACTGGCAAGTGCGGACAAGGTGATCGTGACGGAGATTGCCAAAGCCTTTGAGGGCGATGCGCATTTCCCCGATCTGCCGGCCGCGCAATGGCAGGAGACGGCACGCGAGACGCATCACTCGCCCGCCCCGAACGACTTCGACTACGCGTTCGTGACTTACGAACGGATTTGATGTGGCGGCGCGCGCTCGCGCGCCGTTCTCATGCCGGGCCTTCAGTTCAAGCGCTCAGGTCGGCGCGCGGTACACCCGCTGACGCGCCGCCTTCCCCGTCACTTTCCGGCGGAATTCCATCAGCAACATGCACGCGGTCACGCCCTAGTCGCATGGCGGCGTACAACGCCTCATCGGCAAACGCGATCAGGCGCTCCGGCGTATCGCTGGGGTCTGCCTGCCGAGGCACGTGTGTCGCACACCCCACGCTGACGGTCACGACCCCTTGCGGTCCCGGCCCCGGCCTCGCCAATGCCCGGACGCTCTCCGTCACGCGCGTGGCAACGAAATAGGCACCGTTAGCGTCGGTTTCCGGCAGGACGATCACGAACTCCTCGCCGCCATAGCGCGCCACGATATCCGCCGGCCGATGCGTCGCTCGCATGATGGCCAGGGCAACGTGCTCAAGGCACTCGTCCCCCACAGGATGGCCGTACGCATCGTTGTAGCGCTTGAAGTGATCGACATCGACCATCAACAGCGATAACGGCTGCCCCGAGCGACGGGCCTGCTCGAAGTCACGCGGAAACCGGTCGTTGAAGTAGCGACGATTGAAGATGCCCGTGAGCGCATCGCGGTTGCTGTACTCGATCAATCGCAAATGCGCGCGCGTCAGTTCGCGATACAACCGCGTGACCTCCCACACGAGCACGCACACGAGCAGTCCCGGTGCCGACATGCTGAACAAGCGCGCGAGATACCATCCTAGCGAGAATCGCACGGTACTCATCAGACTGAGCACGGTGTCCGTCGCGCAGGCGAGGACAGCCAGCGCCATCCACAGATCGAGTACGGTACGCAGACGACCTATCGCCAGCACCGCGCCCAGCGCGACGAGGTTCACCACCAGCAACACGACGCCCGCCCCGCGCGCCGAGAAGTCGCCCGGCGCCGTTGCCGGTGACAACGCTGGCGGCAATTTGAGCGCCAGTACCGTCATGCACAGCAGTACGCCCACCACCAGCGGCAGGCCGACGAAGACCCACAACGCACGCCCCGTCGGCGGCAATTGCGTCACGGACTGCGGCGTGAAATGACGCCGCGAGATCATGGCAGCGAGCACCAGCGTGGGAAAACCTGCGTGCCAGATCACCCAGATCCAGCCCGACGTCGTCGGAAACGCCCCGAATAACCCCTGCGGCGTGAACAGGCCGGGGAACGTCAACAACTGCATCGCTACCGTCAACGCCGTAAAGGCATAAGCCCCCGCGAGCAGCCCGAACACCGGCAGCCGACTCACCTGAAACTGTGCCGCCAACAGAAAAGACGCAATCGTGGCCGTCGTGAACACGGTCAGCCCGCACATCGGCAGGAATGGCGCGACCGCTGGCAGCACTGCCGTCGCCTGCGGTGCCGCCAGGATGAGGGCGGCAAGGATAGCCATTGCCAGACAGCCGGCAAATGTCCGCTGCCCTCGCGATGCCCGCTCCATCAGAAAGCCGTCCATGATGGCTCCTTCAGTCCCTCGCGGGGGGGGGGGTTGTTGTGGTGTGGCAGTGTGGTGATGTAGTGGGTGACACGCACCAGCGCAGTGCGACCAAGTCACCGCGTGGGCTGGCGATTCGCAAAGCATGCACCAATTCGCGCCAGATGCCAACGGGGCCATTGGGGCCATTGGGCATGCGGCAAGGAAACGTCCGAATTCGCTTGCATGTCCCCCGGGGAGACCACACCGGAGACCCTGATCAGGCAGTCAATGAGAAAAGCCGGTGGAGAAACGTCAGCGCACGCAGGGCGCGCACGACCGTGCCAGAAGCATTTAATTGACCGGTAAGCACGCAACTGGGCACATATCCCCGCGAGGAAAGAACATGCCAGTCGATCTATCGACAGAACTCCAGAAATTTTTTGACGTTGCCCCGGGATGTTGGGGATGCAAGGATGAGAACTCTTCGTTTCTTTACGCCAACGAAGCCTATGGACGACTTATCGGATTGAGCTCACATCTCGACGTCATAGGTCGCTCCGACTATGACATGCCCGGCAGAACCGTCTAATGCGCCCCGGACTTTCAGGCGCAAGACAAGGAAGTCATGAATAGCCGACGCGCAAGCCGCATTTTCGACTGGCATCCGTATTGCGACGGGGATTGGCAGGCACACATCTTCACGAAAACCCCATGGGTGGACGGCGCTGGCCGGGTGGTCGGCACGATTTTCCATGGCGAAGACTTGTCTCAATTCCCGGACTGCCAGTTGCTCAGGACACTGCTTTCCGGCCTTCAGGGAGGAGGACGGCATGG
>NZ_JAELTP010000674.1 GCF_016428915.1 Pandoraea sp. ASV26
TTGCCCATCCACAGCACGGAGATTTCGTCGACGCGGGTAAGCCAGTTACTCAGCAGCGGAGAAAGGCAGTGCTTCTGGCGGCGGTGACGGTATCGGTCAGTGTGGGTAGTGCATTCGCGAATGACCAAGTCTCTGAGGACATCGAGAATGTCAGCGCTTAGCTCAGAGTGGACGGAGCACAAGGGACCATGTCCCGGCTTTGGGTCAAAAGCTTGGCTAAAGTTGAGGAGGCCTTGGGCGGCAGATTTGAGGGTGGTTGGGACAAGGGTGCTGTTGAGGTTCTTGATTTGGCGTGCTTGTCCGGTTAGCCATTGTGTGCAGTCGTACTCACTGATTGTGTCTTGTCTGATATATAAGAGCTTGGCCAGCTGTTCGAGGGTCACAGTCTTCAAGGCCTGTCTCTTATACACA
>NZ_JAELTP010000675.1 GCF_016428915.1 Pandoraea sp. ASV26
ATGCACAGGAGCGGAGGAGAAAGACCGCGTCGGCGCAGGCGAAGGGCCGATCGCCTCCATTAACAGACGCAGATGAAGGCTCTTCGACGGCGAAGCGGCGTTAAAGCGTGCGGTTTATTTTGGATTTGGATTTTATAGTTTAGCACTGTCATTTTGGTAACTGTATCGGTTAATATTATTTTGACCATCAGCGAATAAACACTAGGTCAAGAAATTAGCGAAGCGAGTTTTAGCATTTCTTCTTCTCACCTGCTAGACTCCTCAAGCTGATGGGACCTGCTGATACTTCGACGTGAGGGGTGTATCATTTTCCAGAGGGCGAGAAGGAATACAAGAAACTAGAGAGGGAATAAGCTGTCTCTTATACACATCTGACGCTGCCGACGAACCGTGTGGTGGGTGGGGGTGGGG
>NZ_JAELTP010000676.1 GCF_016428915.1 Pandoraea sp. ASV26
GAGCATCAGAACCTCAGCTGCAGGCAGATGATGCTGCTCAAGCGGCACGGGCAAAAACATCAAGGGTGAAAAAGGACTCGCAGAAGAAACGTGACGCAAAGGGCGGTGACAGCGTTCCTCAAACACCAGACCCCAAATTGGAGAGAGGGCTCCAGCAAACTGAGAATAGTCCGCTTCGCTACAAGCTGGCGCCTCCGAAACCATCGGATTTTGAGGTTCCACGTGGGCCAGTAATGTCTTGGCATCACGAGATCCAAGATGCAAATGGCCGAGCTACAGAGTTCTTCGAAACATCTGACCAGTAAGCTGAACAAGCTTTTGACACCCAGACTCCAGCGCGTCGGACAAAGTAACAATGTATCCAACAAAAAGAACTTTCGATATACACATTGCATAGCAGATCCTCTGTTC
>NZ_JAELTP010000677.1 GCF_016428915.1 Pandoraea sp. ASV26
CCGCCGGACAGAATTAAAGATCAAGCTGCCGGCCGCAGCCAGAGCCCACTGGGTGAACGTCGGCCGTACAAGCAAAGCGTCCCTGTTGCATCGCCGCTTGTAACTGCGTTTGACGAGCTGGCAGCTCTTCCCAGCCCGCACATGCTGCGCAAGTCATCGACATTTACCGGCCTCGATTTTGCACCACCCAAGAAGTTCAAGGATGGAGAGGCGACGAGCGACGCCGGTAGCATAAAGAGCAGCAGGAGCGGCATCTCGGCGGTGCAGCTCGGCGCCATCAGGAGCGGTGCCGGCCGTGTGAGCCGCCTTCCTGGCGACACCATCTTTGCAAAGGCAAAGCTCGGGGATCAGCTCAAGCCTCAATGGGGTATGAGACCGTAGAGGCAGCTGTTCCTCTTTGCTAGGTTACAT
>NZ_JAELTP010000678.1 GCF_016428915.1 Pandoraea sp. ASV26
TAGTTTCAGAGACTAAGAAATGCGTTTTGCAGCTGTTGGCTTCGCGAGGCGATGACGAGAGCTGCGTTGCGGTTTCGTGATGGCGACGGGTGAGCTAGCCTTGTGGTTGTTTGGCTTGTCTGGTGGAGCTTGATTTTGCTGGCAAAAGACAGCCTGTCGGAGCATCGGCGCCGATGTCACCGACATACCATCTAGAACAATTCTCTGCCCGATCCAACATTCACAAACCTAGTTGGGCTGGGGACATGTACAGGATATCCAGGGTCAATAAAGATTGTTTTTGTCGACTTGTTTGTATAAATTATTCTGCCCTTCAAATGGAGATAGAATGCGACACTCCTTGTCAACCAGAGAGAAGAGCTATAGGGAGACACTACATTTCAGTTTGCCTCAATCGGTTGGTGGTACTGG
>NZ_JAELTP010000679.1 GCF_016428915.1 Pandoraea sp. ASV26
CACACGGAGCATGAAGAAACAGGTCTGACAGGTGCCGTTAGCCGTGACAGCGAAACCACCCCGGCCTTTTATTTCCGCTACAACTCGAGCCAACAAAACCTGTCGCGTGTCTTGCATTTGGGGTCAGACGAGGCAAGCGTTTCGCAGTTTCTCTGCGAGTGCAGTACGAGTATTGTTATTGACTGCCCGTAATAAGCAATGGCCGCTTGATGGTCCAGTGTCTGTGGAGTTGGCCCATGGTTAATCCCTGCCGGGGGAGAACGCCTCCTTTGTTGATTGGCAGGATTCTTCCCGTTTGGATGGACAGCGAGGCAAAGATTGGGATGAATCAGTTCAATCTGCCGGATAAAATGAGCAAACGAATGGACGTCTGAGCTCGAGATGTGTTCATTTGCTTCAACGGGACAGCAT
>NZ_JAELTP010000680.1 GCF_016428915.1 Pandoraea sp. ASV26
GCGCTAACCTGGCCCGCAACACTGTCTCCCGCGCCGACAATTTCGATCCCGAAGAGGAAGAGATTGGCACAAAGCTCCTCGTTGCGTCTCTGCTTAGCCGTATGGTGCTTCCCACCGTCATCATGGCACCGATTCTTGCTGTTATTGCCAAATACTTGCCCATCAGCATCCTGGACGACCCCATCTTTGTTGTCGTCTGCTTCCTCTTGACCGGTGCTCCCAGTGCTCTGCAACTGGCTCAAATCTGCCAGATTAATAACGTCTATGAGAAGACTATGAGCCGATTGCTCTTCCAGAGCTATGTCATCTGGTAAGTAACACCTGGAACCTCACTCCTCATTGAACTCATAGCTAACATTTCTCTTAGGATTCTTCCGTCCACCCTTGTTCTTGTCATGATGGCCCTTGAAG
>NZ_JAELTP010000681.1 GCF_016428915.1 Pandoraea sp. ASV26
GTGCATCAGCGCGGGGGATTCACAGCCACCCATCCAGGTCAATCAATACGTCAGCTTGTCGCCCGATCTGATACTAGCCTATCCTGTGAGGGGGTCCTATTGCGTCGGAGCCTGTTTACCAACGCACCTTGCAGTTTCCTCTCAAGACATAGCAAATCAAAACAATCAACTTTTGGAAACAAACGGGAACAAGTCATGGATTTGCCTCAGCGAAATAAAAACGTCATCATGCCCAGCTCCTCCCGCGACGGCGAAGTAACGAGGCAGTACTTTAAGCACTCCTCTTCCAAGCGCTTGAACAGTGACGCCGTGCTCGCGACCGCCCTCAAGAAGCAATATCCTTCCTTGAAACTGAGCATGGTGTCGAGATGGGCTGCGGACCTTCTTGGATATGCAGCAACTGGTAACGCC
>NZ_JAELTP010000682.1 GCF_016428915.1 Pandoraea sp. ASV26
CCTCCCATGGAATATTGAACATTTTTCGGCCCTCGACAAAGCGGGTAAAGCCCCAGTCGCCTTCCTCCTTAGTGAATCGATGGTGAGCGGCATGGTTGACGTATAGACTTGGGTCGTTGGGGTTCCAAAGGACGAGGGCAAACTGCACGCAGCAGCTCCAGTTTTCAGGGACTGCATCAGCATCGAAGCCGTGTTCCAAGTAAATGGAGCAATGGTCTGAATTGTTACCGTGGGGGAAAAGCAATATGCGCCTGGTTCGAGGAAGAGCATTGTCAACGAATGATCAAAGCGACGGGCGGGCGGGCAAGGAAAAGGGCATGAAGCTCACCATGGGTAGCCACCAGCATGGAAGACTGGGCCGTGTTCCTTTTTCTCCAAGGAACGCCAATTCTCGACGGTCCAGGTGTATAC
>NZ_JAELTP010000683.1 GCF_016428915.1 Pandoraea sp. ASV26
TCCCGGCTCTAGGCGACTGTCATTGCGACTTTCAGTTTGTCCACTTCATTTCCATACGAGTACTTGTAATCACAGTGGATTCAAGGTCCTCAGTTATTAGCGTGCCGCTGAGTTTTTCACTGGCCATTGCCCAATTTTCCCCCCCACCCCATCTTTGATCCGCTGGTCCCTTGTTGGTGTCGACCGGGGCAGGACTGGGGGTGGACCACGGATATCCAAGCGACGAGCCCACGTGCGTTGTTTAGTGGTTTGGCCGTTTAATGCAACGACACACTGAAGGCTGCACCAGAGGCTTTTGCTATTTCAGGCGCTGATGAATGCGCATCCACGTGGATGTGTTCCATTGAGCACGCGGGCAATTCTGCTGCATGTAGAAAAATTTATTCCCGTTTTCTGTACGGAGCATTATCG
>NZ_JAELTP010000070.1 GCF_016428915.1 Pandoraea sp. ASV26
GCGCCTCGCGCCGCTGCCGCCCTCTGGCGTGGGCGAGGCTCAGCCTTCTACCGGACCCGGCACCGTCGGGTCCCGGTTTTCCTCCGGGGACGATCTTGCGACCGCGAGCATATGCTCGATGAAGACCTGCGTCTTGCGCGGGAGGAAGCGTCGCGACGGCGTGACCAGATGCACCGGGCTCTCCGGTAACGACCACTCCGGCAGTACCTTCACGAGACGGCCGGTGCGCAACGCGTCCTCGGCCAGAATGTCCGTGAGTGCGGCGATGCCGCTGCCCGCGAGCGCCATCTCCTTGACCATCCCCATGCTGTTGACCTGAATCGCCCCGTGCATGGTGATGTCGATGCGCTGACGCCCCTTGTGCAGCGTGTCGGAGTTGAACAGACGCCGCGAGCCTTGCAGGATCACAAAACGATGTCCGGCCAGTTCATCGGGCGAGGCGGGCAGCCCCGTCGCGCTCAGGTACAGGGGACTGGCGTACAGACTGCGCGTGAGCTTGAGCATCGGCCGTGCCACGAGTGTGGAGTCGGAGAGTTGGCCGGCACGAATGGCGACGTCCACGCGCTCAGCCACCAGATCGACCTGCCGTGAGCTCAGATCGACGTCGACGGTGATCTCGGGATAGGCGGCGCAGAAAGTCGAGAGCGGTACGGCCAGCCACTGAGCGGCGAAGTCGGCGGGCGCGGTAATTCGCAGCCGTCCGCGCGGCTTGCTCGACAACTGCGAGGCGAAGTCTCGCGTCTCTTCCACCTCTTCGAGAATCGGCAGGCAACGCTCGTAGTACGCCTCGCCCACTTCGGTCAATTCGAGGCGGCGGGTCGTCTTGTGCAGCAGCTTCGTGCCAAGACGTGTCTCCAGCTTGGATAGACGGCGACTCACCGTCGCCTTGGGCAGATCGAGCCGCTCGCCGGCACGCGTGATGCTGCCTGAGCGCACGACCTCCGCGAAGATCAGCATGTCATTCAGGTCGTCAATCATCGCGTGCGCTCCACGTTAATTCGAGTCACCCGGCGAGTCCCTCGGCGGGTCATGCAGCAAGGAAGGGGGCCCGAGGGCATTGTTCCAAAATGGGAACAAACAATTCGATTTTACCGGCTTGTTTCATTTTTGTGGGTAACTAGAATTCATCCCAAGCCGACGCACAATTCACGGCGTTCCCGAAACGGGGACCGGTGCGCACGGATTATCGAACCCCCAGGCTCAGGAGCCAGTGAAATGACCACCATTCTGCAAATCAATTCCGCCGCCCGCTCGCAAGGCGCCAACTCGACCACGCTCGCCAACGAAGCGGTGGCGCAACTGGTCGCGAAAAACCCCGGTGCCAAGGTCGTTGTGCGTGACCTGCTGGCCGATGGCGTGCCGCATCTGGACGAAGCCGTGATCGGCGCGTTCTTCACGCCGGAAGACCAGCGCTCGGCCGAGCAACAGGCCATCATCGCGCGCAGCGATGAACTGATCGCTGAAATTCAGGCCGCCGACTACGTCGTGTTCGGCGTGCCGCTGTACAACTTCCAGGTGCCGACGCAACTGAAGTCGTACTTCGACTGGATCGCCCGTGCCCGCGTGACCTTCCGTTATCGCGAAGACGGCAGCGTGGAAGGTCTGATCCAGGGCAAGAAGGTGATCGTGGCGTTTGCCCGCGGTGGCAACTACAAGGACACGCCGGCTGACAGCCAGACCCCGTACATCAAGACGATTCTCGGCTTCCTCGGCATGACGGACGTGACGTTCATCTTCGCCGAAGGTCTGGCACGGGGTCCGGAGTCGGCCGCAGCAGGTTTCGCGAGCGCTCGCGAAGCCATCGCAGCGCTGTAAGCCCTCGGGTACCGCTGTTCTCCCGCGCGCGCAGGTCTCCCCATGGTGAATCCGACGCCTCTGCATCCGCGTCAGACGAAGCGTGCGGCCGCCCATGCCGACGCGAGCGCCATCCCGCGCGTGCTTCCTGTCTCCCGTCCCGGCCGATGTGCGGCCGCTGCGGGGGCGGGAGTTTTCGATCAGGTCGACGAGACGGATCCGTTTCTGTCGATCGATATCTTCCGCCGTCACGGCGCTTGCATACCGCCGCACCCCCATGCGGGATGCGTGGTGGCGACGTATCTGTTCCCCGAATCGACGACCTCGCTGCGCTGCCGTCACGCCCACGGTGGCGACGACGCGTTGCGTCCCGGCGATCTGCTCTGGCTGGAAGCGAATTGCGGCACGGTGCATGAGGATGCGCCGGATAACGCCCGCGCCACGGTGCGCGGCGTGCGGATGATCGTCAATCGTGCCGGCCGTCATGCGCACGGCGCCCCCGTGCAAACCGTGGTTCGCGCCGACGCCATGCCGCGCTGGTGCGAAGGCGCCGTCGATCTCACGTTGGTCTGCGGGCAGTGGGGGCAGCGGGATGAGCGCCAGGTATCGCGTGCGGAAGGTGAGCGTACGACGTTGTTGCAGCTCGATTGGCGCGACGACGAACTGCGCACGTTCACCATTCCGTGCGATGGCCGCCGTTGGGTGGCGTTGATCGCGCAGGGCGAGGCGGCGCTTGCCGGTCACGCGTTGCGCGCGCAAGGTGGCGGGGCGGAGGCCGTGTTGCTGCCGCCCGGCGAGTGGCAACTGGCCGGACGCACCGGTGCGCGTCTGCTGCTCGCAGGCGGCGAGCCGCTTGCCGAGCCGGTGGTCTATCGCGGCAACTTCGCCGCGCGTGACGAGAGCGATCTCGTCTCACTCACACGTCGCTATCAGCAGGGCTCGATGGGCACACTGACGCCCGTCACTGCCCCTGAATGAGCACAACTCACCACGACTGAGCACAACTGACCCTCGCTGAGCGATGCCCGCGTGCGCAACCGCCTGACGGAGGCGATTGCCCTTGATCGCGTGACTGCACAGGCCGCGCAACGCCGTGTAAGAACCTGGCGGACGAAAGCAAAACGGGGATCCGGGCACGATGGCCGGATCCCCGTTCCCGGTTTACCGAAGTGCGATCACTGATGGAAGTTCAGCGTCAGCATGGCGGTGCGGCCCGGGGCCCACGTGGCGTAGATCGGGTAGGCGCTCGAGTAATACTTCTTGTCGAAGATGTTCTGCACGTTCAGTTGCAGATCGACGGAGCGCGACACGCGGTACGTTGCCATGGCGTCGAAGCGTGCGTAACCCGGCGTCCACTTGCGGGTGGTCGACGACACCGACGCGTAGGTGAGGCTCGAGAGCGTCATGCCTGCGCCGACGGTGAATTTCGGCATCACTTCGTAGTCGGTCCACAGCGTGAGGTTGTGCTTGGGCACCATCACCATCGGCAGACCATTCGAGCCCGGCGCAGCGCCCGGACCGGCATCGGTCGTGACCGCATTCAGATACGAATAGCCGCCGAACACGCGCCAGTGGTTCGTCAGGCTGCCGGCCCAGCCGAGTTCGGCGCCGCGCACGCGTTGGCTGCCGGCGTTGATCGTGCCGCCGAGACCGTCCGAGACACGTGCATTCGTCTTGTCCGTCTGGAACAGCGCGGCGGTGAGCGACAGGCGCTGATCGATCACGTCCCACTTCGCACCGACTTCGATGTTGCGGCTACGTTCCGGCGAGAGGTTTTTGTTTGTCGTCGTGAGCTGGTCGGTACCGCCACCCAGACCGCTGTTCGCGCCCGGCGGGTTGGCCGACGTGCCATACGACGCATACAGGCTCAGCGACGGCAGCACCTTATAAATCACGCCCAACTGAAAGCTGAACAGGTTCGAGATGTTCTTCAGGTCCGGTGCGCCGGCTTGCACGGCGTTCACGTCGAAGCGATCGAAGCGCGCGCCCGCGTTGAGGAGCCAGCGATCCGAGAGCTTCACGCTGTCGAACAGGTAGGCCGATGCCACGTTGGTGCGCGTGTTGGTCGCAGCGCCGGGGAAGCTCTTGTCGCCGTTGAGCGCAATGCTGCCGGTCCAAGGGTTGTCCGGATTCCAGTTGCCGATGGTCGTGCAGTTGTACGCCACCGAGCACGGGCCACCGGAGCGGATGTTGTTGCCGGCGCTGTCGGTGACGAGATAGCCCTCGTAGCGGCTTTGTTCATTGCTGAATTCGACACCGCCGGTGAGCGTGTGCTCGAAGCCGAACAGCGTGGCCTTGCCCGTGAGTTCGGTCTGGTTGGCGATGCTGTTGGTCGCGTACTTCCCGCTCTTGGCTTGCAGCGAAATGATGTTCGAGGCGGCCGACTGGAACTGCGGGTTCGTGGCGATGTAATCGAGCGTGGAGCGGCCGACCATCGTGGTGTTCTTGATCTTCCACGTGTCGTTGATGCGGTGCTCGACCTTGATTTCGCCGGTGTCGGTCTGGCCACGACGGTAGTCGCGGTTGTTCAGACCGTAGAACTGATTGCGCTGGAAGCCGCCGTCCGGCGTGCCGCCTGCGGAGCGGAACGGCGCGCTGAAGTCCGGCATGTCGTACGAATTCAGGTGGTAGTAGCTGATCGTGACGGTGGTCGGGCTGTTCAGGCCGAACGCCACCGAAGGCGCCACGCCCCAGCGCTTGCTGTAGACGTTGTTGCGACCGGCCTGATCGGCGTCGTGGCCCATCACGTTCAGGCGCACGGCCGTCTCGTCGTTGACCTGACGATTCACGTCCATCGTCAAGCGCTTGTAGCTGTTGGTGCCGAGGCCGAGGCTCGCGTTGGTGAAGTCTTCCAGACGCGGCGTCTTGGTCGTGATGTCGATGCTGCCACCGACGGCGCCGCGTCCCGCGTAGACCGAGTCCGGGCCCTTGATGACGCTGATGTTCTCGATGTCGAACGTCTCGCGATTCTGCACGCCCGAGTCGCGCATGCCGTCGACGAAGATCGAGTTACGCGATTCGAAGCCGCGAATGACCGGACGATCCGCCGACGGGTTCGCGGCGGCATCGCCACCGATGAACGTGATGCCGGGCACGGTCTTGAGCGCGTCGGCGAAGGTGGTGGCGTTCGTTTGCTTGATCAGTTCTTCCGGAATGACCGTGATCGAGCGCGGCGTGTCACGCAGCGGGGCAACGAACTTGTACGACGGCAGCGTCTTCGTCTGCATGGGCGACGGCACGGCGTTGTCGTTCACCTGCGTGGTCGGCAGGGTGACGGCCGGCGCGGCGGACGTCTGCCCGTTGGTCGGCGCATCCGGGGCCTTTGATGGATTCGACGGTGCAGTCTGCGTCGGCTGGGACGTTTGCGCCTGGGCGCTCAGGGAGGTGAAGCTGCCGGCGACGACAAGCGCGCAGGCGGAGGCAAGCAGACGCTGACGCGTCTGGAAAGCGGTGGACATACTTGTGTTCCGGCAGTGGCGTCGCCATCGGACACTTCGCAGGCCGGGCAACGCGCGGTTATAGTTTTTGATAATGAGACGGATTCTCATTACGGGCCGGAAGTGTAATATTCCCCAATAAATATGTAAACCTTGGGTCGCGTGTATGACTTCGTATATCCCGCCCGATGGAAAGGACAGCGCCACTGCGGCTCGATTTCCGGCCATCCGGTGATCGGAAATCAGGACGAGCGTGGACGTATCGCCGGTGCAATTGGCGGCCGCGTCGTGGAGACAAGCGAAGGGAGGCGGTGAGGCGCGGGTGAACTGTGGGTGAGCCGCGCCCCCCGATTCAGTCCGGCAACCGCCAGTCGATGGGCGTCTTGCCGTGTTGCACGAGGAAGGTGTTGGCGGCGCTGAAGTGGCCGCAACCGAGAAAGCCGCGATGCGCCGAGAGGGGGGACGGGTGCGGCGCCTCGAGCAATAGATGCGCGCGACCGGCGAGCAGCGGTGCCTTCGCCTGCGCATGGCTGCCCCACAGCAGAAAGACCCGCGGCCCTGGCTGCGCGGCAAGGCCGCTGAGGAGCGTGTCGGTGCACGCTTGCCATCCGCCTGTCTTGAACGGCTTTGCGTGACTCGCCGCGTTGGCGGCTTCCACTGTCAGCGTGGTGTTGAGCAGCAGCACGCCCTGTTTGGCCCAGGCGTCGAGATTGCCGTGCGACGGGGCGGCGATGCCCAGATCGCGCTCGATTTCCTTGTAGATGTTGCGCAGCGAAGGCGGCACGCGCACGCCACGTTGCACGGAGAACGCCATGCCGTGCGCCTGTGCGATGCCGTGATCGTCGCCGTGATAGGGGTCTTGTCCGAGGATGACGACTTTGACGTCGCCGGGCGACGTCATGCGAAGCGCGTGGAAGATGTCCGCAGGGTAGATGGTCTTGCCTGCGGCGACTTCGGCGTTGACGAACCGGCACAGCGGCGCGTAAGCCTCGCTCTCGACGAACGGCGCGACCAGCGTCTTCCAGTCGTCGGGCAATGCGTCGAATTGATCTTCGACGCGTCCTTTGAGCGGACCCGCAGCGTTGGCGTTGTCCGCGACGGGCCTGGGGGTCGCAGTGACCGGCTTGGATGCCTGGGATGCCGATGTCGAAGACGAGGCCGACTTCGGCGGACGTCCGCGACGGCGCGAAGGCGTCTGAGCCGCAGCGAGCGTTGCCTGCGGCGGCACTGGCGCGTCGTGCGCGCGGGGCGCTGGTGCGGCTTCGTCGAACAGCGAGCCTTGCCGGTCATCGTTTGTCTTCGGGGATGCGGCGCGTGATGTCATGCGATGGGTCTGTCGAATGGGGCGAGGGGGGCGAGGGGGGCGGCGTCGATAGCGTCGGGCATCGAGGCAATGCGATCAATGACCGAGCACTGTCTGCCGCAGACGATAGCCGCGCTGCGCCTTGCTCACGTTGTCGCTGTGCAGTTCGGGCAAGACTTCGCGCAAGTTCTGCGCGAGTGCGTGAAGGATGCGTTCGCCCTGACCATGGCGATCGTCGTCGGGCGCGTCGAGCAGTTCCAGTTCGACTTCGATGAGCGGCGCCGTGTGACGCTTGCCGTCGGCCTCGACGGCAACGTCGCCCCGGTCGAACGCGATCTCCACGGCCGTGCCGTCACCGGCGAAATAGCGCCACAGGCGTCGCACGAAATTCGTCTCGAACTGTGCGACGACATTCGCACCTTCGGTACGCAACAAATCGGCGATGGCGGGCACATCGCAAGCCGCGATCAACTTCGTGAGTTCGAGTGCTTCGCCTTGCACGGCTTGCTCCCACTCGTGGCGCACGTGCAATCCGTCGCGGGCTTCGCCGACCGACTTGAGCGTTTGCAGCCATTGCCCGGCGTGGCCGTCGCGCGCCACGAAACGCAGTCGCAGCGCGGCCTTGGCGCTCGCCAGAGCGAGTGCGGGCGTATCGAAGTAGCGATTGACGAGATGTCGTTCCCCGCGCGCCTGCGCACCGGGCAGACGGTTGAGGTGAGCGATCAGCGCGTCGGCGCGTGCGGCGGGAAGGTCGCCCGGCAGGGCAAGTTTGAGTTCGCGTTCGATGGCCATCGGGCCGCTCCTGTAAGAGGGGACGCCGGGCGTGCCGCGCGTCGCAGCACCGTGCAGGCGCGACGCGTCTTGCCAGACATCGAGAGGTGTCCCGGGAGGGGGACACCGTGCCATCGAACGCTTGCGCGACGCGCCTGAGGGCGTCAGCGGGGCATGTCGAACAGCGTGGCGAGTGCATCGCCCGGCTCGGGCGCGCGCATGAAGGCTTCGCCGACGAGAAAGGCATTGACGTTGGCTGCGCGCATGCGCGTCACGTCGTCACGCGACAGGATACCCGACTCCGTGACGACAAGACGATCGTCCGGAATGTGTTTGAGCAGGCCCAGCGTCGTGTCGAGGGAGACTTCGAAGTTGTGCAGGTTGCGATTGTTGATGCCCAGCAGCGGCGTGCGCAATTCGAGACCGGCATCCAGCTCGCGGCCGTTGTGCACTTCGACGAGCACGGCCATGCCCAGTTCGTGGGCTTGCGCTTCGAGTTCGCGCATATGGGCCAGTTCCAGCGCGGCGGCGATGAGCAGAATGCAGTCGGCCCCCATCTCACGCGCTTCGTAGACCTGATAGGCGTCGATCATGAAGTCCTTGCGCAGCACGGGCAGATCGCAGGCGGCGCGCGCGGCTTTCAGATACTCGGGCGAGCCCTGGAAGAACTGCACGTCGGTCAGTACCGACAGACAGGCGGCGCCGCCTTGCTGATACGACTCGGCGATCTGCGGCGGCACGAAATGCTCGCGAATCACGCCCTTCGACGGGCTGGCCTTCTTGATTTCGGCGATCACGCCGCACAGGCCGCTGTCGATCTTTGCGCGCATTGCGCCCACGAAATCGCGCGTGCGCAATGCGCTGTCGCCGACGGTGGCTTCGGCATCGCGGCGCAGGCTCGCGAGCTCACGCACGCGCTTCGCGGCGGCGACTTCTTCGGCCTTCACGGCCAGGATCTTGTCGAGAACGGTAGACATATCGATGAATGACTCGGGGGCTGCTGAGAGTGGCGGGGACTGACGAAAAGCCGGCCCGCCGCGGTCGTGTCTGAATTTAGGCCTTGAATCGCTGCGTGAATGCGACGAATTGATCGAGCTTCGCACGGGCTGCGCCGCTGGCGATCGACTCGCGTGCCATCTCGATGCCGTCGCCGATCGATGCTGCGCGGTTGGCGGCATACAGGGCGGTGCCGGCGTTGAGCGTGACGATTTCACGGGCGGTGCCGGCTTGGTTGTCGAGGGCTTCGATCAGCATCGTCTTCGATTCCTCGGCGCTGCCGACTTTCAGGCTGCGATTGCTGACCATCTGCAAGCCGAAGTCTTCCGGATGAATCTCGTACTCGGTGACCTTGCCGTCCTTCAACTCGCCGACGAGCGTGGCGGCGCCGAGCGACACTTCGTCCATGCCGTCCTTGCCGTAGACCACGAGCACGTGTTCGGCACCGAGGCGCTGCATCACGCGCACCTGAATACCGACCAGATCGGGGTGGAACACACCCATCAACTGGTTCGGTGCGCCGGCCGGATTCGTGAGCGGCCCGAGAATATTGAAGATCGTGCGCACGCCCATTTCCTTGCGGATGGCGGCGACGTTCTTCATTGCCGGATGATGATTCGGCGCGAACATGAAGCCGATGCCGACCTCGCGCAGACACTCGGCCACCTGATCGGGCGAGAGCATGATGTTCACACCGAGGGCTTCGAGCACGTCGGCGCTGCCCGACTTCGAACTCACGCCGCGGTTGCCGTGTTTGGCGACCTTCGCGCCGGCGCCGGCAGCGACGAACATCGAGGCGGTGGAAATATTGAACGTATGCGACACATCGCCGCCGGTGCCCACGATATCGACGAAGTGCTGGTCGGCGGGGGCTTCGACGTGATTCGCGAATTCGCGCATGACCTGAGCGGCCGCGGCGATTTCGCCGATGGTTTCCTTCTTCACGCGCAGGCCGGTGATGATGGCGGCGGACATGACCGGCGAAATCTCGCCCTTCATGATGAGACGCATCAGATGCAGCATCTCGTCGTGGAAGATTTCACGGTGTTCGATGGTGCGCTGAAGGGCTTCTTGCGGAGTAATCATTGCGTGTTCTCTCTTCTGTCGGATCGGCTCAGGCGGCTTGTGTCACGCGCGGGGCGGCTTGCAGGAAGTTGCGCAGCACGGCGTGGCCGTGCTCCGACAGAATCGACTCGGGGTGGAACTGCACACCTTCGACGTCGAGGGTCTTGTGGCGCACGCCCATGATTTCGCCGTCGTGCGTCCACGCGGTGACTTCGAGGCAGTCGGGCAGCGAAGCGCGCTCGATGGCCAGCGAGTGATAACGCGTGACGGTGAAGTGCTTGGGCAGATTCGCGAACACGCCTTGTTGCGTGGTTTCGATCTCGCTCACCTTGCCGTGCATGATCTGCTGGGCGCGGACGACCTTGCCGCCGAACGCTTCGCCGATGGCCTGATGGCCGAGGCAGACGCCAAGAATCGGAATTTCGCCGGAGAAGCGCTTGAGCACGTCGAGCGTGATGCCGGCGTTGGCCGGGCAGCTCGGGCCGGGCGAGAGGCAGATACGCTCGGGGGCGAGTTCGGCGATCGTGTCGAGGGTGATTTCGTCGTTGCGAAAGACGCGCACGTCTTCGCCCAGCTCACCGAAGTACTGGACGATGTTGTAGGTAAACGAGTCGTAGTTGTCGATCATCAGCAGCATGATGGTCCCTGTTCGTCTGGTGACAATGGATTGTCGAACGCATGGAATTTGCGAATGTCCCCTGAGCGTGCCCCCACATTGAGTTCGCGATCCGCGGGGGAGGGCGCTATGGGGATGAGATAGACGTGGCGGGTTACCGCCACCAGCGCAGGGCGGCGGTCAGGGGCGACCAGAGGAGGGAGGAAGACTGATGCGACTTCATAGTGACGCCGATTGTAGCAGCATCTGCCGGGTGTCGTGGGCGGGGCGGCGCAAAAAGCGTTCAATCGGCGCAATTCGCGCGCGAACCGGGTATTTCTCGCAAGAATGTGCGCCCGGCAGCGGCCGTCGTTCGCCGATTCTGCAACTGCCGGCGCCCACGGCCCCGCGCGTGAGGGCCGTCTGCCAGAGGCTTCAAAGCGGGCCCATGACGGTGGCCAGCGCCTCGGGGCGCGGCATGCCGTTCACGCGTTGGATCATGCCGTTGTCGTCGCGATAGACGATGCCCGGGGTGCCGCGAAAGCCGAGTTCTGCCATCAGTTGCTGATGGGCATCGAGCGTTCGGGCAATGTCGGGTGAGATGTGCGGCGCGGGCGGGATACCGCCGCTGTCGAACTGTCGTTCATTGTGCAAAAGCGCTGCGGTGCGATCCTGCGCGCCGAGGATGGCCGCTGCCTTGGTGCTGCTGTTGGCCTTGATGACGCCGACGATGATGTGCCGCAACTGCACTTTGCCCGAATCGACCCACGGGCGTGCCGAGCTCCAGAATCGATGACAGTAGACACAATTCGGGTCGCTGAACGTGTACACCACGCGCGGGGCGTCTGCGCTGCCATCCTGCACCCAGGTGGCGGCGGCGAGTTTCGACGCTATCTCCTCGCTCATCGGCTGGGCGAAGAGACGACGTACGCGCTCGTCGTCCAGCGGCTTGCCGTCGGCGCCGAGGCGCGCGCCGACGATGGCGCTGCCATCGCGCAGCACGTAGACGGCGACCGGCTGTTGACCAGCGATACCGGCGAAGCCACGCAGCTCGGTGCCGGTGTCGAAGGGGCGCGGATCCTGCAAACCTTCGCGCGCCAGCGCCTGAATGACGGCCGGGGTGTCATTGCCGCTGGCTGACGTGTCCGAGGTGCCGAATGTGGCGAACACGAGCGCATAGGCGAGCGCTGCCAGCACGGGCACGGCGATCAGTGTGAGAACGAGAAACTTGCGAGCGGACATCGATGACTCCTAGGGTGTTCGAGGTGCCGGGGTTTGATGGAGACGGCCTTGCAGCGTGTCGCGCAGACGCGCCGCCGTCAGTTCGCCCAGATGGGCGTCGACCAGACGGCCATTCGTATCGAAGAACAACGTGGTGGGCAGCCCGCGAGCGCCAGCCGCCTGCATGGCCTGAGAGGTCGGGTCGAGCAACAAATCGTCGAACTGCAAGCCTTGCGATTGCACGAACGCTTCGAGCGTATGCGCGCTCTCGCCTTGATTGATCATCAGGAATCGCACATCGGGATAGTCGGCCTGTGCCTTGGCGAGCACCGGCATTTCGCGGCGGCACGGCGGGCACCAGCTTGCCCACAGATTCATCACGACCGGACTGCCGCGATAGCTGTCGAGTGAGACGGGCTGTCCATCGGGTCTGGCGAGCGTTAGCGATGGCAGCGGCGGTGCGGCGCGTTGCATCACACCCAGGCCCGCCTGTGCGGCGCCCCAGATCGCCACGCCTGCGACGAAGCCGCAAAGCATCGGTCGCCGCTGCGACGGCTGACGTCTCACACGCCATAGCGCCCAGATCAGAGCGACGGGCAGACCGGCCCAGACGTCGAAGCCGCCGTCGCCAATCGCGGCGATGGACAGCGGTGCCGCAGCGTAATCCGGCCACCAGCGCAACACGTAAGCGAGGCGTGCGGCGAGCAGACCGACGAACAGCGCGTCGAGGAGTGTGCTGGCGCCTGCGCGGCGCGATGCGGCGTCTGCACTGCGCAGCAGATGGCGCGCAACGAGCCAGGCCACCAGCGTTGCAGCGGCAACGGCGACCGTTTGTATCGAGAAGGGACCGAGGCCTGTCATACGAACCCTGCGGCGTCGAGACGGCGCAGGAAGCTGCGCGCATCCAGTTCACCGACCATGCGTTGCGCGCGCACTTCCTGACCGTTCGCGTCGATGAGAATGAGCGTGGGCGGCCCGAGCACGCCCCAGCGCTTCATCAGGGCCTGATCGGTCTTGTCGTTCTTCGTCACGTCGGGGCGCAGCACTTGCATGCGCGCCAGCCGCGCGGCGACCGCCGGATCGCCGAACACGTTGCGCTCGATGACATGACAGCTCACGCACCAGTCCGCGTAGAAGTCGATCAGCGTCCATTGGCCTCTCGCCGCTGCCTCGGCGATGCGCGCGTCCACATCCTCTGCCGACTTGACGCTCACATAGTCGACCGCGCTGCCGCTGCGCGCGTTCGTGCCACTGGCAACGGTAGCGTTCGCTCGCGCCAGCGGCTGCCACACGGAATCGCTGCCAGACGCGGCGCCCAAGAGCATGAACACTGACCAGATACCGGTCAATGCCGATGCGAACGTGAGCGTCCATGTCGCCGGTGTTGCGCGCATCGCCCATGCCCAGGCGGCGAATCCGACGGCGATGCCGACGCCGAGGGCACCCCAGAGCAGAAGACTGACGCTACCGGGCAGGAAGCGGCTGAGCATCAGAATGGCCATGCCCGTCATCACATAGGCGAATGCTATTCGCACCCGCACCATCCATGCACCGGGACGCGGCAGAATCCGCGAGCCGAACAAGGCGATGGCGAGCAATGGCAGTCCCATGCCGAGCCCCAGCGCGAACAGCGCGATGCCGCCCATCCAGGCGTTACCGGTCTGACCGATGTAGAGCAGTGCTCCGGCCAACGGGGCTGTCATGCACGGGCCGACAAGCAGTGCCGAGAGAAAGCCGAGCGCAGCGGCGCCGGGGAGGCTGCCGCCGGTGCGGTGGTGTCCGGCGGCGTCGAGTCGAGTCGTCACGAAGGCGGGCAGACGCAGCTCGAACAGACCGAACAGCGATGCCGCCAGTACGAGGAAGAGCCCTGCGAAAGCACCGAGCAACCAGGGAGATTGCAGCGTCGCTTGCAAATTGGCGCCTGCCAGACCGGCGGCGACGCCAATCGACGCATACGTCAGCGCCATCGCCAGCACATACGACAGCGAGAGTGCCAACGCGCGCATCGGCGCGGGACGATTGCCCACGATCATCGTCGAGACGATGGGGATCATGGGCAGCGTGCACGGCGTGAAGGCCAGCAACAAGCCGAAGCCGAAGAACAGCAACGTGGCGGTCACAGGGCCGACGGTGGCGAGCCGATGTGCCGTGGCCTGATCTTCCGCGAGCGGAACGGCGTCGGCACCTGCATCGGCAGAGGCAGGCGTCACGGAGATTGCCGTGGCATCCGCACTCGATGCCGCGTCGGCGGGCAAAGCGATCGTCATCGTCTGCGGCGGATAGCAGATGCCGGCGTCTGCGCAGCCTTGCCAGTGCAGGGTCACGGGACCGGATGTCGCGCCGGGCAGACGCAAGCGAAGCGCGTCCCGGGTATAGATCTCCGTCTCACCGAAGAATTCGTCGGTGTGCCGGGTGCCGTTGGAAAGCGTGAGATCGATCGGCTTGCCGGAGGCGTCCTGCGCACGAAGCGAATGCCGATAAACGTAGTAGTCCTTTGCAACGTGTCCGACGACTTCAAAGTGGCCATCCACTTGATTGACGGGAGAGAGTGTCAGCACCTGCGACGCGTCGAGGAACTTTGGCTCGCTTTGCCAGGGAAATGCATCGGCGGCGCGCGTTCCACCAAGCGCACCGAGCAAAATCACAAAGATGAGAAAAATGCGGCGTAGCAAATCTGTCCTCCAGAGGGCGTGCCAAAGCAGGGAGGAGCTTGCCCTACGTCGATTAACCGAGAGTTAACGGCAAGACGCGTGTGTCGGCGATACGCCAACCCGCATGGGCCGGGCGTCCAATGGATTACGCAAATTACGTAACATGACGCGGT
Source organism: Pandoraea sp. ASV26 (assembly GCF_016428915.1). Lineage (GTDB taxonomy): Bacteria > Pseudomonadota > Gammaproteobacteria > Burkholderiales > Burkholderiaceae > Pandoraea. The sequence continues at coordinate 14,007 of NZ_JAELTP010000070.1, forward strand.
AATCACGGGAGGTGCGGATTCATGCGAGTGCTGTTGGTGGAGGACGATGCGTTGATTTCGAGTGGCATTGTCGCGGGGCTGGACGCGTTGGGCATTGCTGTTGCGCATGCGGCGAGCGGATCGGCGGCCGTGTCGGCGCATGGCGAGAACACGTTCGACGCCTTGATACTCGATCTCGGGTTGCCTGACGGCGACGGACTTGCGGTTCTCGCGAAAGTCCGGGCGATCGAGCCTGAGATTCCCGTCCTCATCCTGACGGCACGCGACGCCATCGAGCATCGGATTGCGGGATTGAACGGCGGGGCGGATGACTACATGGTCAAGCCGTTCGATTTGCGCGAGTTGGCGGCGCGATTGCATGCGTTGATGCGGCGCACGCAGGGTCGGGCTGCGCAGATCATCGAGGCCGGGCCGTTACGACTGGACCCGGCGAGCGGACTGGCGTGGCTTGAGGGCGAGCCGGTGGAGCTTTCACGCAAAGAGGTCGACTTGCTGGCGCATCTGGCGAGCACTCGGGGGCGGTGGCTGACGCCTGACATGTTGCACGAGCGACTGTATGGATTGTCGGAGCGGGTCAACAGCAATGCGTTGAATGTGCACATCCACAATGTGCGTCGCAAATTGGGTGGTGAGGTCATCCAGACCGCGCGGGGCCTGGGTTATCGATTGGGATGGACCTTGTCATGAGTCTTCGTCTCAGAGCGGTGTTGATCGCAGGTGTGGCGCTGATTGTGCTTTGGGTGGTGGCGGCGGGCTGGATGATGCGAGGGGTGCAGGCCAATCTCGACCGGGCGTTGGACGAGCGTCTGGCGATGTCGGCCCGGATGGTGTCGGGGTTGCTGGCGCGGGTAGCGCTATCGCCGCTGGTGCCGAGTGCGGGGCAAGCGGATTGGGGCGATGTCATTCGTGTGGGCACCAACGATGGGATCGCGTGCGAGATTCGTTCGGTGCATGGCGCGGTGTTGGCGCGCACCGAGGGTGGGCCGCAGTCTGAAGGGCGGGTATTGCCGTTGGGTTTCAGCACAGTGGAGATTGATGGCAAGCACTGGCGAACCTATGTGTTGCAGGATGACCGGGGGTATCAGGTCATGACGGCGGATTGGCTGGAGAAGCGTGCGGGCTTCACGAGTGCGTTGCTGAGGGCGGCGGGCATTCCGTTCCTGATTGCTGTGGTGGGCGGTTTGATCGCGTTATGGATCGGTATTGGGCGAGGCCTGTCGCCGTTGGAGACGTTGCGTGCCACGTTGCGCGACAAGCACGCGGACGACACGGCGCCGATAGATCTGGGGATCGCACCGACCGAGTTACGCCCGGTAGTCGCGGCGTTAAATGGATTATTGGATCGACTGACGCAGGCGGTGGCGTATCAGCGGGCGTTCACTGACGCGGCGGCGCATGAATTGCGGACTCCGCTGACGGCCGTCGACACACATTTGCAGGTCGCGGAGATCACGAGGGGCGGGCCGGCGCGGCGGGCGTTGATGCAGGCGGGCATTGGCGTGCGCCGTTTGCGTCACACGTTGGATCAGATGATGGCGTTGGCGAGAGCGGAGGCGTCGGCCCATGCGCCGGACGCATGCGAGTCGGTGCGAGGCGCGGTGGAGGAGGCACTGATCGAATGGGCGGAGACGGATCGGGGCCCCGTTGCGCTGCGAGTTGGGTCTATGTCTGAGTGGCGCAATGGGGCCTCGGTCCGTCGTGGGGTACCACGGGTCGTCTTTAGCATGAGGAGCGACGATGGCGGCGCAGCGGTTCCTCGTTCGATGCTGAGCACGGCCGTGCGCAACCTGGTAGACAACGCGTTGCGCTATTCCCCGCAGGGGAGTCGTGTCGACGTGACTGTGGCGCTGGACGAGCGGCGGCGAGGGTATTGCATCGAGGTCGGCGACCGGGGGCCGGGTTTGGCGCCGGAGCAGGCGGCGAGGGTGGGGCAGCGATTCTGGCGAGGCGATCAGGGACGGCAGCAGGGCGAGGGGGCGGGATTGGGGATATCGATCGTGCGGGCGATTGCGTCGCGATTCGGCGCGACGCTGGAGTTTGCGCCTCGTGATGGTGGTGGCCTGCTGGCACGGATGTATGTGCCGATTGGGCGATGACTGACGCATCGCCCACGGCAAGATTCAGCGCGACGGCTTCGCGTTAGAGGGAGGCGTTCGGTTCGTCTTCGCGGCAGGGGCCGTGCGTGAGGCACCACGCCCCAATACGCCCCACGCCCCGCCACTCGCCCCGCAGCTCAGTACTCGGCGTCGAGACCGTCTTGCACCTGCTCGGCCGCACGCAGCACGGCGCGGGCCTTGTTTTCCGTCTCTTGCCATTCGGATTCGGGCACCGAGTCGGCCACGATACCGGCGGCCGCCTGCACATACAGATTGCCGTCCTTGACCACGCCGGTACGAATCGCGATGGCGACATCCATCTCACCGCCAAACGACAGATAGCCCACGGCGCCGCCATACAGGCCGCGTTTGACCGGCTCGAGCTCGTCGATCAGTTCCATCGCGCGGACCTTCGGTGCGCCGGTGAGCGTGCCGGCCGGGAAGGTGGCGCGCAGCACGTCGATGTTCGACAGCCCCGGTTGCAGGCGTCCTTCCACGGAACTCACGATGTGCTGCACATGCGAGTACTTCTCGATCACCATCTTGTCGGTGACTTCGACGGTACCCGTCTGTGCGATGCGACCCACGTCGTTGCGCGCCAGATCGATGAGCATGACGTGCTCGGCGATTTCTTTCGGATCGCCAAGCAATTCGGTGGCCAGTTCCGCGTCGCGCTCGGGTGTGGCGCCACGCGGGCGCGTACCTGCGAGCGGGCGGATCGTCACGATTTCGTGCTCGCCGTCGGGCGTCTGGCGACGCTCCTGTCGCACGAGAATCTCGGGCGACGCGCCCACCACCTGAAAATCGCCGAAATTGTAGAAGTACATGTACGGCGACGGATTGAGCGAGCGCAGCGCGCGGTAGAGCGAGAGCGGGGCGTCGCGGTACGGCTTGATGAGACGCTGACCAACCTGCACCTGCATCAGTTCGCCGGCCTCGATGGCTTCCTTGGCCTTCGCAACGGCTGCGAGGTAATCCGGCTTGGCGAATTCGCGGAAAGTCTCGGTGCGCACGCTGCCGGACGTCACCGGGGCATCGACCGGTGCTTTCAGCCGGGCGCGCAACTCACGCAGACGCAGGCGTGCCTTCGAATAGGCTTCCGGCTGCGTGGGGTCGGCGTAGATGATGAGGTAGAGCTTGCCGGTCAGGTTGTCGATCACGGCCAGTTCTTCCGTGAGCAGCAACTGAATGTCGGGCAGGTTCAGGTCGTCATGCGGTGCGGTGTGCGCGAGCTTCTTCTCGATGTAGCGCACGGCGTCATAGCCGAAGTAGCCGGCGAGGCCGCCGCAAAAGCGCGGCATGCCCGGACGCAGTGCCACCTTGAAGCGGGCCTGGAACTGGGTGATGAATTCGAGCGGATCGCCGTCATGCGTCTCGATGACGACGCCGTCGCGCACGACCTCGGTCTTCGGGCCGAAGCTGCGCAGCAGCGTGTGGGCGGACAGGCCGATGAACGAGTAGCGGCCGAAGCGCTCGCCGCCGACGACCGATTCGAGCAGGAACGTGTTCGCGCCACGGCGATCGCCCAGTGCCAGCTTGAGATACAGCGAGAGCGGTGTGTCGAGATCGGCGAAGGCTTCGGCGATCAGCGGAATGCGGTTAAAGCCTTGGTTGGCCAGCGATTTGAATTCGAGTTCGGTCATGTTGCACTCTGCCTGCAAGTTTGCCGGCGGGCGGTCCCGCAGAATCGGCGTGGATTGGCGTTGAGAATACCTGAGTCGTGTCGGGGTGGATGCGCTGACCCACGCCGGGCCACGGTGAACACGCGCGCGCACATGCGATGCGACGGTGAGTACCGCGTCTCGGCGAACCCGCGTGCCGTGCGAGACGGCGCGCCGATGTATGACTTCTTGGGAACAACAACGATGCAAGAAACGGGTTGCTGAAGTCGAACTTCAGCGGTCCCGGCCACCCCTTGGAAGGGTTCAGCAGGACCAGCGTCGCCAGGGCCAGGCCCCCCGGTCGATCACGCTAAGACTCCGTTTCTTGTTCAGGAACATGCGCTTGAATGGCAGTGTGGAAGATGGCGAACTCAGCTCGCCAGAGAGGGCGTTGCCTTGGGCAGAATGGCCCGGGCGGCGCCCAGAATTGAGGCGACTATACCATCCGTGTCGATCGTTTGTATAGATTCGCCATGGTTGTAGCCATACGGCACGGTGAGCGACCGGCAGCCCGCGGCACGGGCGGCTTGCGCGTCGTTGCCCGAGTCGCCGACCAGCACGGCTTGCGCGGGCGACACGCCGAACGCTTCACACGCTTTGACGAGCGGCATCGGGTCCGGCTTGCGTTTCGGCCAGGAGTCGCCACCGTACACGAGGTCGAAGCTATCGGACAAACCGTAGTGTTCGAGCAGCGCCACGGCGAAGCGATGCTGCTTGTTGGTGATGCAGGCCACGGGCAGGCCGGCGTCGCGCAACGCGGCCAGCCCTTCGCGCACTTCCGGGTAGAGCGCCGTGTGCTCGCCGTTGATCGACGCGTATACGGCTTCGTACTTGTCTTGCGCACGCTCGAACAGGCCGTCGATCTCGGCCTCGGGGAAGCGCTCGGCGAGGGTCTTGCGCACCAGATTGGCGGTGCCTTTGCCCACGAACGTCATCAGACGCTCGGTCGGCACGGGCTCCGCGCCCAGATCGGCGAGCATGGCATTGAGCGCCACGCCAAAGTCACCTGCCGTATCGACGAGCGTGCCGTCGAGGTCGATCAGCACCGCGCGGATGCCGTCCAGTTGAAGATGGGCGGTCTGGGTCATGCCACGCTCGCAATTTGGGCGCGCATCTCGTCGATTACCGCCTTGTAGTCGGGTTTGCCGAAGATGGCCGAACCGGCGACGAACGTGTCGGCCCCGGCGGCGGCGATTTCGGCGATGTTGTCGATCTTCACGCCGCCATCGACTTCCAGACGAATCTCACGACCGGTCTCGGCCACGTAGGCGTCGATGCGTGCACGAACCGCGCGCAGCTTGTTGAGCGCTTCGGGAATGAACGATTGACCGCCGAAGCCGGGGTTCACCGACATGATGAGCACCATGTCGAGACGATCCATCACGTGATCGAGGTAGTTCAGCGGCGTGCCCGGGTTGAACACGAGCCCGGCCTTGCAGCCGTGGTCGCGAATCAGGCTGAGTGTGCGGTCGATGTGTTCCGAGGCTTCCGGGTGGAAAGTGATCAGGTTGGCGCCGGCTTTGGCAAAGTCCGGCACGATGCGGTCAACCGGGCGTACCATCAGATGTACGTCGATGGGCACGTCCACGTGCGGGCGGATCGCCTCGCACACCATCGGGCCGATGGTCAGGTTGGGAACGTAATGGTTGTCCATCACGTCGAAGTGAATCCAGTCGGCGCCTGCCGCCACGACGTTGCGGACTTCTTCGCCCAGCCGGGCAAAGTCGGCGGACAGGATGCTGGGGGCGATACAGAATTGCGTCATGGCGGGACCGGGAATAGCGTCAAAAGCGTTATTTTAAAGCTTTCGCATGACGCCTGCCCGTAGCGAGCCGAATGGGCGGATGCATACGCGCCCGGAGCGGCCATATTTCCGGCGTGTTTGCCGGTTGCGACCGGCGGCGACTTGCCGCAGAATGCCTTGCGAAACGGGATGGCGCATGTGTCGCGCGTCCGTCACGACGCCGTTCACGGCCGTCGTCAAACTACAAGCAGCGAGAGCTGTCAGACCAGAACGCCATCAGAGAGCACCATGCGCAACAGGAACACGCGATGAGCCAGTACGAATTTACCGTTACGGTGCGCCCGCAATATCTCCCGGAACAATCGGAACCGGACCGTCGGCAATTCGCCTTCGCCTATACGATCACGATTCGCAATAGCGGGGAAGTGCCGGCGCAACTGATCTCGCGCCACTGGGTGATTACCGACGGCGACAACCATGTGCAGGAAGTCAACGGCCTGGGCGTGGTCGGGCATCAGCCGTTCCTGCAACCCGGCGAGCAATTCGAGTACACGAGCTGGGCGATGGTCGCCACGCCCGTCGGTACCATGCGCGGCGAGTACTTCTGCGTGGCCGAGGACGGCACGCGCTTCGAAGCCCCCATCGCCGAGTTCGCGCTCACCATGCCACGGACCTTGCACTGAGGCGGGGGATGCGGGCAGTGTCGGGGCGTCAACGCCGGTCGTCGGACCAGTCTTCCCGCTTGAGCGGGTCGTCGGCTGCGCGTGACGCCGGGTCGCGCTCGATCGGGTCTACCGTATCGCTTGGCATCGGCCGGATCGCGCGCGTCTGGCGCACCCGGCGGTTGGGTGACGGCTTGCGACGCATCACTACAATAGCGGCGACGATCACGATCGCCAGCAACACCTCCGGCAAGACCAGCAACGCCGGATATTCATCGAACAGATTACCCATGACGCTCTTCCTGAATGTGTTCGGGCGGTGGCGCGCCGGCCGGGGCCTGGCGCTTGCCGCGTTTGCCGCATTGCTCTACGGTTGCTCGAGTGTGCCTCCGACGAGCCCCTCTCGTCCAGGCACACCGCCCTCGACGGTCGCCACACCGCCCTCGGGCGCGGGCCGCATGCAGCCCGTGTCGTGGTCGCAGGTCGAAGGCTGGCAGGACGATTCGCTCATAGGCGCGCGTCTCGCGCTCGCGCAAAGCTGCGTGAAGCTGAGCCGTCAGAGCAACTGGCAGCCCGCGTGCCGGGCGTCCGAGCATCTCGACGATCTTGACCCCGCTGCGGTGAGGCAGTTCTTCGAGCAATACTTTACGCCGTTTCGCGTTGCCAACGCCGACGGCACGCAGTCGGGCCTGATCACGGGCTACTACGAGCCGCTGCTGCACGGCTCGCGCGTGCGCGGGGGCATCTATCAGACACCGCTCTACAAATGGCCCGCCGGGCGCAAGGCCGGATCACTGCCGGCGCGCGCGGAACTCATGCGCAGCGGCATGTTGCGCGGTTACGAACTGGTCTATGTGGACGACCCCATCGAGGCGTTTTTCCTGCAAGTGCAAGGCTCGGGTCAGGTGCTGCTCGACGATGGCTCGGTCATGCGCGTGGGCTACGGCGGCAACAACGACCAACCCTACAAATCGATTGGCCGCTGGCTGATCGATCGCGGTGAGATTACGGCCGCGCAGGCGACGATGCAGGGCATTCGTGCCTGGGCGCGTGCCAATCCGTCGCGTGTCGATGCCTTGCTCGACGTGAACCCGCGCTTTGTCTTCTTCCGCGAAATGCCGAACCACGGCGTGGGCGGCATCGAAGGGCCGATTGGCGCGCTGGGCGTGCCGCTCACCGCCGAACGCTCGATTGCCGTCGATCCGGCATCGATCCCGCTGGGCAGTCCGGTGTTCCTTGCAACGACGCGTCCGCCCTTCGGTGCGCAGGCCAATGCCCCGATCAACCGGCTGATGTTCGCGCAGGACACGGGCAGTGCGATCAAGGGCGGCGTGCGCGCCGACTTCTTCTGGGGGCTGGGCGACGACGCGGGCGATCTCGCCGGGCGCATGCGCCAGAGCGGCCGGATGTGGGTGCTCCTGCCCAATCAGTAAGATTGCGCGCCAACGAAAAAGCCCGCGAATTTCGCGGGCTTTTGTCATCATGACAGGCGCAGGCGGCGCTTGATGCGCAAGTCCCGCGCAATCAACGCGGACGCTTGTCCACCACCCGGCGCGCCTTGCCTACCGAGCGCTCGATGCCGCCGACCGGTTTCACGCGCACGGCACATGACACGCCGATGAGCGTCTTGATGTCGCGCTTGAGTTCGCTGCCGGCCGATTGCAGCGCGGTGTCGTCGTGACAGCCGATCGCCGCTTCGACTTCCACCGCCATCGTGTCCATCGGACCTTCCTTGTCCAGAATGATCTGATAGTGCGGCGAGAGCACCGGGTGACGCAGCAGCAGTTCCTCGATTTGCGACGGGAAGACGTTCACGCCGCGGATGATCATCATGTCGTCCGAGCGGCCGGTGATCTTCTCCATACGGCGCATGGTGCGCGCCGTGCCCGGCAACAGACGCGTGAGATCGCGCGTGCGATAGCGAATGATCGGCAGCGCTTCCTTCGTGAGCGAGGTGAACACCAGTTCGCCGAACTCGCCGTCGGGCAGCACTTCCCCTGTCTGCGGATCGATGATTTCCGGGAAGAAGTGATCTTCCCAGATCGTCGGGCCGTCTTTCGTCTCGGCACACTCGCTGGCGACGCCCGGGCCCATCACTTCCGACAGACCATAGATGTCGACCGCGTCGATGCCCATGCGCTTCTCGATCGCGGAGCGCATGTCGTTCGTCCACGGCTCGGCACCGAAGATGCCGATGCGCAGCGACGAATCGGCTGCCACCAGGCCCTGACGCTCGAGTTCGTCGGCAATCGCGAGCATGTAGCTCGGCGTGACCATGATGATGTCCGGCTTGAAGTCCTGAATCAGTTGCACCTGCTTCTCGGTCTGGCCACCGCCGAACGGAATCACTGTCAGGCCGGCGCGCTCGGCGCCGTAGTGGGCGCCCAGACCGCCCGTGAACAGACCGTAACCGTAGCTGATGTGCACCTTGTCGCCGCGACGCGCGCCCGCCGCACGGATCGAGCGCGCGACCAGATCGGCCCACGTGCTGATGTCGTTGGCGGTGTAGCCCACGACCGTGGGCTTGCCCGTCGTGCCCGAGGACGCATGCACGCGCGAGACCTGTTCCATCGGCACCGCGAACATGCCGAACGGATAGCTGTCGCGCAGATCCTGCTTCGTCGTGAAGGGGAACTTGGCCAGATCGGCCAGCGAGGTCAGATCGTCCGGGTGGACGCCGGCCTCGTCGAATTTCCGGCGATACACCGGCGAATTCTCATAGGCATGCCGCAACGTCTTCTTCAGGCGGTCGAGCTGAAGACTGCGCAGTTCGTCGAGGCTCGCTTTCTCGATCGGCTCGAGCGGCAAGGCGGTGGTCATGACTGTCTCCTTGGGACTTGCTACTTCTTGCTGTTACGCATGTGTCTCGCGAACCCGTGCCCGGGTGCGCGTGTTGCCGGGCCGCGTCAGACGACGTTGCCCTTGATCTGTGCGGACTTGCCGCGGAACATCGCTACCACCTCGCCCGCCGAATTCGTCAAGCGAATGTCGTAAATGCCGTGACGCCCCGAGAGCACCTGCTCCTGCGCCTCGGCCGTGAGCGTGTCGCCGCCCGAGACCGGTTTGAGGAACTCGATACTGCACCCGGCCGCGACCGTATTGATGTTGTAGCTGTTGCACGCGAACGCAAAGGTCGAGTCGGCCAGCGTGAACATCAGGCCACCGTGGCAGATGGCGTGGCCGTTGAGGAATTCGTCGCGAATGCGCATCGACATGCGGGCATAGCCCGGACGCACTTCCAACAACTCCATACCCAGCCACTGGCTTGCACGGTCGCTGCGGTACATGGCCTCGCCCGTGGCGCGGGCGAGCTCTTCCGGTGTCATCTCACTGGTTGCCTTGGTGGCGGGGGAGGTCAGGCTCATCGTGTCTCTCGTCTTGTTATGGTGTCGGTCTCTCGCGCGGCGCGTGGGGTTTTGGCGTCTCGCGTGCGTTGCTGCGGTTCCTGTCTGGGTTGTTCCTTGGTCCGTGGGGTCTCGTCGATCGACTCTCAGCGATCAGCGGCCTTCGAACTTCGGCGCGCGCTTCTCGAGGAACGCGTTCACGCCTTCGGCATAGTCATACGAGGCGCCCAGTGCGCGCTGTGCGTCGCGCTCGAGATCGAGCTGCTGGTCGAGCGTGTTGGTTGCCGAGGCGTACAGCGCCTCCTTGATGGTCGCGAGGGCTTTGGTCGGTTGCGTGGCCAGTTGTGCCGCGAGCTTCTGCGCTTCGGGCAGGAGGGCATCGTCGTCGACGCAACGCCAGATCAGCCCCCACTGCTCGGCTTGTTCGGCGGACAGCTTCTCTCCGAGCATGGCAAGCGCCATCGCGCGGGCCATGCCGACGCGTTGCGGCAGGAACCACGTGCCGCCCGTATCGGGCAGCAGGCCGATCTTCACGAAGGCTTGCAGGAAGTTGACCGACGCGCCCGCGAGCACGATGTCGCAGGCGAGCGCCAGATTCGCCCCCGCGCCGGCGGCGATGCCGTTCACGGCAGCAATCACCGGCAGCGGCATCGCGCGCAGCTTGCGCACGAGCGGGTTGAAGTTCTCATCGATCAGCGCCCCGAGATCGGTCGAGGCGCCCGGCGTGAAGTCGAGGTCCGCCAGATCCTGACCGGCGCAGAAGCCGCGTCCGGCACCGGTCAGCACAATGGCGCGCGCCCCTTGTGCCTGCGCGGTATCGAGGGCATCGCGCAGTTCCGCGTGCATCTGCCGCGTGAAGCTGTTGAGCTTCTCGGGACGGTTGAGCGTGATCGTCGCGACGTTGGCTTGCAGCGTCAGTTGAACCGTGGCGGTCATCGGTGTCTTCCTCCGGGTGTCTTCTGATTACGGGGACGGTGCGAGCGATCAGACGCGCTCGATGGCAATCGCGATGCCCTGACCCACGCCGATGCACATCGTGCACAGGGCGTAGCGGCCGCCGGTCCGGTGCAACTGATACATCGCAGTGGTCACCAGACGCGCGCCCGAGGCCCCCAGCGGGTGGCCCAGCGCAATCGCGCCGCCGTTCGGGTTCACGCGGGCATCGTCGTCGGCCACGCCGAGTTGGCGCAGTACTGCCAGACCCTGACTCGCGAAGGCTTCGTTCAGCTCGATCACGTCGAACTGATCCAGCGTCATGTTCAATTGCTTGAGCAGCTTGACGGTGGCCGGGGCCGGGCCGATGCCCATGATGCGCGGGGCCACACCGGCGGTGGCCATGCCGAGCACGCGCGCACGCGGCGTGAGGCCGTGCAGCTTCGCGGCGCTCTCACTCGCGAGCAGCAGGGCGCACGAACCGTCGTTCACGCCCGAGGCATTGCCTGCGGTCACGGTGCCGTCCGGGCGGACCACGCCCTTGAGCTTGGCCAGCGATTCGAGACTCGTCGCGCGCGGGTGCTCATCATGCTCGACGACGATCGGATCGCCCTTCTTCTGTGCGATCGATACCGGCGTGATTTCCTGGGCGAGCGTGCCGTCGGCCTGCGCGCGCGCGGCCTTCTCCTGGCTGCGCAGGGCAAAGCGGTCCTGATCTTCGCGGCTGATCTTGAAGTCGTCGGCCACGTTCTCGGCCGTCTCCGGCATCGAGTCCACGCCGTACTGCGCCTTCATCAACGGATTGATGAAACGCCAGCCGATGGTCGTGTCGAAGATTGCGGCCTGACGGGCGAACGCGCTGTCGGCCTTGCCCATCACGAACGGCGCGCGGGTCATCGACTCGACGCCGCCCGCAATCATCAGCCCGGCTTCGCCTGCCTTGATGGCGCGTGCGGCGGTGCCGATGGCGTCCATGCCCGAGCCGCACAGGCGGTTGAGCGTGGCGCCCGGCACGTCGATCGGCAGTTCGGCGAGCAGCGCGGCCATGCGGGCCACGTTGCGGTTGTCTTCGCCGGCCTGATTGGCGCAACCGTAGATGACGTCGTCGATCAGGGTCCAGTCGACGTTCGGGTTACGCGCCATGAGCGCCTTGAGGGGAATGGCACCGAGGTTGTCGGCGCGAACGTCCTTCAGGGCGCCACCGTAGCGGCCGATGGGCGTGCGAATCGCGTCGCAGATGAAGGCTTCGGTCATGATGTCTCGTTCCTGTCTTTTCGTGGGGCGGGGGGAGCACGGCGGCGGCCGCGCGACGGTGAGTGCCTATGGTAGTGGCTTACCGTCGCGTTGGCGCACGCCTTGAGGTGCCTGCCGTCCGTCCCCTCTCTATATAGATGTGTCGTGACGCTCAGGCAGCGCCGGCATCGGACTTGGCCGGCACGTGGTGGCGGCTCTGCACGACGCGGAAGCGATTCGCGACGAAGGCGGCGTCGGCGAGGCTGGCGTTGGCGGCCGGGTTGCCGCCCGTGCCATGGTAATCCGAGTAGGCCGCGGACTGGTTCACGAACACGCCGCCGGTCAGGTTGAGCGACAGGGCGACGCGACCTTCGATGGCGGCGTCGAGCGCCAGGGCTTCGCCTTCGGGCGTCGTCGTGTAAGCCGACAGCGTGAGTGCGCCGTGTTCGGCGGCGGTACGGCCTGCCAGCGCGAAGGCTTGTGCGCTGCTATCCACAGCGATCACGAACGTGATCGGGCCGAACCACTCGCGGGTGTAGGTGGCTTCGTCGGCAACGTCGAGGGCGACGATCAGCGGCGTACGCACGCGGGCATCGGCGAAGGCCGGGTGCTGGAGCGTCTGGCTGTCGAGCACGACGCGACCGAGCTTGCGGGCTTCGTCGATCCGGGCGAGAACGCCTTCGTTCTGAATGGCGCCGAGCAGTTCCACGGCCTTGGCCGGATCGCTGCACGTCTTCTGGACGCTGCCCGCGATGGCGGCGACCACTTCGTCGAACGACACCTTGCCGTCCGGCGTCTGGATGCCGTCACGCGGGATATAGATGTTCTGCGGTGCGGTGCACATCTGACCCGAGTACAACGCCAGCGAGAAGCCGATGTTGCGGGCCATGCCCTTCAGGTCGTCCGTCGAATCGATCACGATCTGGTTCACGCCGGCCTTCTCGGTGTAGACCTGCGCCTGACGGGCGTTGGTCTCGAGCCAGTCGCCGTTGGCGGTGCTGCCAGTGAAGTCGATCACGCGCACTTCGTTGCGCTTGGCCAGTTGCTGGACGATGGCGCCGTCGTTCGGGTTGGTGGCGGCGAGCGTGACGACATCCGGATCGAAACCGGCTTCCTTGAGCACGTCGCGCGCAATCTTCACGGTGATGGCGAGCGGCAGGATGGCGCCCGGGTGCGGCTTGACGATCACGGCGTTGCCGGTCGCCAGGCTGGCGAACAGGCCCGGGTAGCCGTTCCACGTCGGGAACGTGCAGCAGCCGAGCACCAGCGCCACGCCCCGCGGCACGACGGTGTAACGCTTTTCCATCGCCAGCGGCGGGTTCTTGCCTTGCGGCTTCTCCCAGTAAGCGCCAGCCGGAATGCGGCGCAGTTCGTCCCAGGCGTAGGCCACGGCTTCGAGGCCGCGATCCTGTGCGTGAGGGCCGCCAGCCTGAAAGGCCATCATGAACGCCTGCCCCGTCGTGTGCATCACGGCGTTGGCCATCTCGAAGCTGCGCGCGTTCAGGCGCTTGAGAATTTCCAGCGACACGCCCACCCAGGCATCCGGGGTGGCGGCGCGCCACGACTTGTGGGCGTCGCTCACGCGGGAGAGCAGGGCGTCGATCTCGAAACCGGGATAGGTCGTGCCGAGCGCGAAGCCGAACGGCGAGGTCTCCTGGCCGACGCTGCCCGTGCTGGCACGCTGCTCCAGCGGGAAGGCGGCATTCAGGTATTGTTTGAAAGCGGCTTCACCGTCGGCGGCGGCCGTCTCGCCATACGCGCGCGGGCTCGGCATTTCCGTGAACGGGCTCCAGTAACCACGCGTGGCGATGGCCTGAAGGGCGCGCTCGAGAGTCTCTTGGTGTTTGGCGAAGAGGGGATGAGTCATGGTGGTGGATCTGTCCGTGTCGGGATGCGGCTGGCGGATTCGCTGTCTGCCGGCGGACACCTTCGTGCGCGCGCGCGACAAGACGCAGGGGACGGCACCGGGTCGTTGTCGATATGTCTCATGAACATTAATTGACCGACCGGTTGGTTTGTTAATATAGCACCAAATCTTCCGGGCGTGGCACACGATGACGCCGGGTTTTCCCCGAGAACTTCGGTGGCATCCGGCCGTGTCTGGCGGCGCGTACCGCGCCGTTGTCCGGCGTGGGTTGGCGCAACGAGAGGTGCGTGGCGGGGGGATCGATGGCATCATGCCTAACCACTACAGTCGACGCCCGGTGAACCCCTTACCTTGGGTTGCCGTGTGCGCCGCAGCGCCGTTGCGAACCAATGGCGTGTCCATCGCCTTATGCCTGTTTCCGGTGACTGCGCGGGTGTCATGCCCAGAGCAGCGCCGGCCCCCGAACCACAAGACGAAACTTTGACTGGAGGAAGACGAGGATGACGTACGAGAACATTCTGGTGGAGACGCGCGGCCGCGTCGGTCTGATCACGCTGAACCGTCCGAAGGCGCTCAACGCGCTCAACGACGCGCTGATGGACGAACTGGGCGCCGCGCTCACTGCCTTCGATGCTGACGATGCCATCGGTTGCATGGTGATTACCGGTAGCGAGAAGGCGTTCGCTGCGGGTGCCGACATCGGCATGATGGCGAAGTACACCTTTGCCGACGTATTCAAGGGCGACTACATCACGCGCAACTGGGAAACGGTGCGTCGAATCCGAAAACCGGTGATCGCCGCCGTCTCGGGCTTCGCGCTCGGCGGCGGGTGTGAACTGGCGATGATGTGCGACTTCATCATCGCGGCGGAGAACGCAAAATTCGGCCAGCCGGAGATCAAGCTAGGGGTGATTCCGGGCGCGGGCGGCACGCAGCGTCTCACGCGCGCCGTGTCGAAGGCCAAGGCAATGGACATGTGCCTGACGGCACGCTTCATGGACGCCACTGAGGCCGAACGTGCCGGGCTCGTGTCGCGCGTGGTGCCTGTCGACAAGCTGCTCGACGAGGCGATTGGTGCTGCGAACACCATCTGCGAGTACTCGCTGCCGGTTGTGATGGCTGCCAAGGAAGCGGTGAACCGCGCGTTCGAATCGACGCTCGACGAAGGCGTGCAGTTCGAGCGCCGCATGTTCCATTCGCTCTTCGCGCTCGAGGATCAGAAGGAAGGCATGGCAGCGTTCGTCGAGAAGCGCAAGCCGGTTTTCAAGCATCGCTGAAGTCTGTTGTGAGAAACCAGGATGACCTCCTGTACGGAGGTCATCCTATGTTAGTCTGCCGGTTTTTTCAGCAAGGGACGAATCGATGGCGATGAAACGACGTGCATTTGCGCTGGCCTTGGTAGTGGCCTCCGGGCTGCTGATGAGTGCTTGCGGGAAGAAGGAAGAATCGGCCGCGGGCCGGTCGGTCGGGCCGGACGGTTCGCAACCTGTGTACGTTGTCGGTTCGGACGCCGCTTATGCGCCGTTCGAGTTTGAAACCGATACCCGGCAGATCGCCGGCTTCGATATCGATGTGATGAAGGCCGTCGCCGACAAGGCGGGCATCTCCGTCCGATTCATCAATACGCCGTTTGAGGGCATCTTCAATTCGCTGGTGCAGGGCGATCGGGATATTCTGATCTCGGCGATCACGATTACGGACGAACGTCGCAAGCAGATGGACTTCTCGACGCCTTATTTCGAGGCGTCGCAGTTGATCGCCGTGCCGGTCAACTCGACCGTGCAGAAGTTTGACGATCTGAAGTCACTGAAAGTGGGGGTGCAGACGGCGACCACGGGCGATGAGGTCGTGCAGAAGCTCATGGGCAAGAACAATCCGTCGGTCAAACGCTTCGAAGGCACGCCGCTCGCAATGAAGGAGCTGGAAGCGGGAGGTGTCGATGCGGTGGTGGCTGACAATGGCGTCGTGGTGAACTTCATTGCGAACAATCCGAATGCCAAGTTGCGTACGGTCGCGGACAGCAGCTTCCCGAAGGAGTACTACGGCATTGCGGTGCGCAAGGGCGATGCCGAGTTGCTGGCCAAGATCAACAAGGGCATCGATGCGATCAAGTCGGATGGCACGTACGACGCCATTTACGAGCGGTACTTCGGCAAGAAGTCCTGACGTCGCCTTGATGTCTTCTATAGCGCATCGGCACCTGTAGGTGCCGATGCCGGATGAAAAAGCCCCGTCCCGACGGGGCTTTTTCATGGGTTTTCAAATTATTTTCACAAAGGGCTTGCCATGGTTCGGGGTTTTCACTAATATTCCGTCTCTCGCAACGACAGCGACGCAGCGAAAGCAGCGAAGCGGCTGAGGCGACGGGCTGGAAAGCCCGGTGGTTAGTGGTTTTGGAGCTTGCGAGTCGCTACGGCGATGAGTAAAGAAAGCGAAAAAAACTGTTGACGACGACGAGAAGCTGGTAGATAATCTCGCTTCTCTGCTGCTGATGCAGCGACGCAGAAAACAAAGCGACGGCGCGGTAAGTGTGCGACGAAGCGAAGTCAGATGCGATTGATCTTTAAAAATTGAACAACCGATAAGTGTGGGCACTTGATGAAT
>NZ_JAELTP010000684.1 GCF_016428915.1 Pandoraea sp. ASV26
GGCAGAGTACCTTGGGAAAAGGAAATCTTTCCGGCTATACAATGGGAAATTTATCATCAAATTAGAGAAAACAATTATTTGATAAATAAGAGAACCGTGACTAGTTGTTTAAATGTCCGCCTTATAACCACATGCAGAAGAGATCTACTCTTAATTTCCAAGCTATACTGCCACCTCACTGGGGTGCCAATTACACGTGTCCGTCGCAAGTCATCGAATAAAAAAAAGACTCAACTTCAGCAGGCGCAGGGTGATTTCTTTCCCGACTATTAGCATACGAAGGGGATACTGGTGCTTACTTGCTGATGAATGCGCGCATGCTCGTTACAACAAGCTGGGATCGAGCGAAGCTGTTTGAGGCGGTGGAACTTTGCCCCGGCCGTCACCCGTCAAGGCGCGACGACGGAAGAG
>NZ_JAELTP010000685.1 GCF_016428915.1 Pandoraea sp. ASV26
CCACAGAGGCGATAGTGTTGACTGGTGAGAGTACATGTGTACCTATGGAAGTATCTAGGCTTCGATAACCGAGTGCATTTCGGATTTCGGAGTGGAATCCAATTATAAATTGGGTGCATTGTGCCAGAAAGAAAGAGTATATATTCATGCGCTTGATTTCTTGATACAAATAAGGTATAATGTTGATGGTTTGGAGGGATATACTCACGGCTGAGGCTTCTTGCACAGCAAATTATCATTGATTATCTTGATTTGAAACAAAAACCACCGACAAAGAGTCAAAAGCGATACAAAATTACAAAACTTCCATAGCAAGCCAATGTACGAGCGATTCGACACGTGCTCTCATTTTCGCGAATTGATATAGGGTAGCAAGGAACACTGCCCGCCAAGCAACGCATAGCCATATAG
>NZ_JAELTP010000686.1 GCF_016428915.1 Pandoraea sp. ASV26
ATACACAATATCGTCTCGTGGGCTCGGAGATGTGTATAAGAGACAGGCTCTACACACGGCATCCGACGACATGAAAAGCCTCCACAAAATGTGCTTCACTGTTGACGACGGGCGTCTCGCTGTTGAGTCCATGACATCGCTACAGGATGATGCGGAAGAGGTTGAGCAGATTGAAGCTTCCGAGGCAGAGATTCGCAGCCTGTTTTACACGGTTGAGCAGCTGCGTAAGTACAAGGGCAGCGGGACAGGGGAGGACGAGACGGGCGAGGTTGTTGCTGAAGAATGATACCCAAACGCTTGGATGTCGAAAATACACTCATATAGACTCAACATTACGCGAGGATAACTGCTCAACTGTATAAAATGAATTTAGAAATGAATAAAAAACATCAATGGTCATGGTCTAAGTC
>NZ_JAELTP010000687.1 GCF_016428915.1 Pandoraea sp. ASV26
GTATAGTGCTTGTCGATCATGATTGAGTAGTTGAAGTCGAAGGTTCGAAGATTATCTTCTTCATCAATGAGCAAGTTTCGTGGAGCTATATCTTGATGCATAATGGCCGTACCGGTAGTTCAGGTCATCTACCACAGACAGGAGCTGGTAAAACCACCGAAGACGAAATGGCCTAGTTGTAGCATTATTGTCTTTGAGCGTGCCGCCGGAGATAAACAAAGTGGTGAACCCGGCAATCCCTCCAGTTATATTATTAAGTACGACGGAGTCGAAAGGGACAATGTGTGGATGATCGCGAGACAAGCGGCTCCCGCTGTTGAGTTCATACCAAGTTCGGAACATGCCATTCTCCATGAACTAGTACTTGAATACGGCGGTCTCCGTGGGAATTTTGCTAACACACGGAGTTC
>NZ_JAELTP010000688.1 GCF_016428915.1 Pandoraea sp. ASV26
CTTGGGTGTCGAGGTGACCGTAGAAGGAGTGCGTCTCCTGGCGAACTTCGGGAATCAGGTTGCGTTGAAGCAGGGCCTGAAAGTTTTGGGGCTCGCCAGGCTTGGGCCTGGGGAACAAGTGGTCGAAGACGACCTCGTCGACGGGCTTGCCTTTCATGATGACGTTTGATGATGCGAGTTTCTAGAGTGTCGACGGGATGCTGGAAACAAGAAGAGTGAATTGAAACGAGTAGAGATGGAGGGGAACCAGAGAAGACTCTGGGAGAATGCGGTATGCTAATAATAAGTAAGGGTGGAACGAGGTGTAGCGCCTGCCGACAGGGAGTGCTTGGCTCCGACTGTTTTCCAATCCGGGGAGTTCCAGGTAATTTAAGGTAGGTACCTTCTCAAAGAGGCAGTGTGTGGGAGGT
>NZ_JAELTP010000689.1 GCF_016428915.1 Pandoraea sp. ASV26
GGTTGTTTACGAGTATAGTCCCAAACATCAAACATTGCCAGTTGGGGGCTGAGTAAAGCTGAAGGAACAGAATCCATGTCATTTTTAATCCTTCGGAAATAAGTTGCACGAGGACAGCTTTAATTCTGCCTCTTACCTTGCTATGGATCGCTATCCGGCTGTTTTAACAGGCATGCCTTAAATCCACAGAAATAAGGCGCTCCATGTGCTGCATGCCAAGCCATGCTAGTAGTAGCCGTCGTCAAATAGGCTGGGGGGCATTTCGCTCCTTCGTCCATTTTACTCCGTAGTGGAGCGGTATTTGCAAGGAAAATGCAAAAACATGGGACCAATGAGGCCTCTGTTAATATCGTTTGATCCAGCCGAGCTTACTGGATTTGGTTGCAATTATCTATAATTTTACTCTGTAT
>NZ_JAELTP010000690.1 GCF_016428915.1 Pandoraea sp. ASV26
TTACCGTCGCGGACGAGCTGCCCATCGTGGATAACACAGCTCTCAATGCGGCCTGCGAGGAAAGGCAACGTACCGCCACTATGAGCCAGCAGCATCCGAAGTTTGCGCACCTTGTCAAACACGCCAGCAAGGTACATTCGCGTCACAGTTATGGTTGTCTCCATCGGGAAGCCGAGAGCAAGCGGAAGGACATGGCCGTACTCTTCAGCGCGCGGACCGTATACCGAGTTGGGAAGACCGTAATGCGGGTGTAAGAAGATGACAAGGCCTGCTTCTGCAATGGCTTCAAAGATGGGGAGCAGATTGGGATCATCGAGACCATTTCCGAGCCCAGAAGTGCCGAAAATAACGCCTCTGCAGTACCTGAGGTCTTTGACATGCGCAATGGACGCTCGCAGCGTCTCCAACGG
>NZ_JAELTP010000691.1 GCF_016428915.1 Pandoraea sp. ASV26
TGGCCAAAAACGTCGCGTGGTAAGTCATTTACCTCCAAGAGGCGCATTGAATGTGTTGCTAAATGCGTTAAGGCACTTGCGAGAGCGCTCTACTCACGCTCGCCGATCATATTATTGGATGATGTATTCAGTGGACTTGATGCGACCATGGCGCAGAATATCCATACAAGCTTGTTTGGCGCAAAGGGAGTACTGCGCCGATCTGCATCATCAGCTGTGTTCACAACGCATACAGGTATGTGCCGCTTGATAGTTTACTCCACCATATTGCTAAACCTAAGATATATAGCGTCTTTTATTAAGGCAGCTGACCAAGCCCTGATCTTTGAGGGCGACGGGACAGTCACCGTACAGCCGCAGCCTTCAACGTTAGTCCTTCCGTCGGATTTGGTGACGCAGATGGAGCAGGG
>NZ_JAELTP010000692.1 GCF_016428915.1 Pandoraea sp. ASV26
CCCCCCCCCCCCCCCCCCCCCCCCCCCCCCCCCCCCCCCTTTTCAAGCAGAAGACGGCATACGCGATACACAATATCGTCTCGTGGGCTCGGAGATGTGTATAAGAGACAGCAACCTGAGCGGCGCGCACAGCCCCTTCTTCACGCGCAACCTGGTCATCCTCAAGGACAGCGCCGGGCACGTCGGCGTGGGCGAGGTGCCGGGTGGCGAGTCGATCCGGCAGACGCTCGAAGACGCACGCTCGTATGTGGCTGTCTCTTATACACATCTGACGCTGCCGACGAACCGTGTGGTGGGTGGGTGGGGGGGGGGGGGGGGGGGGTGGAGGGGGGGGGGGGGGGGGGGGGGGGGGGGGGGGGGGGGGGGGGGGGGGGGGGGGGGGGGGGGGGGGGGGGGGGGGGGGGGGGG
>NZ_JAELTP010000071.1 GCF_016428915.1 Pandoraea sp. ASV26
GCTGCAGGACAACCCGAACGTAAACGCTGGGACAGGCGTCACTTCGAGCCAAATGCGGACGGCAGGATCCTGGCCCTCTACGGGGGGGCCGAAGCAGTTGGGTTTGCTTGGGGTGAACGGGGTAGCGCCTTACGGAGTGGACCCGAATCAGCTTGTCTGGGGCCTTCCCGCGAACTCCGCAGTTAATAACGGTTTTCCGATTTTGTGTTTGTTTGGCGGTTGCGCCGGGAGCAGTAGCGGAGGGTCGTCGAGCGGTTCGGGGTCTTCCAGTGGGTCAGGGTCGTCGAGCGGTTCGGGGTCGTCGAGTGGGTCAGGGTCGTCGAGCGGTTCGGGGTCGTCGAGTGGGTCAGGGTCGTCGAGCGGTTCGGGGTCCTCCAGTGGGTCCGGCTCATCGAGTGGCTCGGGTTCGTCCAGCGGTAGCGGATCTTCCGGAGGCTCAGGAGGCTCATCTGGCGGGACCCCGGTGACGAATCCGTCTCCGCCGCCGCCGCCCCCTCCAGCACCCGTGCCCGTTCCTGTGCCGGCGCCACCGCCTCTGGACGCATCGTCCGGCGGTTCATCCTCGTCAGGTGGAAGCTCTTCGTCGAGCGGTAGCTCAAGCGGCAACAATACCGATGAGGTGAGCTCATCGAGCGGCAGCGGCTCGTCGGGAAGCGGTTCGTCGTCCGGCAATGGTGGCTCGTCGAGTAGTAGCTCCAGCGGTGGCAAGAACGATGACTCCGGTTCGTCGAGCGGCAGCGGCTCGTCGGGAAGTGGTTCGTCGTCCGGCAACGGTAGCTCGTCGAGCAGTAGCTCCAGCGGTGGCAAAAACGATGACTCGGGCTCGTCGAGTGGCAGCGGTTCGTCGGGAAGCGGCTCGTCCAGTGGCAGCTCCAGCGGCGGCAGAAACGATGAATCGGGTTCGTCGAGCGGCAGCGGCTCCTCGGGAAGCGGTTCGTCGTCTGGCAACGGCAGCTCGTCGAGTGGTAGCAGTTCGTCGGGAAGCGGTTCGTCCTCGGGCAATGGCAGTTCGTCAAGCGGCAGCTCCAGCGGCGGCAAGAACGATGACTCGGGTTCGTCCAGTGGCAGCGGTTCTTCGGGAAGCGGCTCGTCCTCGGGCAATGGCGGTTCGTCGAGCGGCAGCTCAAGCGGCGGTAAGAACGATGACGCGAGTTCGTCGAGCGGCAGCAGCTCGTCGGGAAGCGGCTCGTCCTCGGGCAATGGCGGTTCGTCGAGCGGCAGCTCAAGCGGCGGTAAGAACGATGACGCGAGTTCGTCGAGCGGCAGCAGCTCGTCGGGAAGTGGCTCGTCCTCGGGCAACGGTGGCTCGTCCAGTGGCAGCTCCAGCGGCGGCAGAAACGATGACTCGGGTTCGTCGACTGGTAGCAGCTCCTCGGGAAGCGGTTCGTCCTCGGGCAATGGCAGTTCGTCGAGCGGCAGCAGCTCGTCGGGAAGCGGTTCGTCATCTGGCAATGGTGGCTCGTCGGGCAGCAGCTCCAGCGGCGGCAGGAACGATGACGTGAGTTCGTCGAGCGGTAGCGGCTCCTCGGGAAGTGGTTCGTCGTCTGGCAACGGTGGCTCGTCCAGTGGCAGCTCCAGCGGCGGCAGAAACGATGACTCGGGTTCGTCGAGCGGCAGCAGCTCGTCGGGAAGTGGTTCGTCGTCTGGCAATGGTGGCTCGTCGAGTAGTAGCTCCAGCGGCGGCAAGAACGATGACTCGGGTTCGTCGAGTGGTAGCGGCTCCTCGGGAAGCGGCTCTTCGTCTGGCAATGGTGGCTCGTCTAGTGGCGGCAAGAATGATGACGTGAGTTCGTCGAGCGGCAGCGGCTCCTCGGGAAGTGGTTCGTCGTCTGGCAACGGCAGCTCGTCGAGTGGTAGCTCCAGCGGTGGCAAGAATGATGACGTGAGTTCGTCGAGCGGCAGCGGCTCCTCGGGAAGCGGTTCGTCGTCTGGCAACGGCAGCTCGTCGAGTGGTAGCTCCAGCGGTGGCAAGAACGATGACTCCGGTTCGTCGAGCGGCAGCGGCTCCTCGGGAAGCGGTTCGTCGTCTGGTAATGGCGGTTCGTCCAGTGGCAGCTCCAGCGGCGGTAAGAACGATGACGTCAGTTCGTCGAGTGGTAGCAGTTCGTCGGGAAGTGGCTCGTCCTCGGGCAACGGTGGCTCGTCAAGCGGCAGTTCCAGCGGCGGCAAGAATGATGACGTGAGTTCGTCGAGCGGCAGCGGCTCCTCGGGAAGCGGTTCGTCGTCCGGCAATGGTGGTTCGTCGAGTGGCAGCTCTAGTGGCGGCAAGAACGATGACTCGGGTTCGTCGAGCGGTAGCAGCTCCTCGGGAAGCGGCTCGTCGTCTGGTAATAGCGGTTCGTCCAGTGGCAGCTCCAGCGGCGGTAAGAACGATGACGCGAGTTCGTCGAGCGGCACCAGCTCGTCGGGAAGCGGTTCGTCGTCTGGCAACGGTGGCTCGTCTAGCGGCAGCTCCAGCGGTGGCAAGAACGATGACTCCGGTTCGTCGAGCGGCAGCAACTCGTCGGGAAGCGGTTCGTCCTCGGGCAATGGCAGCTCGTCTAGCGGCAGCTCCAGCGGTGGCAAGAACGATGACGCGAGTTCGTCGAGCGGCAGCAGCTCGTCGGGAAGCGGCTCGTCCTCGGGCAATGGCAGTTCGTCGAGCGGCAGCTCCAGCGGCGGCAAGAACGATGACTCGGGTTCGTCGAGTGGCAGCGGCTCGTCGTCTGGCAACGGTGGTTCGTCGGGCAGCAGCTCCAGCGGCGGCAGGAACGATGACGTGAGTTCGTCGAGTGGCAGCGGTTCGTCGGGAAGCGGCTCGTCCTCGGGCAATGGCGGTTCGTCGAGTGGCAGCTCCAGCGGCGGCAGAAACGATGACTCAGGTTCGTCGAGCGGCAGCTCCAGCGGTGGCAAGAACGATGACTCCGGTTCGTCGAGCGGCAGCTCCAGCGGTGCCAGGAACGATGACTCGGGTTCGTCGAGCGGCAGCAGCTCGTCGGGAAGCGGTTCGTCGTCCGGTACTGGTGGTTCGTCGAGTGGTAGCTCCAGCGGTGGCAAGAGCGATGACGTGAGTTCGTCGAGTGGTAGCAGTTCGTCGGGAAGTGGCTCGTCATCTGGCAACGGTGGCTCGTCGAGCGGCAGTTCCAGCGGTGGCAACAACGATGACTCGGGTTCGTCGAGCGGCAGCAGCTCGTCGGGAAGCGGCTCGTCCTCGGGCAATGGCAGTTCGTCGAGCGGCAGCTCCAGCGGCGGCAAGAACGATGACTCGGGTTCGTCCAGTAGCAGTGGTTCGTCGGGAAGCGGCTCGTCCTCGGGCAATGGCGGTTCGTCGAGTGGTAGCAGCTCCTCGGGCAGCGGTTCGTCCTCGGGCAACGGTGGCTCGTCGAGCGGCAGCTCCAGCGGTGGCAAGAACGATGACTCGGTTTCGTCCAGTGGCAGTGGCTCCTCGGGAAGTGGTTCGTCGTCTGGCAACGGCAGCTCGTCGAGTGGTAGCTCAAGCGGCGGCAGGAACGATGACTCGGGTTCGTCGAGTGGCAGCGGCTCGTCCTCGGGCAATGGCGGTTCGTCGAGTGGCAGCATTTCCTCGGGCAACGGTTCGTCATCTGGCAATGGTGGTTCGTCGAGCGGCAGTTCCAGCGGCAATACGACCGATGGCACGAGTTCATCGAGTGGTAACGGTGCATCGTCGGCCACCGGCAGTTCGTCGGGCACAAGCACAAGCACAAGCACAAGCGCAGGCAACGGCAAGGCCGAAGGCACAGACGTGTCGACCGGCAACGCATCGTCCGGCGAGAGCGGCAATGCGGCATCCGGCACCCGCACGGCGCAGAGCGATGCCAACACGTCGACCGGCAGTGACCGTGCCGCGGGCGGCACCACCGCACCCGCCGACGATCCTCAGGGCATCACCGTCACTGTGAGCCTCAAGGAGTCGGGCAATCCGTCGGATCTCATCGCCGTGTCGGTGCCGAAAGCGCTGGCGCGTCCGGGGAGCCATTTCACGTTTGCGCTGCCCGCACACGCGATCCCGGCCACAGCGCAAGGTGGCACGGCAAGCGTGACGCAGGTCAACGGTCAGGCATTGCCGTCGTGGCTGACATTCGATCCGCAATCACGCGCGTTCACGGCCAATTCGGTGCCGGCGGGCGCACTGCCGCTTCAGGCCGTGATGACCGTGGGCGACGTACGTGTGCCGCTCGTGATCGTCGAGCGGAATCAGTAAGTGAGGATGGATGTGATGAGCAACGCTGTACCCCCGTACGATCGTCGCGCGAATGAAATGAATGACGCTGCGCAGGACACCGTGACCGACACCGCACGCAACGGCACCGACGAGCCGGTGGTGGTGCGTCCGCGCTCGGCGACGCACGGTGCAGTCGCCGCTGCCGGGCTGGTCGCCTTCCTGTTGTCGCTGACCATCTTGCGTGTCGACCGTCCCTTCGGCGACGACGTGGTCGCCTCCGCGTTGTTCATGATCGGCATGACATCGGCGGCAGTGCTACTGGTGGATCTGTTGTGGCAGAAGTCCTATCGGCGCGCTTCGACCGGGTTGAGTCCCGGTCGTAACACGCCGTCGTGGTCGCGTACGTTATTCAAGTTCGCCGGTCTGCTGGGCAGTCTGGGGTTCATCGCGCTGCTGTACTGGCTGTTTCCGGAGTATCACGGCAAGTTCTACGACAACTACTACCGGATGCTGGCGCTGATTCTGCCGCCATGGCTGGTGCTGGCGTTGCCTTACCTCCATTTCGTCGATCGAAAGATGTCGCGCCCGTTTGACGGCTACTGGCATATGGGGCGGCTCGTCACCATGCAGTGGGACAAGGTCGACGCCCGCATCGTCGGTCAACATCTGCTCGGCTGGCTGGTAAAGGGCTTCTTCCTGCCCTTGATGTTTACCTACATGTGTAACGATCTGGGTCGCTTTCTGACAGCCGACATCGGCCACCTCAGCGGCTTCAAAGCCTGGTTCGACCTGCTGTACGGCCTGTGCTATTTCATCGACGTCGGACTGGTCGTGATGGGCTATCTGCTGGCGTTGCGCGTTGCCGATACGCATCTGCGTTCGGCCGAGCCGAGCATGCTGGGTTGGGCCGTCGCGCTGGTCTGCTACGAGCCGTTCTGGTCCCTGTTCGGCCGCCAGTACCTGCACTACGACAGCGGCTTTGCATGGGGCGCGTGGCTATGGGAAACGCCGCTGCTCTACGGCATCTGGGGCAGTGCGATTCTGTTGCTGACCGTAATCTATGTCTGGGCCACCGTCAGCTTCGGCGCACGTTTCTCCAACCTGACCCATCGCGGCATCATCACCAATGGCCCTTACCGCTGGACCAAGCATCCGGCGTATGTGGCGAAGAATCTCTCGTGGTGGCTGATCTCCATCCCCTTCGTCATGCACGGTACTGCCGATGAAACCCTGCGGCATTGTCTGCTTCTGCTAGGGGTCAACGGCATCTACGCGATGCGCGCGTGGACCGAGGAGCGGCATCTGTCACGCGATCCCGACTACGTGGCGTATGCGAAGTGGATCGACGAGCACGGGCTGTTCCGCTTCCTGAGTCGCGTGCCGCTGCCGCTGCCGACGCGCCGCCCGCCGGAGCCGAGCGTCGCGGTATAAGGTCGTCCGACCTCGTGAAGGCGTAAATGCCCGCGCGGAACTCTCTGGGAGTCCCGCGCTTCGTCTGCCATCAATCTCGTTGAAATTGCGCCTTGTCCGAG
This sequence comes from Pandoraea sp. ASV26, assembly GCF_016428915.1. Lineage (GTDB taxonomy): Bacteria > Pseudomonadota > Gammaproteobacteria > Burkholderiales > Burkholderiaceae > Pandoraea. The sequence continues at coordinate 5,695 of NZ_JAELTP010000071.1, forward strand.
AGCGGCCAATACTGACCTTGCAGATGCTCCCGTGCGAACGACGTGATGTCGGCAGTGCTCAACCCCACGCTGTCCACCGAGATGATCTGCTTCGCCAGAGGCTGATAGTAGGCACGGAAGTGGTTGGCTCCCTTTAGCGCAATGAGCTGGTGCGCGCTGACGTCGAGACCGTGAAGCGCGAACGGTTCGACGTCGTAGATCTGCTCTGCACGCGAAGCCACGATGACATCGACGCCGTCGATGACGAGCCGGCACATCGCTCCCAGATCGAAGCGCACGCCTGCGAACATGGCGCCCGGCCGGTTCACGAACTTTCCGTCGGTCATCGACTTGACGTAGGCGTCTGCTTCGATGGGCTCGCCCTGGTAGCGGCCCAGCTTGCCACCCAACGACACGCGAATCGTGGCGCCCACGCCAGCCACTTGCGCCTGCGCGACAACGGCGGCGTCGTTGATGGAGGCGAAGCACGCCGTTCCCGGTGCAGGACGCGCCGCCAGCAACGCGCGCAAGAGATGCGTGCCGTCGCCGGGCGTGCCGCCTCCCGGGTTGTCGGCATACTCATTCACTACGATAGGGCCGTCTGCGGCAGCGAGCGCCATGGCGACGCCTTCAGCGGGCGACGGGAAGGACGGGCGGAACGCTTCCCGATGGTTCCAGATCCAGTCAGCGACTTCGTCCGCCAGCGCCTGCGCCAATGCCATATCCCCGTGCGTCGTGCACACGACCGTGGGGCAGGGGGCTGCGATGTCCGCGTACGGGAAGCCATGAAACCACGAGCAGTCCACAACGCCGTCCCGCCTGGCAAGCTGTGCGCACAGGTCGTTCACGCGTGCGGGGGTAAAGCCGTCTTGCGTGGTGACGATGTAGGGCAGCATCGGCAAGCGTCGCATCGCGATGACGGGCTTCAGGCTTCCCTCGAGCATCTGCACCAGCAACTCGACGGCCTCCACGCCACGGTCGAAGAAGTCCGTATGCGGGTAAAGCTTGCAGGGCAGCGTGATGTCGCAGGCGTTGCACATCTCCTGCGTGAAGTTGCCATGCAGGTCGTAGACCGCTGCGATGGGAATGTCGGGGCCGACGAGTGCCCTGACGGCCATGGCGAGGTCGCCTTCGATGTCTTGCGTGCCGTCGGCAACGCCCGCGCCGTGCAGCGCCAGCAATACCCCATCGACCGGCAGCCTGGCGCGAATGCCCTCAAGGATCTCCCGCTTCATCGACTCGTAGGCGCTGGCTTCGATCGTGCCGGACGGCGTGGCCTGCCCCACGAACGTGTAGTCGAGGGTGACGCCCGCGCGACGTGCGCCTTCGATGAAGCCGCCCACCTGATGATTGGATTGATCGAAGGCGACGGGGATCGTGTCCCCCCAGTATTGTTCGAACGCGCGCAACGGCGTCAAACCGGAGAATTCGGCCGCGTAGGTGTTCGTCTCGTGGATGATGCCGGCGACGGCAAACCGGACAGAGGCTCGTTCCATGGTCAAGGTCATAGGCTCCTGAGTCAATCGGACCAGACTTAGCGGTTCACCGTTTTCGGGTCGAAGCTCAGCGCGATGAGGGCACTGATGACGAGCGAGCCGGCAATGATGAAAATCGCGGGGGCGGTGCTGTGATAGGTGTCCCGAATCCAGCCGATCAGGTACGGGCTGACGAATCCGCCCAGATTGGCGAGACTGTTGATCGCACCAATCGACGCCGCCGCGGTGGCACCCCCCAGGAATGCCGTCGGCAATGTCCACATGATGGGCGAGAAGCTGATGATGCCAGCGGCAGCGACCGAGAGCGAAATAATCGCGAGCGTCAGATGCTGTGCGGCGAACACACTGGCGACCAGACCTGCCGCACCGAGCAACATGATGCCTGCCAGATGCCAGCGACGCTCGCGCCGACGGTCGGAGCTTCTGCCAACGGCGACCATCGCAACCGCTGCGACAACGTAGGGAATGGCGCTGAGCAACCCGACCTGAAGGCCACCGACGGCGCCGGCGTCCTTGATGAGCGTGGGCAGGTAGAAGCCCAGCGTGTAAAGCGCCATCATCGCCGGAAACGTCATCAGAATGATCTTCCAGATGCGCGCGTCGCGCACGATGTGCGACATCGGCAAGTGAGGGCGCCCCTGGTCGTCCTGCGCAATATCGTGTGCGATCAACTCGCGCTGGGCTTGCGTGAGCCATTTGGCGTCTTTGACGCGGTCCGTCAGGATCAGCAGCACGCCGATCGCCAGCGGAATCGTCGGCAGGGCTTCGAGCACGAACACCCACTGCCACCCGGCATGGCCGCCGACTTGATGGAAGTTATCGAGAATCCAGCCGGAGAGCGGGCCGCCAAGTAACCCGGCGACCGGGATGCCCGCCTGAAATATCGCCGTCATCTTCGCGCGGCGGCGATTCGGAAACCAGTACGTCAGAAAGAGAATGACGCCCGGGTAGAACCCGGCTTCCGCCACACCGAGCAAAAAGCGCACCACGTAGAACTGCCACGGCGTGCTGACGAACGCCATGATGCCGGAGAGCAGGCCCCACGAGATCATGATGCGCGCGATCCACAGCCGTGCGCCGACGCGATGCATGATGAGATTGCTCGGGACTTCGAACAGCATGTAGCCGATGAAGAACAGGCCCGCGCCCAACCCGTACGCCGCTTCGCTGAATTGCAGATCGGCGAGCATGTTGAGCTTGGCGATGCCGATGTTGACGCGGTCGAGATACGCGACCACGTAGCACAGCATCAGGAAGGGGATGAACCGGATGGCGACCTTCCGATACGTCGCGTCTTCAAATGTCGTGCGCTCGATGCCTGCGCCGATGTCCGGTGAAATCGTTGCCTGTTGTTTCATGAGCCTAACTCCCGCGGCGGGTATGTGAGTTCGTGGAATCCACTGGTCTGCAAGGCGGATTCCCCGCGCCGCGCCAGTTCATCTGCATGGTCGTGAAATGCCTTGAGTGCTTCGGGCGGTACCAGCGAGCCGCCGGTGGACCAGATCACGTGCGTGGCCTGATTCATGTCGAGGGCGTGCTGTTGAACGTAGGCCCGCCCTTGCGGTGAATCGGTGATCCATTGCGGGCCGCCGATACCGGCGGCGGCAGACGGCTCGACCCGCACACCCAGACTGGACTTCAGCGCGCGAAGGTTCAGGAACAGCGTCTCGTCGGAGACGGTGAACACGCCAGAGAGCTGCGATGCCATGAGCGGCGCCACCAGATGAGAGGCTTCGCCAACGGCCAGGCCGTCAGCCTCGGTCTTGTTGTCGAGACCGATGTCATAGACCGACACGGGACTGTCGCTGCGCGAGGCCAGTTGCACGAGCATGCAGGGCGATGCGACCGGCTCGGCGAAGACACAGTGAACGTGCGCACCGAACAGCGCTTTCAGCCCGTAGGTGATGCCGCCCGGGGCACCGCCCACGCCGCACGGAAGGTAGACGAACAGCGGGTGCTGCGCATCGACCTGACGGCCTGCGTCCTTCAATTGGGCGGCGAGGTGGCGTGCGCTTGCCGCGTAGCCAAAGAAGAGCAGGGCCGAGCGCTCGTCGTCGACGAAGTGACTGTGAGGCAGTGCCCGGGCCTGAGCGCGGCCTGCGGCGACGGCCTCGGCGTAGTCGCCGGCATGCTCGACAACGCGAACCCCTCGCTTGCGCAGCCGGTCCTTCTTCCACGCTTTCGCATCGCATGACATGTGCACCACGGCGTCGAAGCCCAGCGCGGCGGCCATGACCCCAATGCTCAGGCCAAGATTTCCCGTGCTGCCGACGGCGACGGTGTATTGCGCGAAGACTTCCCGCGCTGCCGGCGTATTGAGCCGACGGCGATCGTCGTCAGGTGATATCAATCCGCGTGTCAGCGCAATCTGTTCGGCGAGCGCCAACACTTCGTGGAAGCCGCCGCGTGCTTTGATCGAACCGGCAACCGGTAGCGAATCGTCGCGCTTGATGAACCAGGCGCTGGTGTCGCTGGCACCCTTGCCCGACAGCGCGACTTTCAGCGCGTCGGCGGGCATCAATGCCGATTCGATGTTGCCGCCGGTGGCATTCAGTTCGGGGAACAACTCGGCGAGCAAGGGCGCGCAACGGGTCATCCGCGTTTGCGCATCGGCAATCAGGTCTGTCGACGGCGCGTCGGACGGCAGCGGCTGTCCGAGCCGGTCATTCAACCAGAGAACGGGAGTCTTTGCCTGAAGCTCGGCTAATAGGGCTTGAAACGAGGTGGAGGCAGACATGGATGGCATTTTGCTCAAGATTTGCTGATACTTGGCACGATGCTAGCGCCTGATTCCGGGTAAAAATAGCGCTGGATTCTAATGAATGCATTAGCTGGACTAATACCTATGCAACTGGATGCATCAATGCTGGGGGCGTTGCGGTGCTTCGAAGCGGCGGCGCGAATGCTGAGTTTCACGCAGGCGTCGCGCTCGCTGAACCTCACGCAGAGTGCGGTCAGCCAACAGATTCGGCATCTGGAGGAGCGGCTTGGGTATCGGCTGTTCGTTCGGCAGGCGCGAAGTCTGAAGCTCACCGACAAGGGAGAGGTGCTGTTTGAAGTCACCGCGCGCGCATTGGGCGACATTCAGGCGACGTTGCAGCGACTCGGGCTTTCGAATGCCCCGTTGCAGGTGAGTTGCCTGCCGTCTTTCGCGCTGCAATGGCTGATGCCGCGCCTGACGGACTTCCATCGGCAGGAGCCCGACGTCTCCGTGCGATTGAGGGCCGAGTTCCAAAGCGTGGACCGGCAGTCCATGCGCGTGGAGGATATTGACGTCGCGGTGCGTTATGACCCGACGACCTACTCGGAAGTCCAGGCCGATGTGCTGCTCGACGAGTATCTGGTCGCGGTTGCGACGCCGGAGTATCTGGCGGCGCATCCCGGGCTTGCGAACGGCGCTTCGCTGGAGGGCGTGGTGTTTCTGCACGACGCGTCGCCGTGGGTCGGCGCGGCAGAGTTCGTCGAGTGGCGCGCGTGGATGCAGGTGAATCGACCAGATGGGCCAGTCCCTATCGACGGTCCGCAATTCAACCTGTCGAGCCTTGCGCTGGCGGCAGCGCTAAGCCATCAAGGGGTCGCCATGGGACGCACGGCACTCGTCTACGACGACATTCGCAGCGGGCGTCTCGTCGCGATCATGGGCAAGCCGGTGAAGGCGCCTGCGAGATACGTGTTGTTGTCTCGTGACCCGCATGATCGCCGCACCGCTATTTTTTCCGAGTGGATCAAGCGGGAGTGCCATCGTTTCGATATCGACCGGCATCGCTTGCTCGAAGACTGAGCGTGGTTGTGGCGGCAACGTCTCTTGACGCAGAAGCCGCCCCGAGATTTGAAACACTTCCCGCAGGACACGCTACTCGCACGCGTCGCCCAACGCGTTGAACGCACCTATTTGCACGCGGCATTCTCCGCGTCGCTTAACCCTCCCTTGCGTCAAATCTGGCTCGGCCATTGCGCTCTTTCGACCCGGTACGGCGTCGAACGGCCCGGCTCGACCTGCTGCTGCCATTCATAACGCGTGAAGCATCTATTCATCGTGAGTTTTCACTAATCGTGCCAGGAAACCGCCAAATAATGGTTTCACCTTTTTTGCTTTGCACACCTTCTTATCTGTCAGAGAAGCTGAGCTGACGCCGCATCCATCAATAGAGCCCTCGACGTTGTCCCCCCTAACCAAGGAGTCTATGAAGATGTCTCAAATCACCACTTCCCTCCCTCGCGCCAGCCTCTCGGCGGCACTTCTGATGCCCACCGCGCTTACGTTGCTGGACGGCGAGTCAATCGCGTTCTCCTGGCACGACGATATGTCGCAAGCCCAGCCGCCAGGGGCGCGCGACATTCAACCGATGCAGGACGCACTTCGTCGGCATAGCCGCCTGGGGTCGTCCGAGCCCTTGATGATGGGCAGCGCTTGCTGTTGTTGTACGCCGGCTTGCTGCTGCACGGCGGTCGCTGTCGTGAAGGCCGCTGCCTGACGCGGAGATGCGTCTGTCCGGGGGGCTGTGGCTGGGCGTGTCGTTCGTCGATAGAGAGAACGCCTGACGCTGCGCTGTGGCCTGCCCGGGCCTCGTCTTGCAGCCGTGCTTGCGCGGCGCATTCCATTCGCCCCTGTGATTTTGTCGAGGCCGAGTTGAACTCAAACGAAAAACTTAGATTGCTACCGATACAGATTGTCTGTGAGATGGATGGCGTTGTCTTGCGCAGAGGTGTCGAGCAAGTGCTGATCCCTGACACCAACGCGCTGCTGGTGATGCGGGTGCTTCAAAAGGCGATGGGCAGTGCACCGTGCACACCCACCGAACTCACCGCTCTGTTTGCCGAGCCGGTACGGCCCTTCGTGATTTCGCTATTGGACTTGCTTCGCGCGAAGCGCTTCGTCGTGGCGGTGGACGCCTCGGACATCGCGCAACAGGGGCAGGAGCAGGGGCACGAGCGGGGGCAGAAAGCGGAGCGGCCCACGGACGTTTTCTACTGGCATTTCAACCTGTCTCAAGCGCGCGTTGCGAAGACCCTCAACGAAACATGCTGGGCATTCGTCGGTATCAACCAGCTCAACCAGCATCTCTTGCAGGCCATGCTCGACGAGGGGCTTGAGAACTATGTGATCGTCGATGATCCGATGCTGAGGAACGTCACGCTTTATGACGACGACTTCCAATTGACATCCGAGTTCTGGCGAAAGCAGCATCGCCATATCGTCGCTGAAGATCGCTTTATCGACGCCGCTGGCGATAGTTGTGGCTTCGTTGTGGCGGCGTCCGAGTTCGGTGGCGCATTCCTGCTTGAGCGCTGGAACGAATACGCGCTCACGCGTGGCGTCGCGTTCTATCCGGTGTTGCTGGAGAACCTGGTGGGCTATTGCGGGCCGCTGGTCATTCCCACGGAATCGGCGTGTTTTGCGTGTCTTCAGACGCGGCAGAACTCGAACGCCAGCGGGTTCGAGGAAAAGCGTCTGATGGAGAAGCATGCGTTCGACGGACAGCGTGTGGCGGCATATCACCGCTCGATGCTGCAAGTCCTGGCGAGCGTCGCGCAGTTCGATCTGGTCAAGTTCAAGTCGGATATTCAATGGGAAATCGGCACGCTCTGTGAGATCAACCTGCTCAGCGGCGTGATGAGCCGGCGCAAATTGCTGAAGGCGCCGCGTTGTCCGGTATGCAGCGCCTTGCGCGCCCATCCGCAGACGAATATCCACAAACAACTGACGTCGACCGAAGCGTGGAATCAGGTTCGCCAACTCGAGAGCTACCATGAAAATTGAGACTCATGCGCCGCTCTCTCGTCTGACGGACATCTTCCCGTATCTGCTCGACGAACACGTGGGGCTGATCAATCAAGTTCGCGAGCATCCGGCGGAAGCGGACTCGCCGAAATTCCTTCGCTTCAATTGCACGGCGGCGAACACGGAAGCCTTCGGTGAGCATCAGAATTTCGCGATAGGCGGCGGCGCGGCAACAACGCGAAGCATGGCGCTTGCCAAGGCGATTGGCGAGGCGATCGAACGCTATTGCGCCGCCATCTACGACAAGCGTGAGTTGCCGCTGGTGGCTTACGAAAAGGCGCGCTTCGAATGCGTCCATCCGTCGGAGTTTGCCCTCTACTCGGACGAACAATACGCCTTCGACGGCTTCATGTTCGATCCATTCACGACCGCCTCTGCGGTGCGCTGGGCGAGCGCGCTCGATTTGACGACGGGCGACTTGACTCATGTGCCGGCCGCCATGGTCTACGTGCCGTACTTCTTCCAGGAGGGCGGCGACGAATCCGCGATCACGCAGCCTATCTCGACCGGATTGTCATGCCATTGCAGCTATGAGGAAGCCGCGTTGGGGGGGCTTTGCGAGGTCATCGAGCGCGATGGTTTCTCGATCACGTGGCAAGCACGGCTGTCGCGGACCCGTATTCGCAACACGACGTTGTCCGCCGTCAATCGTGATTTGGTGGCTCGATTCGAAGACGTTGGATATCACATCCATCTGATGGATATCCGTAACGAAACCGGCGTGCCCGCCGTGCTGGCCGTCGGGCGTCACTCGCGCGATTTCCTGCCGATTGTCGTTGCCGCGTCAGCCGCGCCGAGCGCAGAGGAAGCGGTCAGAAAAGCGCTCGAAGAGTTGGCGCACACAGAGCGATATGCATTTCAGATCAAAAGCGAAATCGAACCGCTGGCCTGCGATACCGAGTTCGACAATATCCTCGGACAGGTCGATCACGTCAATTTCTGGACCAACCCCGCGAATGTGCGACACGCAGAGTTCCTGTTTGCGTGCGAGCGAACCATCGACTTTTCTGAAATGACCAGCCTGTCTGGTGAAACGGCTGCGGAGCAACTGACGCAATTGGTCTCACGCATTCAAAGCTCGGGCTATCGCGCGCTGGTTTGCGACATCACGACGCCAGACGTTCGCAGTCTCGGATTGACGGTCGTGCGCGCGCTGGTGCCCGGCTATCACCCGCTGTTCATGGGCTATCACCACCGCGCGCTGGGCGGGAAAAGGCTTTGGACAATACCGCAGCGTCTCGGGTACGCCGGCATTACGCAGGCAGAGGGCGACTTTCACTATCCGCACCCCTTCCCCTGAGCGAACCGGGCGGAGATTTTTTGCGAGAAGTTCAGATGTTGAATACGAAATGGCTTGAAACGACGCTGGAGGGAGAATCCGAAGGCACCGCGTGGGAGCAATTCCATGAAAGCTCGAAGACCGGTCACTACGACCTCGGATTGCCGACCGAGCGCGTAGTGCAGGAGATGAACCGTCTCTATGAAAGCCTGCCTTACCGGAATCTGCCCAGTATTGCGCTCCCCGATTCGCTCGTGCCGATTGAGCGTGGCTTCTGCGAAACGGTGCTGGGACGCGTGACCCCCAGCGCAATTCGTCCCGTGTCGATGTCTCTAGAGACGTTAAGAACCCTCTTGCATCTGACGTATGGCGTGACGCGGGACAACCGAGATAACCCGCATATCCATCGAGGGTTTCGTAGTGTGCCGTCGGGCGGCGCGCTCTATCCGTTGGAGCTGTATTTCTATCATGCGGGTGCTGTCGAGGGATTGCCTCCCGGCATCTTCCACTATTCGCCGGAAGACAACACACTCCATCAAATCGTGCCGGGCAATTGCGATGAGCAACTGTCGCAAGCGTTGGTCGAGTTTCAGCGCGATTTGGCAAAGACGCTATCGGTCACGATTTTCATCACCGCGCTGTTTCAGCGATCCATTTTCAAGTATCGGGATAAGGGCTACCGCTTCACGTTGCTCGAAGCGGGGCATGTCGCTCAGAACATCAACCTGAGCGCCACCGCGCTCGGTCTCGGGGTGATTAACCTCGGTGGGTTCCACGATCGGCTGGTGGACCGCATGTTGGGCCTCGATGGGCTCAACCATTCGGTGCTATACCTTAACGGCCTGTGCGCGGGAGACGTGGATGACGCGCGCGATTGAGCCGAACTCGAACGACCCTGTCCAGATTCTCAGAGGCCCGGGCGCGAGACGCATCACGGCCTACTGTTTCCACGATTTTTCGCGATTGGCACGTGATGCGGGCGTGGAACGGCTTGGTCACCAATGCCTGTTTGCCGATTTGAGTTGTGGTCCGTGGCGGGGGCATTGGCTGGCGCGCGATCTCTGTGAACAGTTGGATCTCCCCGAGCCGGAACCCATACAACCGAGCCTGCACGATGCCTATCGGCACAGCGACGCCTATGCCGATACCGTTAGCCAACTGATTGATGCGGAAAGCCGGGGGGACGGCAATTTCACCGCTGCCTATACGCTTGCGTGCCGTATTACCGAGCGAATTCGCACCGATGCGATCAGCCACGTATTTGTGGTCGCGCCACAGGGCGATCACATATGGGGCACCGAAAACCTTCATTTGCTGAAACTGCTCAGCGACGCTGCCCGACGCTACGGCTTTCAGTTGTGGTGCATCTCGCGCGGCGACTGCGCACTGTCTGCGGTCGCGGGCATCGAGTGGGTGCCGTTTAATGCCCCGCTCGCGCAAGCGTTGCCGGAAGAGGGAAGCCCGCTTGCCGGTCTTTTACTGACGGCATGGCTTGCCGCCGTCAATCCGGCGCTGCCGTGTCTGCGCCTGCGCGACGGCCGAGTGTTGATCTCGCCGAATGCGCGAAGGGGATGCATCGACGACTTACAACGGCGGCGGCTCTCAGCACTGACGTTGCCGGATCATCTTCGCGCCTATCTTGCGCTGAGTGACTCAAAGCAGGATGTGCCGTTCATGCAAGCATCGGCGGGGCGATGCTTTGCCGAGGGTGGCTACGACGCGGCAATGGCATTGCTCGATGGCATCGACACGCGAGCGCTCGGCGCATTGCAACGGGCCGCCGTCGAAGCGCAGAAACAACGTATTTCGATCGCGCTGATGAGATTCGAGCGAGCAGCAGCGGGCATGTTGCCCGGTGAAGCGATGCCAGACGACGTCAAAGCGTCTCTCTATCAAAGCAAAGCCTGGGGTCTCGTGATGACCGGGCACGCACCTGAGGCCAGCCGCTATTTCGACCTGGCACGAGAGCACTTCGACTCGGAGGGTTCGCCGCGTCTCGCGTTGTATTTGCTCAACATCTCGGCACTCGCGAAGCTGAAGTCAAACGATATCGATGGCGCACTCCTCCTCGAAAAAGAGATCGAGTCGCGCTTGCAAGACCCGGTGCGACGGGACTGGCATCTGCGCTATATCAACGCGCTCAATCTGGCGCGCATTTACAAGAGGATCGGCGATCTCGATCGGAGCGCCTGGTACTACCACGTTGCTTTCTCGGTGACGTCCGGCGTGCGAACCGACAGCGATCTGCTGTACATGAACCTGTGCCATGCACAGTTGGAAACCCTGGCCGGCAATACGGAAGCGGCATTTCATCACTGGCTGCGTGCCGCGACACACTGGTTGTCGAATCCGTTGCCAGAGGCGCTCGCGCCGCGCGTCGCTCAGGCGGTTCGTGGCAAGCCGCTGAACGACAGCGAAGCCGACGTCGAAGCGATTTCCGCCACGCTGGATAAGGCGCTTCGCAACGCGGCGTCAGAACGCGGTGTGACTTTCGCCCCGGCAGAGCAGGCGGTCGCATTCGCGCGATTGACCGGGCCGGGGCAGGCCGATATGTGTGTTCTGGGCGAAGGCTTGACCATCGCACTATCGTCGCAGGAGATCGTGGCGTCACCGTTCGTGGGGCCGCAATACGACGCGTTGAAACACACGGTCATGGGAATACTGGTCGCGATGTTCCCCGCTATCGATCTCTCCGGCGTGCGCAGCATTCTGTCGGAATCGCGTCAAGGCATGGAGTTGCCGTTGAGTCTGCGCGAAGCATCGTGGTCGTGTTGTCGCTACGACATTCGTGTGCTGACCCACGCGGGGAGGCAATACACCGTAACGGCGCAGGACGACGATATGCTCGCCAATTTCGTTGTGCGTCCGGGCGCGGGCATCGCTGCTGTCGTGCGCAGCGGCGAACGCTTGGGAATCCACTTCAAACGTTACTTGTCGCCGATCGAGCTCGATGGCCACGAGCGCGCCATCGTCGAATGCCTGGCCCAGCCTCTTTCCCTCGCACAGCTCTCGCAACGCCTCGGTCGTTCGATACAAGCCTGCGCAAACGACGTTCGTTCCTTGGAAGACAGGCACGTTGTCATGGTCGGCTGACCGGCAACTCCCAAGACTCAGGCTTTTCAGACTTATGTCAGCTATCTACCCGAGAGACATTCGCACTATGCAACAAAATCCGGTGACATGTGTGGAACACAAGGCGTTGATTGCGTCGTTCAAGTCGGTCAGTCGAGCCATGGATGGGCGGCTGGCGCTGGATGATCTGTCCTTTGACCTATACGCCGGCGAGATCGTCGCGTTGCTCGGGCCAAACGGTGCCGGCAAAACGACTTCCATCCGGATTCTGCTCGGCTTGAGCGGGGTCAGCGCCGGAGAGGTCAGTCTGTTCGGACATCGGGCGGGGTCGCGAACGGCGCGCGAACGAACGGGGGCCCTGCTGCAAGTGGGCGAGGCGAGCGTTCCCGAGAACCTTCGGATCGACGAGCACATCGACCTTTTCCGCAGCTACTATCCTCGCCCGCTGCCCATGTCGGAGATCCTGGAGATTGCCGGATTGACAGGTTTGGAGAAGCGACGATTCGGCAAACTCTCCGGCGGCGAGCAACAACGATTGCTGTTCGCGTTGGCTATCTGCGGCAATCCCGATCTTCTCTTTCTGGACGAGCCGACCGTCAGCATGGACGTTGAAACACGTCGCTCGATGTGGCAGCAGATCCGGCGTTTCGCCGCCGAGGGCAAAACCATCCTTTTGACGACCCACTATCTGGAAGAGGCGGACGCACTCGCCGATCGCATTGTCGTGTTGAAACGCGGCAAGAAGATCGCAGAAGGAACCCCGGAAAACATCAAGGCGATCAGCGGCAAGCGCACGATTTCCTGCCACACGACACTGTCGGCCGAGCGACTACGACGTGTGGAAGCCGTGGTCTCAGTGTTCGCAGACGGTCATCGCACATTGATTGCGACTTCGGCGCCGGAGGCGACGGTGCGTGAACTGATGGCACTTGACCCCGATTTGACCGACCTCGAACTGACAGCCGCCGCCCTCGAGGACGCATTTGTCTTACTCACTGAACATGACGAACGCTCAGCCGTTGCGTCGTGCGGAGATGCCATATGACTCGAATCGACAGGCCCCGCGACATCTCCCTTCGCCATGGCGCGCTCTTTCGCGTGGTTCGAGTTTTCGCGAAAGAAGCCCAGTACGAACTCATCAAATTGGTGAGAGAGCGCGCTTACGTATTTTCCGTGATCGGTTTGCCGATCGTCTTCTTTCTCGTGTTTGGTATCGCGCACCCGAATCAGATCGTGCAGGGGCAACCCGTTTCCCGTTATCTGCTCGCCAGCTACTCGGCATTCGGCGCGATGGGTGCCGCGCTGTTCGCGATTGGCGTTGGGCTGGTGACGGAGCGCAGTCACGGCTGGCTGGCATTGAAACGGGCTTCGCCAATGCCAACGTCTTCGTACCTGACGGCCAAGGTTTTCGCAGCCCTTGCGTTCGGTGAGTTGATCACGTTTGCCCTGATGGCGTTGGGCGTGATAACTGCCGGAATGAGCGTTTCGGGTATCGAGATACTTCGGCTGGCGATGGCCATTGCCGGCGGTGTTTTCGCGTTCTCGGCGATTGGCGTGTTTCTGGGATTGATTCTTTCGCCCGGATCGGCGGTCGGCATGATCAATCTTGTCTATCTGCCACTATCGCTTTGCGGCGGTCTGTGGGTGCCGCTGGATATGTTGCCCAAATGGCTGCAAAGCATCGCGCCTCTGCTTCCGTCCTATCAGTTCTCCTGTTTGACACTGCACGCGCTGGGCTATTCCGGCGGCGCAGCGTGGTCTGCATGGGCGCTGCTATTCGCTTACGGCGTGTCGTTCACCTTATTGAGCGTCTGGCTATTCAGACGACAGGAATTGGTGCGCTAGCGCCATACAACGGTCGGTGCACGGCAAACGGCGTCGCCGTCGACGGTGTGTTTCGTCGAAAACGTGATTACGCGCACGACGATGGCGACGCAATCGAATGCGCCACGCTTTGCATGATCTCGATCAGGCAGAGGGCTGCGGTACTGGGGTTGGGGTTGTGCAGCACACCAACGGTCCCCTCGAATTGATGGCAGCGCAACCCGAAGTGATGCAATGCATTCGAATAAGGGGATTTTTGCACCACGAGCTTCGAGCTGAGAAACAGACACGGCAACATTCGCGCAGTGGCCGCATTGGTCATCAACGATGACGATTCCATGATGACCGTTGGCATTGCGATGCCGTGATGCGCGAAGGTTGTCTCGATGGTGTTGCGCATCGGAGTGTTTCGGGGCGCCACGATCCACGGGTAGCAAGCGGCGTCTGCCCAACTCGGCTTGGCTTCACGGGCCAACGGGTGCTTCGGGCCGCCGAGCACGTAGACGTCATCTTCATAGAGCGGTATCGCGTCGAATCCGGAATTCAGTGCGTTCGCATCGAGTCGGCACACGAGCATGTCGATTTCGCGCCAGTGCAAGCGCGGCAGCAAGCGATCGAATGTGTCGTCCCAAAGATTCACGCGCGGGGGTGGACCGTCGCGCTCCATGCGCGCGAGTACATTCGGCATGAGTACGCTGGCCACGCCGTGAAGGACGCCGACATTGACGGGTTGCCCGAGCCCGCTGCGCAGCGCCTGCATCGTCGGGGTGACGCCGGACAGATCGGTCAACACGCGCTCGGCGCACTCGACGAGTGCCTCGCCGAAGACCGTTGGCGCGACGCGGCGCGTTGTGCGTGCGAACAACGACACATCGAGCGAGTGCTCGATCTCACGCAGCCACTTCGAGAGCGCCGGCTGTGTCATCGCGCCTGATTCCGCCGTGCGCGCAAAACTGCGCGTGCGAGCGAGCAAACACAACAGCTCCAGATCCCGAATCCGTAATTTACGCAGCGCATGGGGCAATTGTTGCAATGCGCGGGCCGATGCTTCCGGTGGAGATTCTGTCATTTCACTTTCCTTTACTCATGTGAATTGGATTAACAATTCACATTAACCTTTCATCAAAAATCGATGAATGAAGTCGAATAATAGCGGTTATTCACTGCGTCACTTGTGCGTATCCCAAAGTTGACATTGCTACGGAATACGTAACGTTGTGGGGCAGGTTTTGCAGCGGGATTGCCCCGCCAGGTAACGTGGAGTGACAGATATGCGTGATGAAGAAAATCGGGTCGGAACTTCGGCACAGGGGCCGGCAAAGGTAGGCGCCAGTCGCCGCACCTTTCTCAAGTCGGTGGGTGTCGCCGTGGCGGCAAGTGGTGGGATTGGCCTCGCGTCGGAGGTTCAGGCGGCTGGCGGCACTGGCGCTGCGCAAGAGAAATCGAATGGCTTCGCCATGCCACTCGAAGCTCCCCCGGCACCCCCCAAGGGGTACAACATTCTGTTTATCCTGACCGATCAGGAGCGTCAGTTCGATGAGTGGCCGATTCCGGTGCCGGGGCGAGCGCGTATGCGTCGTGAGGGAACCACCTTTGTCAATCACCAGATCGCTTCGTGTGTGTGTTCGCCTTCGCGCTCTACCATTTACACGGGTCAGCACATCCAGCATACGGGGGTGCTCGACAACGCCGGCGCACCATGGCAGCGCGACATGTCGACGGATGTCCGGACCGTCGGGCACATGATGCACGATGCGGGCTACTACGCCGCGTACCTTGGCAAGTGGCACCTGAGCAAGCTGCACCTGACCAATTCCCCTTACGACGCGCCGGTCGAGCGATACAACGAGATCATCAAGTCCTACGGCTTCGACGATTACTTCGGTGTCGGTGACCTGGTCGGCGGTGTGTTGGGCGGTTATGGCTACGACGGTTTGACGACGTCTTGCGCTGTGTCGTGGTTGCGCACACGCGCGCCGGAACTCGCTGCGAAGAACAAGCCATGGTTCCTGGCGGTCAATCTCGTGAATCCGCATGATGCGATGTTTCTGAACACCGACCCCGTCGGCGTCAATCGGCAAAACGCCGATCATCCGGCAGTGGGCAACGCCCGAGCGCCTCACAACGCCCTCTACGAGACGAAGTGGAATGTGCCCCTCGCGGTTTCGCGCAAGCAGCCTTACGACGCGCCGGGGCGTCCGCCGGCACATCGTCAGTACAACAGCGCAGAGGGCTTGTTGGTGGGCAGTTATCCCATCGATGACGCGCGCCTGACGACCTACCAGAACTACTATTTCAACTGCATTCGCGATTGCGATGCCCATGTGGTGACGCTGCTCGACACCTTGCACGCGCTTGGACTCGACCAGAATACGATTGTCGTGATGACGTCCGATCATGGCGACCATGTCGGCGCGCACAAGCTCGTAGGCAAGGGGCCGACGGCCTATCGCGAGCAAAACAATGTGCCGTTGGTGATTCGGCACCCTGCGTATCCGGGAGGGAAAACCTGCCGCGCCGTGACCTCGCATGTCGATATTGCGCCAACGCTGCTTGGGCTGACCGGACGCGACGCGGCCGATGTCGCCCGCATCGCCGGCGACGGGGCGCACGGCCATAACCTGACGCCATTGCTGCACAACCCGCAAGGGGCCGACGTCAACGCGCTGCGTGGTGCATCGTTATTCAACTACGCGATGCTGTTGTTCTACGACAGCGAGTGGCTCGAGTGGGAGTTGAAGGTCATGCGCGAGAAGGGCGTGTCTGCCGACGAAATCCGACGGCGCGTGCGCACCCGGCAGCCCGACTTTCGGCACCGGGGCATGATCCGAAGCGCGTTCGACGGCCGCTTTCGCTTTTCACGGTATTTTTCAGCGACGGCCTACAATCGCCCGCGCACACTCGAAGCCCTGTTTGAAAACAACGATGTCGAGCTGTACGACCTCGAAGCCGATCCTTACGAGCAGCACAATCTGGCGATGGACACAAAGACCAACGGCGATCTGCTCATGGAGATGAATACGCGTCTGACCGGGTTGATCGACGCGGAGGTTGGTGAAGATAATCCGAACGTTCTGCCGATTCATAACGGTCGCGTTCAGTTTTGATGCCTGCGCTTACCCCTACTCCCAATCCAGCGCCTTTTTCCCCCATTCGTAGGCGAAGCCGAGCGCGAGAATGAACAGGAAGAACATCATGGCGAGAAACCCTGGCCAACTGACCTCTCGTAGCGCGACGGCCCACGGAATCGTGAACGCCAACTCGATATCGAACACGATGAAGAAGATGGCCACACGGTAGTAGCGCACGTCGAACTGCTTGCGGGCGTCGCCGAACGCGTTGAATCCGCATTCGTACGCCGAATTCTTCGCGTCGTCCGGGCTATGCGGACGAATCGGTTTTGCGACGAAGAGCAGACCGCCGCCGATGAGCAGCGCAACAACCAGAAACAGCAGGACGGGGAAATATTCGGAGAGTTGCACCGGGATTCCTTCGTGAAGCCAGCAGCCAATGTCGTGCCGGGCGGTGCACCTTAGTGGGGGCGACATCGACATATGTTCCCCGGAGTGTGTCTCTTTGGGGATTTTCCCTGGCGATGATCGTTAGCACACCAAGAAGAAAAAAGGGAGTCCCACCGGGACTCCCTTTCAAAATGGAGCACTCAAATCAGGTACTACACGTCTCGCGAAGACGTTGGCTTAGAACTTGTGACGCAGGCCCGTGATGACGGCGGTCTGGGTCTTCGTGCTCGAAGCACCGCCGGCACCGCTGATCGAGGCGGCCGTGGCGTCGCCCGCAGCCTTCTGATAGATGCCGACCAGGTACGCATCCGTACGACGCGAGAGCATGTAGTCCACGGCCGCGTTGACCTGATGGTACTTCGGCGACAGGTTGGCGAGCGTGGCGCTGCGCGTGCTGGCATCGGTGTACGTGTACGACAGGCCGAGCAGCAGCGTCGGCGACAGGTTGTACGTGCCGTTGACTTCATAGTTCGACACGCGTGCACCCGTGCCGCTCACGTACTTGAGCTGCGTGTTGCTGTACACGAGGCCGACCGCTGCCGGGCCGAACTTGTAGCTACCGCCCGTGGCGAACACGCGCTGCTTGTCGACGCCGTAGGTCGTCGCGCCGATCTTCGTCGAGTAGAAGTCACCGCTGTAGTCGCCAGCCACCGAACCGCCGGTGTTAGCGCCGTTCGGCGAGCTCACGTCGAGGTAGCCGATACCGAACTTGATCGGGCCATTGGCGTAGCCAGCGCCCACGCTGAACGCGCGGTTGTTGGCGAAGCCCGTGCCGCCCGTGCCGTTGTTGGCCTGATTCGAGAAGCCATACAGGCCGCCGAACGAGAAGCCGCCGTAGTTGGCGCTCGTGTACTTGACCGAGTTGTTGATGCGGAACGAGTTGTACAGGTTGTCCACGTCGCCCACGTGCGCGCCGAGCTTCGTGGCGAACTGCTTGGCCGAGGTCAAGCCGCTCACGAAGTCGACCACGGAGTCATATTGACGACCGATGGTCACGCTACCGAGCGTGGTGCTCGACAGACCGACGAACGCCTGACGGCCGAATTCGCGGCTGCCCTGGCCGAGCGTGCCGTTCGAGAGGTTGAAGCCGTTCTCCAGGGTGAAGATGGCCGACAGACCGCCGCCCAAATCTTCCGAGCCCTTCAGGCCCCAACGGTTGCCCGATTGCAGGCCGTCTGCCGTGGTGAAGTTCTTGCTGCCGCCAACGTTGCTCACGTAGGCGAGGCCGCCATCGAGAATGCCGTACAGCGTAACGTTGCTTTGCGCGTGCGCGGCACTTGCGGCCACTACTGCGATCGCGCCACCCAGTGCGACAGCCAATTGCGACTTTTTCATCGGTCTATTCCTCTTCAATAACTTATGAGTTGATACGAACCCGCCGCCTTTGGAGGGGCGCCCCGTGGGTTCGGGCCGAACTATATCGAATGCCGCTGTAATTACATAGGTGTATTGACGAATTTTGTGAAGAGATGTCGGTACGCTGCAACGCCGCGAAGATCTTTTGCGGTAATGTCGCGCGTTTCATTTCGATGACATATGTCGGCGCTATAACGACGAATGCGCACAAGTGCCGAGTGTGCGTCTCGTCCTCAAGGCAGCGATGAGCCGCATGCATGTCGACCTTGTCGGCAAAGTCACAACGGCCCGCTGTCGATCCCTCCCGCATTCGCTGGCAAAGGCCCGGCAATCCCTCAAAAGTGCAATTTGTCGATGGATTCGTCATTTCGACGAAAACACGCGTTTTTTCGACGAATTGACGCTACATTTCATCAACTGCTCTCCCTAGAATTGTTGTCACGGCGCTTGCATCAACGCTGGCGGGATGACCGCGGCGTGCCGCAAGCCCTCTTGTTCGACGTCTTGATTGGGGGAAAACATGAAGAAGATCGCCTTGCTCGGTGCGGGACATATCGGCCAGACCATTGCGCGCCTGTTGCATGACAGCGGCGACTATCGGGTCACGGTGTTCGACCGAAACCCGATGGCGTCTGCGGTGGTCGCCGAATACGCCGACACGTTTGTCGAGCTGACCGGCACCGACACCGGCTCGCTACAGCGGGCCGTGTCGGGCCACGACGCCGTCATCAATGCGTTGCCCTACACGATGGCGACGAGCGCTGCGACGGCCGCCGTGGCAGCCGGATGCCACTACTTCGATCTGACCGAGGATGTGGCTGCGACCCATGCCATCCAGCAACTCGCCGAAGGCGCGTCCACCGCGCTGATGCCGCAATGCGGTCTGGCGCCGGGCTTCATCGCGATCGCGGCGCATCATCTGGCGGCTGCCTTTGATCAGGTCGATTCGGTAAAGATGCGCGTCGGCGCGCTGCCGGCATTCCCGACCAACTCGCTGAAGTACAACCTGACGTGGAGTGTCGACGGACTCATCAACGAGTATTGTCAGCCGTGCGAAGCCATTCGCGATGGCGTCAGGCTGAGCGTGCAGCCGCTGGAAGATCTGGAGCATTTCTCACTCGACGGCGTGGAGTACGAGGCGTTCAACACGTCGGGCGGGCTGGGGACGTTGTGCGACACGCTCAGCGGGCGTGTGCGCGATCTCGACTACAAGTCGGTGCGCTACCCCGGGCATGGCGCGTTGATGAAGGTATTGCTCAACGAGCTGCGTCTGAAGGAGGATCAGGACACGCTCAAGACGATCCTCAGAAGGTCGGTGCCGAGCACTTTGCAGGACGTGGTGCTCATCTTCGTCGTCGTGAGCGGACTGCGCAACGGCGTGCTCACGCAGGAAGTGTTTGCGCGCAAGATTTTCGCGGAGCGCAATAACGGGCATAGCGCCAGCGCGATCCAGATCACCACGGCGTCGGCCATCTGCGCGGCGCTCGACATGTTCTTCGCGGGACAGCTACCGCAACGTGGCTTCGTGCGTCAGGAGCAGATTGCGCTGCCGGACTTTCTGGCGAATCGGTTTGGTCAGGCGTACGCCCATTCGACGCATATCGAGTCCCTCTCCTGAGTTCTCAGTGCTGAGTTCTGCGTTCTGAGTCCTGAGTCCTGAGGCAAGAGAGGAGATGTCCCTCAAAAAAATACGACGGCCCGGTACCCGCGGTTCACCCCCCGCAACCCCGGGCCGTCGTTGAGGAAAACTGAGTCAGGCGTCAGAAGCGGTGCTGAACGCCGGCGGTGACGCCGATCTGCGTGTCTGCCGCGCCGGTCAGGTCACGCGACAGGCTCACCTTCTGGCCATGCTTCGCGAACGCGTAGCCGCCCGACAGGTACAGCGCCGTGCGCTTGGACATCGCGTACTGCGCGCGCAGCGAGATGAGCGTCGGATCGGCGTCGCCCGCGTCCTTGATGTCCTGGTGGTAGATTGCGCCGTACAGCGTGAATGCCGGCGTGAAGTCGTACGACATGCCGAGCCAGTACATATCGCTGCGCAGCGATGCGGTGCTCGCCGTCACGAAGGTCTTCTTGTAGTTGCGATAGCCGGCCATCACCTTCGCGCTGCCGAAGCGGTAGCTCGCGCCAGCGTGAATGCCCTGGATGTAGTTGGTCGTGTCGGCCGGTGTGACACTGCTGCCCGCGCCGTTCTGGCGGTCGTACGTGGCCACGACGGCGAACGGACCGTTCTCGTAGCCGATGGCGAAGTCGTACTTCGACGACGTCTTCATGCTGCCCGGCACGTTGCCGAAGCCATACAGCGCGCCAAGCTTCAGCCCGCTGAACTCGCCGTCATAACGCACGGCGTTGGCCGAGCGCGAGAACAGGCCGTCCTTGCGGCCGCCCGTGGCGGTCGAGCTGGTGGCCCACGAGTAGTTCGGGGCATACCCCATCGGATCGAACTGGAGCATGTAGTCGTACGTCGTGGTGAACGTGCGACCGAGCGTGACCTGACCCCATTGCTTGTGTGCGAGCCCCACGGTGGCGCGACGATCGAAGATGGCGCCCGGGCCGTCGTCGAACTGACCGTTCACCATGTTGATGCCGCTCTCGAGGTTGAACACGGCCTTGAGATCGCCACCAAGGTCTTCCGTGCCCTTGAAGCCGAAGCGCGACGTGTTCTTGCCGCCCGAAATCGCGCGCGCTGCACCGCCGTTATCGCTGGCGTGGTTCACGTATTCCACCCCGGCGTCGACGATCCCGTAAATCGTCACATTCGATTGCGCGTGCGCCTGTCCGGCCAGCGCGAGGGCACCGAACGTGCCGAGGGCGCTCAAGGCGGCCAGACCGATACTGCTTCGTTTCATTGTTGTCTCCTCTTTTTTGTTTCTCTTGGTGTGCGCGGGAGAGCGCCCGCGCGTCGCATGAAAAGCGTGGCCGGCCTTACGCGTTCGATTGCGCGAATGCCCAGCAATCGTTCGCCGGAAACTCCACCCAGTGACGGCCCGGCTCGCGCGGCACATGACCGAACGCCCGGAAGCGCCACGATCCGCAATGGAACAGGTATTCCCAGCGGTCGCCGAGATACATCGACGTGACGAGTTGCGCGTTCACGCGGTTGTGGCCCGGACCGTCGGCCACCTGCACGCGCTCCAGACGGATGACGGCCTGCGCGTCCTGTCCCGGTGCGAGCGTGTCGCGTGCGCGCGCTTGCAGGGCAAAGCCGTCGCCCGCGAGCGTGACGAGATCGCCGTCGACGGCGCTCACCGTCGCGTCGATGCGGTTGTTGCTGCCCATGAATTCCGCGGTATAGAGCGAGCGCGGCGAGCCGTAGAGTTCGGCGGGCGAGCCTTCCTGCTCGATGCGTCCGTTGCGCAGCAGCAGAATGCGATCCGACATCGCCATCGCTTCGGTCTGATCGTGGGTGACGCACAGCGCGGAGAGCCCCAGCGAGACGATCAACTCGCGAAGCCAGGCACGCGCTTCTTCGCGCAGCTTGGCGTCGAGGTTCGAGAGCGGCTCGTCGAGCAGAATGACGGGCGGGTTGTAGACCAGCGCGCGCGCAATGGCCACACGCTGCTGCTGACCGCCGGAGAGCTGGAACGGATAGCGCCCGGCGAGATGGCCGAGCCCGAGTTGGTCGAGCGCCTTTTGCACGCGCTCGCGTCGCTCTGCGGCGCCGACCTTGCGCAGCTTCAGGCCATAGCCGACGTTGTCTGCCACGGTGCGGTGCGGCCACAGCGCGTAGGACTGGAACACCAGACCGAGCGAGCGCTGTTCGACGGGGCAGTCGATGCCCTTGTCGCCGTCGTAGAAGACCTGATCGTCGAGCGAGATGTGGCCTTGCGACGGTTGTTCGAGTCCGGCCACCGCACGCAGCAAGGTGGTCTTGCCGCTGCCCGACGCGCCGAGCAGGCACACGACTTCACCGGCCTTGAGTTCGAACGACACGCCCTTGAGGATGGGGTTGGCGCCGTAGCTCAGGAAGAGGTTGTCGACGATGAGCTTATCCATGCAATTTGACTCCGAAGCGCAACGCCACGCCCAGACCGGCGCCGACCATCGCGATGTTGATGACAGAGAGCGCCGCGACCTGATCGACCGCACCGGTCGCCCACAGCGACACGAGCAGCGAGCCGATGACTTCCGTGCCCGGCGAGAGCAGATAGACGGCGGTCGAATACTCGCGCTCGAAGATCATGAAAATCAGCAGCCACGCCGCGAGCAGACCGAAGCGCACGAGCGGCAGGGTGACGTCGAGGCTCACGCGGCTGCGGGTGGCGCCGACGCTGCGTCCGGCTTCCTCCAGTTCCGGGCCGACTTGCAGCAGGGCGCTCTGGATGAGGCGCATGCCATAGGCCAGCCACACCACCGTGTAGGCCACCCAGATGCTCCACATCGAGTTCTTGAGTTCGCGCAGACCCGGCACGAACAGGAAGATCCACAGGAATGCCAGACCGGCGAGCAACCCCGGCACGGCGCGCGGCAGCAGCACGAGGTAGTCGAGCAGCTTCGCGGCCCAGTCGTTGCGACGATGACCGGCGAACGCCACGAGCGAGTAGAAGCCGACCGCCATCGCGCCGCCGATCACGCCGATGCCCAGCGTGTTGAGAATGGCGCGCACCAGGTTGTCCTGCTCGAACAGTTCGGTGAAGTTGGCGAGCGTGAGCACTTCGCTCAAGGCCACGCCCTCGCCCCAATGGGTGACGAACGAGCGCAGCACGATGCCGGAGATCGGCACGATCACGGTCACGAGCAGCCACGCCACGACGATCGCCAGTGCGATCCAGCGCCACACGCCCAGCGGCAGCACCGTCTGACGGCCCGCCTTGCCTTTCACCGTGACGTACTTGTTCGCACGCTTGAGCAGATGGCGCTGGAGCAGCACGAGCGGGAAGGTGATCGCCACGATGCACATCGCTACCGCCGCCATCAGGTGATACGACGGCACACCGAGCTTGTTGGTGAGCTTGTAGAGGTAGGTCGCCAGCACCAGATGCCCCTCGGGATCGCCCAGCACGAGCGGCAGACCGAAGACCTCAAAGCCGAGGAAGAACACGAGCACGCCCGCGAAGAGCAGGGCGGGCATGGTCATCGGCAGACTGACGTCGAGCGCCACGCGAAAAGGACGCGCGCCAGCCACGCGCGCCGCTTCTTCCACGTCCGAGCCGAGGTTGCGCAAGGCGGCCGACGAGTAAAGATAGACGTGCGGCACGTGCGTCAGGCCGACAATCACCGTGATTGCGAAGATCGAGTAGACGGACCACGGCGCGTCGAGGCCGGTGAGTTCACGGAACCACACGGAGTAGAAGCCCACGGGGCCGGCGGCCACCACGTAGCCGAAGGCGAGCACCATCGGCGAGACGAACACCGGCGTGAGCAGCAACGGTTCGAGCCAACGGCGGCCCGGCAGGTCGGTGCGCACCATCAGGAAGGCGAGAATGCCGCCGAGCGGGATCGAGATGAACAGCATCCCGAACGCGATGATGAAAGAGTTCTTCACCGCCGACCAGAAGTCGGGATCGGAGAAGATGAAGCGATAGCCATCGATACCGAACGTGCGGCTGGCATCGAAGAACGGTGCCGAGAGCAGGCTTTGCAGGACGATGAACGAGAGCGGCAGCAGCACCGCAATCGTGAGCACGGCGATGACCAGCCAGCGCGAGGTGGCCGCGAGCGCGCGCCAGGGC
>NZ_JAELTP010000693.1 GCF_016428915.1 Pandoraea sp. ASV26
TCATTAACCGCTGGACGAGAGTGCGTCCATAGTCACCTCATGTCTCTAGTTTGATTCTTCACCGGCGCACCTCTCTCGGCTGTCTGGTGATTGATTAATTAATCATTAAGCTGACTGTCATGCCGGCTTGGATGGATGGGTAGACTACATACAGTGCTTAAATTAGTGCCGGACACGAGAATTCCACCATCTGTGCTAGCCCGCCACTACTACGAGCAGTACCACTGGCACCGACGCACACTCCACACATCCAAGTCTGTTTCCACCACGGTCAAACTCTACATCTCCGTCGCTTTCCCGGCAAGGCGCTACCGTCGAGTAGTATTATTTAGTCTTGATGATGACAAGCTAGTAATCCGGGGTAAACACTCCTTGTTGCAATGTCCATGGTCCTCGCACTGTCATTACG
>NZ_JAELTP010000694.1 GCF_016428915.1 Pandoraea sp. ASV26
GTTGTAAGTGGGCGCAGCCAGGAGTGCAAAGGATGCACCAAAATTGCGCTGGCAGAAAAGCTTCGGCGTCAGGTTCTGATAAAAGGTGAGTTGAAGAGTGATTAGGCTTCCGTCATTGCAAATTTAAGCTTGACTCAGTGGTGATGGACAAAACCCTATCTGGACCGCGTATCTGAAATTCATGAGAGCGGCCCGTCGCTTCCCCAGTCAGCATAAAAGGCGGCTGCGCCCCACCACGCGCAATGACACAATCCCATCACACCATCTCATGACAGGCGGCCTATGTCGGTGCAGCTCCACAACCACCAGTCATAAATCTTGCTTGCATTGGCTCTCTTATTTCTCTAGCCATTGCTTTTCTGCATCTTTTATTCTTCAGTACTTACTTCTGTCAAGGCTGAAGAGAACT
>NZ_JAELTP010000695.1 GCF_016428915.1 Pandoraea sp. ASV26
GGACAGCTTGGCGTTGGAAACGGTCTGACTCCGTAGTGCAGCCAATCTCGCGGGAGATGTGAAGGGAGTTGGAAGGGAGTTGTTGTTGTAGCGATAAACCATGGTTGGAATATAGACAAGATGCAATAATACGATACGATCAAAATGCGATGAATGTGATGATGGAGACCAAAAAAAGGGGCGAGACTTCATGGCGCGGGCCTTGGGGGATATGTAGCTGGTGCCTGCTCCTGCTTTCGCTACTAACATTTAACAAAAGAGCAGCTCCTGCCCATGCTTGACATTAGCGAGAGTTTCCATCGCTGCCGTAGGAAGACGGCTTTGAAGAGCTTGGACGAGGGAGCCATGGTGACGACGAATCAGGTGACAGAATGACGAATGCATTAACAGAGTATTCACAAAATAGATG
>NZ_JAELTP010000696.1 GCF_016428915.1 Pandoraea sp. ASV26
GAAGATGGTAAACTAGACGAACACAGGAAGGCTGTGAAACAGTCAGACATGGAATAGTCGGGAAGACTCAACATCCGTATGACTCTATCAGCGAGTCCAGCCCGCCGTCAGCCGAACAAACCTGAAGCCTGACCGTTGCTCTAATTATATCAACATGTGACTTAGACCGAATTCATCTATATAAAGGCTTTCGACTTCCCCCTTCAAAGTGATCGTTATCCAACTCTCTAAGACATCCTCAACAGAAAGCAAAGGAACCAAACATTCAACGACAACAAAGCTCCTTTCCAAGCAATAAACCGACCTTCTTACTCCATCAAGATGCAGTTCTCCAAGCTCTCTATCACCGCTCTCTTCACACTCCTTGCCACCACTTCTGTGGCTGCTCCCGCAGCCGACTCTGTTGATG
>NZ_JAELTP010000697.1 GCF_016428915.1 Pandoraea sp. ASV26
CTTTACAGGATATACTCCGTGCGCAGACGCGCAGCATGTGCTCCCCGAGTCTGCAGCCGCAGGGCTGTATACAACGCCGACAGACTTGCTTAAAGTTGTCTCTGCCGTCCAACACTCCCTCGAAGTCGAGGACGGCGCATTCCTGCGTAAAGAAACAGCAGAGGAGATGCTAACAATAGTGAAGGACAACATGGGGCTTTCGTGGTTTGTTTCAAAAGAACCTGGTTACATCTTTTCACACGGTGGCGCGAATAATCCTGGCTTCCGGTGCCATCTTACTGGGTTTGCAGACCTGAAGAAGACAGCTTCGATCGAAATACCCCGACGAAGTGGTATCGCCGTCATGACCAACTCTGCCGAAGGAACGGCAATCGCGTACCAGATAATTCAATACATCGCCTTGATCCT
>NZ_JAELTP010000698.1 GCF_016428915.1 Pandoraea sp. ASV26
TCAAATAACAGCCCAGTCAAATATCGGGGGACCCTCCCACGGCGAACAAATAGCTCGGAGAGTACCACGTACACCTCCGACGGAGACGATGACACAGATGATAGCACCTCCGACACATATAACGAACACAGTCAGCAGTGCAATGATCCGCAGAGAGTTACATCCCAAGATGCATCTCAGCAGCCGTCGCCCAGCAGCCACCAATATCATCGCGTGGCAACCAGGACAGTTCGCTTCAGTAACCTTGCCTTCGGCACAACCCACGCTGATGTAGCCGCAGCTATTCGTGGTGGACAATTAGTGGATATTTATCTAAACAATCGAGACAACACAGCGTCAGTTTCATTTGCTCTTGAGCAAGACGCACGGCACTTTTACTGCTACGCACAGGAGCACGGCATATATATC
>NZ_JAELTP010000699.1 GCF_016428915.1 Pandoraea sp. ASV26
GAAGGAATCTGATTACGAATGATACGAATTGATATGATGACGCAATGACGAGCTTATATGCCATTCACAAGCACAAAATAAGATTTCGTCCCGCCATCTGTTATTGATATTTAACTCCAAATGATCCCTATACAGGATGGGCCCTTTGATTTAATTTCTATATGAGATCAAGGCGCATCTTGAATGGGAATCAATTGGCGTTGATTATGAATATAGATAGCATGGCGGTTTCGGAGTTTTATTTTCAGCGCGACACATCTTGAGTGTGTTCTTAGTTTTTGTTTTTGCCTTTTACGCTTGATTTTGTTTTCTTTTTAGCCAGCCTTCGCTTCTTGACATTTGTACAAAGGCATTGCGGAGCCATACGCAGGAAATGAATGGGGGTATTGATTGGGAGGAGATATGTAT
>NZ_JAELTP010000700.1 GCF_016428915.1 Pandoraea sp. ASV26
GTATTAGAGACACTGTACTTTTTTTTCTTTAATTTTTAGAGGCAATTTTATGGCAGAATGGACTCTTTGTAAATACCTAGTTGACGTGCGCGCGGTGCTAGTAAACCGCCAAGCAGCACCGTGACGTCGGACTTATCGATAGACTTTCCGTCCCAACCAAGCTCACGTCACCGTGAACCCGCATCTTTCAACGACCGCCCAAAGTCGCCATTACTCCAACGTCTGCCCAATTCTCGGTTCATTTATCCTTTGCAAACCAATATATAATCAAAATCCACAATGGACGACGATTACGGTGCCGATGACGCGCTGCTTGCCGCCATGGCCTCCGCAGACACATCCCGAGCCTCACGTACCCCAATCCAACAACCGCGGCCTCAAAAGATCCAGCAGCCCACGCCGCAACGG
>NZ_JAELTP010000701.1 GCF_016428915.1 Pandoraea sp. ASV26
CACCAGTGCCGTGGAGGGATAGCTCCTCGTGCCGTCGTGTTTAATGCAGCCTGGGTAGATGGTGTAGTTGGCATTGTGGCCATACTTGCCGCCGCGAGGATACAGATCGAGGTACAAATAGCCACAAAACTCGCCTCCTCCGTTTTCCTCGTCGTCGCCGTTCCAGACGCTGTAGAATTCGGTGTCAATGTGCCAGGTCACATCTTGCGGCCTCCCCGTAGGGCTTATTCGAGCGCAGTCGTCTTCTGTTAGCTTGACAAAAACAAAGCCGAAAATGTCTGCAAATATGTCGAGCATTCCCTTGATTGTAGGTCCAACCGCAAAGTACTGTGAAATCAAGGATTCATCGATGGCGAAATCCACGTCCTTTCTCATGCGGCTGTAGAATTCCACATCCCACATATATAG
>NZ_JAELTP010000702.1 GCF_016428915.1 Pandoraea sp. ASV26
GTGCGGAAGCGAGTTGCGATTCGGGATAGGAGAAGGGGTGGAGAAGAGCTGCCAAGGTTAGTGAAAGGTGCATTGAGAAACAATCTTGGAAATGGTAAATTCACGTTAACTGAGTTGGAAAGGCAGGGAGAGGTTTGGTTCAGTGTAAGAGTGAAGTTGGGAGTTGAGAAACGTGTAAGAAAGAATATAGAGGGTTGAGTTCTATGCACCAAATGGATGTTGGTGTTGGCAAGTGTAGGATGAAAAGTGAAAAAACAGAGACGAATAGGTAAAGACAATTATTTTGTGATTTAGGCTCCGAATACTATTTAGTCTGTAGACCAAAGCCATGTCGTACTTTGTAGCAGAGGTGAGTCCATACTATCTAACATATACGCCGAGTGGCCATTCTTGTAAACCCCTAAACTC
>NZ_JAELTP010000072.1 GCF_016428915.1 Pandoraea sp. ASV26
TTGCCGGTGCATTCGGCGAGCAGCACGACGGGCGACGCCGCAGCATTGCCCGCACGCTCGCTGGGCGAGATCATGCGTCAGCCGATCTATATGGCGGCATTGGCCAACAACCTGATCGGCTTCATGGTGATGATGTTCGTGATGACCGCGACGCCGATTGCGGCCGTGGCGTGCGGACACAGCATCGACGACGGGGCGCACATCATCGAGTGGCATCTGGTGGGGATGTATGCGCCGTCGTTCTTCTCGGGGCATCTCGTCAAGCGCTGGGGTGTGGTGCCGGTGCTGCTTGCAGGCATTGCGATGAGCGCCCTGTGCGGTGTGCTGGCGTTGATGTCCACCAGTCTGCCGTACTTCTACGCGGCGCTGGCGTTCCTTGGGGTGGGCTGGAACTTCATGTTCGTGGGCGGCACGACGTTGCTCACCCTGTCGTATCGACCGGCGGAGCGCGCGCGGGCGCAGGCGGCGAATGAATTCATCACCTTTGCCGGAACCGCCATCTCGAGTCTCTTCGCAGGGCAACTGCTCGCTCGCTTCGGGTGGGCCACGATCAATCAGGCGACCTTTCCGTTGCTGGCGATCGCGGCGCTGGTGACCGTGTGGTACGCACTCGACGCGAAGCGCCGTCCGGCGCAGGTGACAGCCTGACGATCCTTACCCTCTTCACTGTCCTCTTCACGCACGACCATGAGCCAACCCCGTCTTGTCGCCTTCCTCATCGTGCCGCCGTTCGTGCTGCTCGATCTCGCCGGGCCGCTCGATGCGTTTCACTCTGTCATCCGCAACTTCACCGAAGCGGGACGGGCGGCCCCATATCGCACCGTGGTGGTGTCCGAGCACGGTGGGCCGGTGGAAACGGGATCGGGCATCACGTTGCATACCGAGCCGATGCGAGTGCTCGACACGATGCAAGTCGACACGTTGATCGCGGTGGGTGGAGCGGTGGCGCATCGTCCGGCGGTACCGGGCGAGGTTGCCGATTGGTTGCGTGACCATGCACCGCGAGTGCGACGTGTGTGTTCGGTGTGCGTGGGGGCATTCATTCTGGGCGCGGCGGGGTTGCTCAACGGACGCCGTGCGACAACGCACTGGCTCGATACGGCGATGTTGCAGACGTGTTTCCCGCAGGTGCGGGTCGAGTCCGATCCGATTTACGTACGCGATGAACCGGTGTGGACGTCGGCCGGGATCACGGCGGGCATCGACCTCGCCCTGGCGCTGATCGAGGACGACTGTGGGGTGGACGTGGCGTTACACGCGGCGCGTCGGCTCGTGGTGTTCCTCAAGCGTGCGGGCGGGCAGTCGCAGTTCAGTCCGCCATTGCGCGAGCAGGTGGCGGCCGGGGCGCCGTTCGCGGAGTTGCATGCGTGGATGTCCGAGCGGCTCGATGGCGACTTGTCGGTGATGCGGCTGGCGGAGCAGGCGAACATGAGTCCGCGCACGTTCGCCAGAAGCTACCTCGCGCGCACGGGATCGACACCGGCCAAGGCGGTTGAGCGCATGCGTCTGGAGGCTGCGCGTTTTGCGTTGCTCGACTCGAAAGCCCCGCTCAAACGCATCGCCGCGCGCGTGGGCTTCGGCGATGAACAGAACCTGCGCCGCGCGTTTCAACGTCAATATGGCGTGACGCCGATGGCGTATCGGGAGCGGTTTGGGGTGGGAGAAGCAACGTAGGGCGCTTGGGGAAGTTCATGCGTCGTTGTCGACACGTCGTGAGGACGGGATTCGACGCTGACATGGTGACGAACGAGGCAATGGCATTTCGGAATCTGCCGATTTCGAATGGTTCGTCGCAGGCCCATACTTCATGGTTCTCGCCCATGACCCGCGCGCCGAATGCAAACCATGTATTTCAACCCGATCGCACGAAGCGTCGTTTTGACGTTCCTCTCGCTCCTTATTGCAATGCCACTGTTGGCTCACGGGCGTTCCGAGCGATGCAGCGCGCCGTGGCCCTTCGTGCAGCCGGTGTTCGAATCGTCCATTCGATATGGCGATCCGTTGCGCAAAGCGGATCCTTTCATCACGGTGAGGATCGGCGGCAGGCCCGCCTCGATGCTGCTCGATACGGGCTCGAATCGTCATGTCGTGTGGGATGCGCGACTGCTGCCGGTTGTGGCGGAAATCCCCGCGCAGCGCGAGTCGTTAAGTGCGATCGCTTCATCCGCCCCGGCGAAGCGGCTAACGCTCGACGTCGAAGATGAGGGGGGACACAACGTCGCCCAGGATTTCTACGCGATCGACGAAACGCCGCTGATGGCCGAGGGCTTCTCCGGCATCGTCAGTCCGCAATATCTGGCAAACGACAAGGTTGCCGTGCTGAATTTCAAGGACGATTGCTTTTTCATCAGCGACCGGTTCGAGCCAACGGGCGACGGACGATTCCGGATCACCGACGGGACATCGCTGCTCAATGTTCATCGTGTGATGGCCATTGCCGTGGCATTCAAAGGCGCACGGATTCCCGTCGTCGTCGATTCGGGGGCGTACGCCACCACACTCCTGACAAGTTTGATTCAGGATGCCGAGCCCGGAGCGCTGCGTCGCAAAACGGTCGATTTGCTCGGTCAACCGATCGAGGGTGAGGCGCATATGCGACGCGTCGATTTGACGATCCATGGTGAGCGCATCGTTCGGCATCCGGTGGCGCCACAGGCGCAGGCGCACGACGCAGGGATAGCGAGTCTGGGCGCTATCGGTATGGATGTGCTTCGCAACCGTATCGTGTTTCACGATAACGAGCGCAATCGATTCGCCATGATCGAGCCATTGGACGCACTGCGTCAGACAGACGCGGCGCAAACGCCTTAGCCCAGTCTGCCGGGTCTGCTACGCCGCCCGTTTGCCCGCCGCTGCCCGATCGAGAAAGCGGAACAGGCGGGCATCGTCCGAATATGCGACGTTGAAGCGGAACCAGTGGCAGGGTTCGGTGTGCGCGAGGAAGAATTCGCCCGGCGCCAGCATGATGCTCTCCAGCAACGCGGCTTCGGCCAGTTCGCGGGCCGGTGGTGCCGTCTCGGGCAAGCTGCCGCATACGAACATGCCGCCTTCGGGCTGGGCCAGCAGCGTCACCCCGTGCGACTGCAATTGCGTGATGAGACGTGCGCGCGAACGCGTCAGGCGGTCCGACAGACGCTCGATGTGTTTGCGGTGACGTCCCTCGGTGAGAATCGCATGCACGATGCGCTCGTTGATTTCCGAAGACGTGAGCCCTGCCACCATCTTGCTGCGCGCAATCTCGTGCGCCAGATCGCGCGAACACGCCAGATAGCCCACGCGCACCGACGGCGAAATCGTCTTCGAAAAACTCGACACGTAGATCACGCGCGACAAGCCATCCATCGCCGCCAGCGACGGTGTGCCGGCGGGGGCCAGCTCTCGATAGATGTCGTCCTCGACGATCCAGAAGCCATGCTGCTCGGCGCACTGCAAAATGCGATGCGCCGATGCCGGCGAGAGCGAGGTCCCCAACGGATTCTGCAACGCAGGATTCACGAACAGCGCACGCGGACGATGGGTCAGTGCCGCCTGCTCCAGTGCCGCGAGATCGAGCCCCGCTTCCGTGCGCGCAATGCCCACGGCATTGAGCCCCGCCAGACGCAATATCGCCAGCAGATTGCAGTACGCCGGTGCCTCCACCAGCACGGTGTCGCCCGGCTTGAGCAGCGTGCGCACGATGAGATCGAGCGCCTGCGTGGCGCCGTGGGTGAGCACGATGTGCTCGGGTGGTGCGTCGATGGACAACTCGCCAAGACGCCGTGCCAGCCATTGACGTAACGGCCCGTATCCGTGCGGATGCCCGTAATGGGCGAAATGCGCGCCCGGCCCTTTCGAGAGCGAACGCAGTGCACCATGCAGTCCGTCTTCATCGAGCCAACTGTCCGGCAGCCAGCCGCAACCGCTTTTCACCGCGATGGAGTCATCCGCGAAGATCTCGGAGAGCAGCCATGCGTTCGTGACTTCGCTTGCCGCAGCACTGACCGTCAGGCCACTGCCCGGATTGGCTGACCCGGCTTCGCGTGCGTCTGCCGCGCCGGCCACGAAGAACCCGGCCCCGCGCCGGGCGACGAGCGTGCCGTGCGCAACGAGACGGTCGTACGCCTCGACCACCGTGAACGTGCTGATACCGTGCGCCTTGGCCAGCGCGCGAATCGAGGGCATCCGCATGCCCGCGTGCAGCGTCTGGCGCTGTAGCGCACGCTCGACTTCCCGCACGATCTGGTCGACCAGAGCTTCCGGTTGGGCGCGATTCAGGGAAAAGGCGAGCGGCTGGACCATGGTGTCGGGGCGGCGGTGGCGATGGCGGTTTCAGTAGCGTGCGTACGCAAGCGGGCGACTGCGGACGGCATGAGGCCGAAGATCGGGCCGTCTTGCGAACCGCGACTTCCCAGCGGGTGAGGGATGGGGGCGTGCCCGCCACATCGGCTGTTGCCAATACAGTTGAGGCAATTGACCGATACAGAATATACATTTTCCGGGTGACTGTACATGTCTGTACCGGTCGGGCTCTCGTAGGATCGATGCCATCTACCCGTGGCGATCCGTCGTGCTGTCCGCGGGACATCCTGATCGAGCCAAGCACTGAGGAGCCCCCGC
The DNA here is from genome assembly GCF_016428915.1 of Pandoraea sp. ASV26. GTDB lineage: Bacteria > Pseudomonadota > Gammaproteobacteria > Burkholderiales > Burkholderiaceae > Pandoraea. The sequence continues at coordinate 4,597 of NZ_JAELTP010000072.1, forward strand.
GATGAACATGAAAGACCTGAATCTCGACATGACGGCGTTCTGGATGCCGTTCACCAACAACCGTCAGTTCAAAAGCTCGCCGCGCCTGCTGGTGAAGGCCGAGGGCATGTACTACACGTCGTCGGACAACCGCCAGATTCTCGACGGCACCGCCGGTCTGTGGTGCGTGAACGCCGGTCACTGCCGCACCGAGATTGTCGAGGCGATTCGCCAGCAAGCCGGTGAAATGGATTTTGCGCCGACGTTCCAGATGGGGCACCCGAAGGCGTTCGAAGCCGCGAGCAAGATCGCCGCCATTACGCCGCAGGGGCTTGATCGCGTCTTCTTCACGAACTCGGGTTCCGAGGCGGTCGACACCGCGCTGAAGATTGCCCTTGCGTATCATCGCGCCCGCGGTGAAGGTCAGCGCACGCGCCTTATCGGGCGTGAGCGCGGCTATCACGGCGTGGGCTTCGGCGGTATTTCGGTCGGGGGCATCTCGCCGAACCGCAAGGCTTACTCGGGCCAGTTGCTGCCCGCCGTCGATCACTTGCCGCATACGCTCAACCTCAAGGAAGCGGCTTTCTCGAAGGGGCAGCCCGCGTGGGGCGCGCATCTGGCCGATGAACTCGAACGTCTGGTGACGCTGCATGACGCGTCGACCATCGCCGCCGTGATCGTCGAGCCGCTCGCCGGGTCCACCGGCGTGCTGGTGCCGCCTCAGGGCTATCTGCAAAAGCTGCGCGAGATCTGCGACAAGCACGGCATTCTGCTGATTTTCGACGAAGTCATCACCGGGCTCGGCCGCCTGGGCAAGCCGTTCGCCGCCCAGTACTTCGGTGTGACGCCGGACATCATCACGATGGCCAAGGGCGTGAACAATGCCGCTGTGCCGATGGGCGCGGTGGCAGTGAAGACGGGCGTGCACGACACCATCGTCGAGGCCGGCAACGCGGGCGCCATCGAGTTCTTCCACGGCTATACGTACTCCGGTCATCCGCTCGCCGCTGCGGCCGCGTGCGCGGCACTTGATCTGTACAGGAGCGAAGGCCTGTTCGAGCGCGCCGCGACACTCGCGCCGCACTTCGAGAATGCCATTCACGCGCTGCGCGATCTGCCGAACGTCATCGACATTCGTAACCTGGGGCTGGTCGGCGGTATCGAGTTGTCCACCCGCGACGGCAAGCCCGGCGCACGCGCGCACGAGGTGTTCGTCAAGTGCTTCCAGAAGGGCGCGATGGTGCGCTACACGGGCGATATCCTCGCGTTCTCGCCGCCGCTCATCGTGAGCGAAGCGCAACTCGACGAGTTGTTCGGCATCGTGGCGGAGGCCATTCGCGAGACGGCATGAGTGGCATCGCCGGCATAAGCGGCGTCGCCCGCCGGGTCGGCATGCCGGTGTCCATCGTGATCTGAACGACAATGAAAACGCCGTCCGGGGATGCCCTCAGACGGCGTTTTTGCTCGAGACGCGACGGTGCGCGTCAGCGCTGCCGAACCGGCGCGATCTCGATGCCCTCATCGAGCAGAAAGCGGCGAATGCGTTGGGCGAATTCGAGCGCGTGTTCACCGTCGCCGTGCAGGCAGACGGTCTGGGCATGAATCGGCACCAGCGTGCCGTCGATGGCCCGCACGCGTTGCTCGCGCACCATCGTCAGCGTTTGTGCGAGCGCATCGGCTTCGCGCTCGATCAGGGCGCCGGGCGTGCCGCGTTGGACCAGTGAGCCGTCGGGGTTGTAGCCACGGTCGGCGAACACTTCCTCGACCGCCTGCATGCCCGCTGCGCGCGCCGCCTTCACCAACTCACCGCCCGCCAGCCCGAAGATCGCGAGATCGGTGTCGAACGCGCGAACGGCTTCCACAATCGTCTCGGCCAGTGCCGGATCGCGCGCCGCCTGATTGTAGAGAGCGCCATGCGGCTTGACGTGCGAGAGCCAGCCGCCTTGCGCGCGGACCATCGCCGCGAGTGCGCCGATCTGATACAGCATGCCCGCGCGGATCTCGTCGAGCGGGAGCTGCATTTGCGTGCGTCCGAAATTCTCGCGATCGGGGAAGCTCGGATGCGCCCCGATGGCCACGTCGTTCTCCAGCGCCCAGCGCACCACTTGCTGCATCGTGCCGGCGTCGCCCGCGTGCCAGCCGCAGGCCACATTGGCTGAACTGACCAGTGCGAGCAGTGCTTCGTCGTAGTTGCAACCTTCGCCGAGGTCGACGTTCAGATCGATCTTCATGATGGGTTCTCCTGCGGGCCAGGCCGTCGCGTCTGCGCTGTCTCAGCGATTGCGCGTGATGGCCGCGACCCGCGGTGTCTTCAGAATGCCGCGATCGTGCCACGCGAGGGCGCGCTCGATCTGGGCAAGATAACGCAACTGTTCACGCAGCGCTTCGCGCGCCTCGGCGGCGCTGCACTCCGAGAAGTACAGTGTGCTGCCGAGCCGCGCCTGTCCGAGCCGCCACAGATCGGCGCTGATGACGGTGCCGATCTTGGGGTAGCCGCCGGTCGTCTGCGCGTCGGCCAGCAGAATGATCGGCTGCCCGGACGGCGGCACCTGAATCACGCCCGGCAGCACGCCGTGCGAGAGCAGATCGTGACTGCGGTTCTTCTTGCGCGCGAGCGGCTCCGGTCCCGACAGGCGGTAGCCCATGCGGTTGCTGTTCGGCGTGACCTGCCACGGATTTTCCCAGAAGCTTTTGTGCGTGGCGGCGGTGAAGTCGTCGTATTCCGGACCGGGCAGCACGCGCACGCGGTGCGCCAGCGGGTCGGACAGCCACAACGGCGGACGCACCCCCAATGGCTCGACGTTGCGCATGGCGGCGTTGGCATGCCCGATGGCGAGGCGGTCGCCGTCGCGCAAGGCGCGGCCCTCCAGGCCACCGAAACCGGCGGCCAGATCGGTGCTGCGCGAGCCGAGTGTCTCGGGCACATCGATACCGCCGGCGACCGACAGATAGGTGCGCATGCCGAAGCGAGCCGGGCGCAGCGTCAGCGTCTGACCGCGCGCGACGTGGAACCGCCACCACGACCACACGGGCGTGCCGTCGAGGTCGGCGTGGCAGTCCGCACCGGTCAGCGCGACGAGTGTGGACGCGCTAAAGCGCAGCACGCACGCGCCCATCGTGATTTCGAGGGTGGCGGCGTTCAGTTCGTTGCCCACGAGGCGGTTGGCGACGGCGCAGGCGAGCGGATCGACGGCGCCGCCGCTGGCCACGCCGAATTCACGCTGTCGGGCACGGCCAAGATCCTGAACCGTGGTGAGCAGGCCGGCACGCTGGATGTCGATCACAGGTCGAGACTCGCGATAGTGAAGCGCACGCGATCGCCCGGTGCCAGCAAGGCGGGCGGGTTCGCGGCAGGGTCGAACAGGACGCTGGCGGTGTGGCCGATGATCTGCCAGCCCCCGGGCGAGGCGAGCGGGTAGACGCCGGTCTGATTGCCGCCGATGCCCACGGAGCCCGCCGGCACCGACAGCCTCGGGTCCGCATGGCGGGGCGCGGCGATCGTGTCGTCGAGACCGCCCAGATAGGCGAAGCCCGGCTGGAAGCCGAGGAAGTACACGATGTATTCCGGCGCGGTATGGCGCTGCACGACCGTCTTCGGTTGCAGGCGCGCGTGTTTGGCGACGTTGACCAGATCCGGGCCATGCTGGCCGCCGTAGTGCACCGGGATCTCGATGTCGCGTCCGACGTTTGCGGCAGCGGGCTGCGTCTGCCAGGCATCACGCAGACGCTCGCCCAGTACCTCGATGTCGGTGGCGAGCGGGTCGAACAGCAGCGTGAGGTTGTTCATGCCCGGCACGACTTCGCGTACGTCGGGCCAAGTGCGGGCGAGGGCAGCCACGTGCCAGACACGGCGCTGCGTGGCGAGCGTCGGCGTGGTGCCCGCTTCGCACACAAGCGCACTGTCGCCGAGCGGCAGAATCTTGAGCGTTGTCATGGATTAGCGAGGGGTGCCAGGAGGGCGAGCGAAGGTGGCTGATTCCGTCACGATGGCGTCGAGCGCCAGATCATGGGCTTCGGCGCTCAGATGTTCGATCTCGAGCGCGTCGTAGGCAATGCCCAGCGTTTGCGGGGCGGGTGTCATCGAATGCAGGGTGCGGTCGTAGAAGCCGCCGCCGTAGCCCAGTCGCAGGCCGTCGCGGGTAAAGCCCACGCAAGGCACCAGCAGCAGGTCGGGCACCAGCACGTCGGCGTGGGCCGGCACGGGAATGCGATAGCGGCCTTCCTTCATGGGGGTGTCGGGCGTCCAGCGGTGGAACACGAGCGCGGTGGCCGGGGCGGTGACGACCGGCAGTGCGGCCTGACGCGGTGCCTCAGGCGACGCCTGAGCGAGCCATGCCGAGACGACCTCGCGTGCGTCGAACTCGCCCTGAATCGGCCAGTAGAAGCCCACGCAGCGCGGAGCACGGCGTGCGAGTTCGTCGCCGAGCCTCGCCGCGAGTGCGGCGTCGAGCGCAACGCGTGCGGCCAGCGTGGCGCGCACGTCCAGCAACGCCTTGCGCAAACGCGCTTTCTCAGTGGTTGATTGCATCCCATTTCCGGCGGTTTGGGCCGCCGATTGGACGGGGTCCCGTGCTATGCTTGAATCCACTTTTTAACCGACGCTCCCCCGAAGATGTCCGAACGTTTGACCCGAGTATATCGTGCCGCTGCGCTAGCCCTGACCGCTGCCGCCCTCGTGGCTTGCAGCACGACCCAGGCGACCGGTCGTCCGAAGGCGCAACCTGCCGCGAGCCGCTCGGCGACCTCTGCCGACGCGCTCTCGCAGCGCTCGCCCGACGACATCTTCGTGCAATTGCGCGAGGCGGCCCGTACCAACGATGCGCCGCGCGCCACCGCGCTCGCGGCCATGCTCACCGACTACGACGTGCCGTCGTACGTCCAGTACTTCCAGATCAAGTCGCGCATGTTCGATCGCTCGGGCAAGGCGCTCATCGATACGCCTGACGACGATATCCGCGCCTTCTTGCGCGCGTATGACGGTCAGGCCATTGCCGATCGCATGCGCAACGACTGGCTGCTGGTGCTCGGCAAGCGCCATGACTGGCAGACCTTCGACGCCGAGTATCCGAAGTTCGTGCTCGACGACGACACGCAGGTCAAGTGCTACTCGCTGATGTCGCGCGCCGCCCGTGGCGAGAACGTCACGCAGGCCGCCACCGATTTGCTGACCACGCCGAAGTACTACGGCGAGGGTTGCGTCGACATGATCAATACGCTGGCCGCGAGCGGTCAGCTGCCGCGCAAGGAAGTCTGGCATCAGATCCGTCTGGCTTACGAGGAAAACTACACTTCGCTGGGCAAGCAGATCGCCGACGCGCTCGGTGCCGTGCGCCCGGACGACAGCCTGCTCGATATGGCGGCAACGCGTCCGGCGCAGATCCTCGCGCGGGGTGTCGATGGCTCGGAGGCGTCGCGCCAGCTGGCGCTGCTCGCCACCGTGCGCATGGCCCGCAGCGACGCCATGCTCGCCGCGAGCAGCTTCTCGAGTGTGGCAGGCAGCCTGTCGCAGGAGGAGCGCGCCATCGGCTGGGGTGCCATCGGCATGCGCGGTGCCCTGTCGCAGAATCCGATGGCGATCACCTGGTACCGTCAGGCCGGCAACGCCAAGCTCTCGAATACGGCGCAGGAATGGAAGATTCGCGCGGCACTGCGCGCGGGTGACTGGAATCTCGTGCGCACGGGCATCGAGGCGATGCCTGCCGCATTGCGCGACGACGGTGTCTGGACGTATTGGTATGGCCGCGCGCTGCGCGAAGCCGGCCAGAGCGATGCCGCCCGTGCACAGTTCCAGAAGATCGCCTCGCAGACGAACTTCTACGGCCAACTGGCGAACGAGGAGTTGGGCAACAAGACAACGCTGCCGCCGCGCACGACCGTCACCAAGGCGGAGATCGACGCGAATCGCGCGAACCCCGGCTTCCAGCGGGCCGCGAAGTTCTACGATCTGGGCCTGCGTTTCGAAGGCAATCGCGAGTGGAACTGGGAACTGCGCAACATGACGGACCGTCAGTTGATCGCCGCCGCGCAATACGCTAACAGCATCGAACTGTTCGATCGCGCCGTCAACACGGCCGATCGCACGAAGGTCGAGCACGACTTCACGCTGCGCTATCTGATGCCGTTCCGCAGCAAGGTGGAACCGCTCGCCGCGGCCGTCGATCTGGACGAGGCGTGGGCGTACGGCCTGATCCGTCAGGAGTCGCGTTTCATCATCAATGCCCGCTCGTCGGCCGGTGCCGGCGGTCTGATGCAGGTCATGCCCGCCACCGCGAAGATGGTCGCCAAGCAGATCGGCATGGACTACCAGCCCGGCATGATGCACGACATCGATACCAATATCCGTCTGGGTACCAGCTATCTGTCGGACATCTACAATAAGTTCGACGGCTCGGCCGTTCTGGCGTCCGCGGGTTATAACGCGGGCCCGGGGCGTCCGCGCGCGTGGCGTTCCACGCTGGAGCGTCCGGTCGAGGGGGCGATCTTTGCGGAAACGATCCCGTTCAACGAGACGCGCACCTATGTCGAGAACGTGCTGTCGAACACGACGTATTACTCGGCCGTGATTACGGGCCGTCCGCAATCGCTCAAGGAGCGGCTTGGCGTGATTTTGCCCCAGTGACCGGCCAGTCGTCCCACAGTCATGAAGCGGAGGTGACGCATGCGCTATAACGTTTGTGTCGTGGGTGGCACCGGCTTTATCGGCAGCCATCTGGTCGCCCGGCTGGTGACGATGGGGCACGTCGTGCGTCTGCCGACGCGGCGTGTCGAGACCGCCAAGGCACTCAGCGTGCTGCCCGGTGTGGAGCTCGTCGAGTGCGATGTGCACGACCCGCGCGCGCTGGAACGCGTAATCGCGGGTAGCGACGCGGTCATCAATCTCGTCGGGGTTCTGCACAGCGATCGGGGCACGCCCTACGGCCGCGCGTTCGCTCGCGCCCACGTGGAGCTGCCGCGCAAGATCGCGCAGGCGTGCAGCGACCAGGGAATCGACCGGCTCCTTCACATGAGCGCACTCGGCGCGGATTCCAACGGCCCGAGCATGTACCAGCGCTCCAAGGGCGATGGCGAGGTGGCGATTCGCGAGACGGGCATCCCCGTCACGATCTTCCGCCCGTCGGTGGTGTTCGGTCCGGGCGACAACTTCCTGAATACGTTCGCCAAGCTGCAACGGCGCTTGCCCGTGGTGCCGCTTGCCAGTGCCGGCGCGCGCTTCCAGCCGATTTATGTGAAGGACGTCGCGCAGGCCTTTGCAGGGGCGCTCGACAATGACGCCACCGTGGGCAAGACCTATGAACTCGGCGGCCCCGAGGTCTACACGCTCGAAGCCCTCGTGCGCTTTGCCGGTGCTGTGTGCGGCTGCGAACGGCCGGTGCTGCCGTTGCCCGAGAGCGTGGCGCGTTTGCAGGCGGCGATCTTCGAGAGACTGCCGGGCGAGCCGATCATCACGCGCGACAATCTCGACTCGATGCGTGTCGACAATGTCATGAGCGGCCCGCTGGCGCCCGAACTCGGGCTCACGCCCAACGGTCTCGAAATCGCCGTCGATTATCTCAACGGCGGCAACTGGGAGCGGCGTCTGGCGGATTACCGGCGCGCTGCGGGACGCTGACGTCCCGCGCTCTCCCATCAGGCGCGTGTTACCGCGAGGTGGCGCATTACCCCGACGTGGCGCGTGCAAGGAAAGGTCTCATGCAACTCATCATCGCCAATAAAAAGTATTCGTCATGGTCGATGCGTCCATGGGTGCTGCTCAAGCACTTCGGCATCGCATTCGAGGAACAGAACGTTTGGCTCGCGCAGCCAGACTCGCGTGAGCAGATCCTGCGCTACTCCCCCACGGGCAAGGTGCCCTGTCTGATCGACAACGGGATTGCCGTCTGGGACTCGCTGGCCATCTGCGAGTACCTGGCCGACAGCTATCCGCATCTGCCACTGTGGCCGAAGTCGCGCGAGGCGCGGGCGCACGCGCGCAGCGTCTGCGCCGAAATGCACAGCGGTTTCACCGCATTGCGCACCCACATGTGGATGAACGTCGGTGCGCATTGGCCGGGCGCGGGCGCGACGCCTGAGGCGCTGGCCGACGTTCGTCGTATCGAAGCGATCTGGGAAGATTGCCTCGCGCGCTACGAAGGCCCTTTCCTGTTTGGTGACTTCACCATTGCGGATGCGTTTTTCGCGCCCGTGGTGATGCGCTTCGCGACGTTCGAGCCGGCGTTGTCCGCGCACGCGCAGGCGTATGCCGATCGCATCCGTGAAGTGCCGGCGGTGCAGGCGTGGGTGGCGGCGGGCCGTGCCGAGACGGTCAGCATTGCTTGTTACGAAGTGCGTCCATGAAGATTTACGCCGTCGGCGGTGCGATTCGCGACGCCATGCTGGGACTGCCCGTCAAGGATCGCGACTACGTGGTGGTCGGCGCGACACCCGAGGAAATGGTGCAGCAGGGTTTCAAACCGGTCGGTCGCGACTTCCCGGTGTTTCTCCATCCCAAGACCCGTGCCGAATACGCGCTCGCCCGTACCGAGCGCAAGACGGCACGCGGCTATCACGGCTTTTCGTTCTACTTCGCCCCGGAAGTCACGCTGGAAGAAGACCTCGTGCGGCGCGACTTCACCATCAACGCGATGGCGCGCGAGGTCCTGCCCGACGACAGTCTGTCGGACGAACTGGTCGATCCCTATGGCGGCAAGCGCGATCTCGAGGCGCGGCTGTTCCGCCATGTCGGCGACGCCTTCGCGGAAGATCCGGTGCGGATTCTGCGTTGCGCCCGGTTCGCCGCGCGCTTCACCGATTTCTCCGTCGCCGACGAGACACTCGCCCTGATGCGCGAGATGACGGCCAACGGTGAGGTCGACGCCTTGGTCGCCGAGCGTGTCTGGCAGGAGATTGCGCGTGGGTTGATGGAGACGCAGCCCTCACGCATGTTCGACGTGTTGCGTGCGTCGGGAGCGCTCGAGCGCATTCTGCCCGAGCTGGCCCAGTTGTGGGGTGTGCCGCAGCGTGCCGACTTCCATCCCGAAGTCGACACCGGCTTGCACGTGATGATGGTGATCGATTACGCCGCGAAGCAGGGGTATTCGTTGCCGGTGCGCTTCGCCGCACTCACGCACGACCTCGGCAAAGGCACGACGCCGGAGGACGTGTTGCCGCGTCACATCGAGCACGAGGGGCGCAGTGTCGGATTGCTCGGGCCGCTGTGTACGCGTCTGCGCGTGCCGGTCGAGTGTCGCGAACTGGCGCAGGTCGTGGCGCGCGAGCACGGCAACATCCATGGGAGTCTGAAGTTCGGGGCGGCGGCGCTGGTGCGTTTGCTGGAGCGGTGCGACGCCTTGCGCAAGCCCGAGCGTTTCGTCGAAGTGCTGCAAGCCTGCGAGGCCGATGCGCGCGGACGCGGCGGCGAATTCGCAACGGCGCCCTATCCGCAGCGAGACCGGCTCATGGCCGCGCTCACCGCAGCGCGCAGCATTGACGCCGGCGCCGTCGCGCGTCAGTACGCCGATCATCCCGCGAAGATTCGCGACGCCGTGCAGGCCGCAAGGATCGACGCCGTTGAAGCGGCGGGGTTGCGCGGCGAGCCGGCGTGAGCGTCGCGGGCATACAACGCTCGAGGCTCGCCGCAACGCTTCTTTCACCGGACGGCGATGGCTATCGGGATTCCGTGGACGACGTCAGGTCGCCGCGAACGGGCGGGGCCAGCAGCGTCTTGTCTTCTGCCGGGGGCGTGAGCGCGCGCCCGGCCATTTTTATCCTCGCCATTTCGATCGATACGCTGTAAGTCCGTTGATCGCGAGCAAACGTGAGTCCCTTCTGACGTCTTATCGACTGCCCGAGCCGTCGCGCCTGCATGGGATCGTCTTTCATGCGACGGCGGGCGTGGTCGGCGAGTCTTGTCGACGATTGCGTGTGCTTCATGAGCGAGGACGGCAGTAACAAGTCTGCCTCATCGCAGGCGACGTAGTGTTTCGCGAGCATCTCGCGGAACTCTCCTGCCCGCAAACGCTTGTGCAGCGCTTCGAAGGCCGCGGCCTCCTTGAACATGGCCTTGCACGCGCTGAGGCTGAACATCGCACAGTCCGAGGGGCTTTGCTGCGCTTGCGTCTCAAAGAACATCAAATGCCTGTCCAGACCATTTGGGGCGATGCCGGGCAAGCGACTCTCAAAGGCGGTAAGCAAGCGAATGAGCATGAAGGACGGACCTTTCGCATTCATGTTGCTTGACTCGATGACGATGACAGTGGGCTCCCCTGCGTCGATTCGCAGGTCGACACCCACGCAGTGCCCTTCCTTTGCATCGAGCTCAACAAGACACTGCTGACGGAGATTTGCGCCCGTTCGGCATCGCTCGTTGACGAAATCCACGAATGCGCCGGGATCCGGGTGATGGGTGATCGTCAAACCGGGCTGATGCAACATTTCCGAACGAATGAGCGCCGGAATCGCGTCTCGGTCCGCCCAATACATATTCGTGCATTGCCGGTTCGCCTTCAGGAATTCGACGGCAAAGTTGTAGTAGTTGGCCGGCATTTTGGGCTGCGCCGGCGCCTCGGGGGCGGATGCGGGAATGTTCCCCATGCATTGCAGCGTTGAGGCGATATGCGCCCCCGACGGGCTATGACTTGCGGGTTCACGGCTGAGGGTGACGGGGTCTGGGGGTGTGGTATCGGCGGCGTGATAGGGACCGCAGCGAGAGGGCATCATGAACGGGGGCCTCGAAATGACAAAGACCACCATGGTGGTGGTCTTTGCGTGCGGCCGATGTTGTCTTTGCTGCGCGACTTACGGATTTGCCATCAGCGCCGGCGTGCGCTGTTGCGCAAGTCTTACTCGAACGCCTTGTCGTTCGGATTCGCGTAGAGCTGCCTGAGCTGTTCGCTCATCGGGAAATTGAAGCTGGTTTGCTTCGGCGGCACGGGCGATTCGAACCACTTTTTGTACATCGTGTTGATCTCGCCGCGCTTCATCACATCCGCGAGCGTGTCGTCGACGAGCTTTTTGAATTCCGCATCGCCGTGTTTCATCATGAAGCCGTACGCTTCGAACGACTGCGGGGTGCCCGTCACGACCCATTCGTCGGGGTTGCGGCCCATCGTGCGCGCACCGGCAAGCAGCACGTCGTCCATCATGAACGCCTGCACGCGACCCCCCTGGAGCATGGTGAACGACTCACCGTAGTCCTTGCCCGAAATCACGCTCATGTTCATCTTCTTGTCGTTGTTCATCTTGTTGAGGATGCGCTCCGACGTCGTGCCCGCATTGGTCACGACAGGCTTGCCCGCCAGATCCGCGAAGTCCCGGATGCCCGAATTCCTGTTCACGAGCAAACGCGTGCCCGCGACGAAGAACGTATTCGAGAAGTTGACCTGCGCCTGACGTGCCTTGAGGTTCGTCGTCACGCCGCACTCGATATCGACCGTGCCGTTCTGCACGAGCGCAATGCGGTTCTGCGAGGTGACGGGGATGAAGCGCACTTGCAGATCGGGCTTCTTCAGGCGGGTCTTCACCACGTCGACGATCTTGTTGCAAAGATCCTGCGAGTAGCCGATGACGTTGTGATTGTTGTCGTAGTACGAGAACGGAATCGACGACTCGCGATGCCCGATGGAGATCACACCGCTGCTCTCGATCTTCTGCAACGTCTCTGATGCGGGCTGGGCCAGCGCCGCGCCTGCCGCGACACACATCGCTACGCCCAGCATCACCCCGGTCAATCGCATCTTGATCATGTCCTGCTCCTGAAATGGTCCGTACCCTGATTCACGTTGAATCATTTGTTTCATAGTAATTTTTTTGCAACAAACGATCAAATGGTTGTTAACCCTAGCAGCGGCAGGGATTTGACGTGACGGGATGCGCCTAGGCACGCGCAGACGCGCGTGGGCCCTACCGGAGGCGGTGCTACAGGCGGGAATGCGCGAAGGCGCGAGGGTGAGATGGCGGGCAGGGGACCGGGGGGACGTTGCAACAGGTGTTGCGCCGCCCGCCGGTGATTACAGCAAACGGATCAGCAGATTGAGGACGAGCGAGAGCACGACCGTTGAGGCGAACGGGAAGAGCATCTCGCGACCGCGCCAGCGCAGGCGCAGGTCGCCGGGCAATCGGCCGATGCCGAGCTTGGTGAGCCATGGCGAGGCAGCCGACAGGATGCAGATCGCAATGAAGATCGTGAACATCCAGCGAAACATTGGCATGACCTCGGGTGATCGGGTTGCGTGATGGTGTCAGAGCGCGTGGCTGCGGTCGCCGGTGGCGAAGCCGACCAGACCGGCCCACTCGTCCACACCGCGTCCGAAAGCGATGACCTTGAAGAGTTCGCCCATCTCGGCCTCGGAGAGCAGTTTCTGTGCGGCCGCAGCCGCCGGCAGAAACGTCTTCGGATCGGTCGGATCGAGCGCGCTCATCAGGTCGATGATGCCCGCGTTCATCAGAAACCGCGCCTGCGACGTAAAGCCTAACAGATCGAGCCCGGCGTCGACGCCGGCGTCGGCAATCCCGGAAAACTCCACGTGCGCGGTGATGTCCTGCAAGCCGGGGTAATAGAACGGGTCGTCGTGCGCGTGATGCCGGTAGTGGCACATCAACGTGCCCTGAGCGCGCTGCGGATGATAGTACTCACGCGCCGGGAATCCATAGTCGATGAGCAGCAACACGCCGCGTGCGAGCAACGGCGCCACACTGCGCACGAAGGCCGATGCGGCTTCGTGCGTCTCCGTCAGATATTCCTGAGTCGGCGGCAGATCGGCCAACGCGCGCAGGGCTTCGGGCAGCGGGCCGTCATGCCCGCGCTCCTCCCAGCCAAAGCCGTCTTGCGTGCGCACCACGCCACGCTCGAACCACACGGGCTGCCCGGTCTCATCGGGACGGCGTGCCCACAGGCGGACCGGCATGGCGTCGAGCACCTCGTTGCCGAGCATCACGCCGTGGAAGGCGTCGGGCAACCGGTCGAGCCAGGTGACACGGTCGAGCAGATGCGGAGCGATACGGGCAATGGTCTCGCGCTGACGCGCCCGCAACTCGCCGGAGAGCTCCATGATCGAGTACGTCTCGCAGGGCGTGCCTTCGGCGTCGAGGGCGAGCAGCAGGTCGGCCGCCAGGCGTCCGGACCCGGCACCGAATTCCAGCACGTGCGCGTCGCCCGTCTGCTCGAAGCTCTCGCCGAGTTGTCGGGCCAGCGTGCGGGCGAAGAACGGCGTGAGTTCCGGTGCGGTGACGAAGTCGCTGCCGTCGGCGGCGAGACGTCCGAACTTGGCGGCGCCGGCGGCGTAGTAGCCGAGGCCGGGCGCGTACAGGGCCAGTTCCATGAAGCGATCGAACGGCAGCCAGCCGCCGGCCGAGTCGATGGCGTCGGCGAGATGTGCCGAGAGGCGGCGCGAGTGTTCGAGCGCGTCCGGCTCCGGAACGGGTAAACTGTGAGGTTTCGGTGCGGCCTGATTCATGCGGGCATTGTAGCGGAGACGGTGCAGACTGGCTGCTCGCGTTGAGATAGACGCGTCTGCGGGTGATTTCGGCGGAATTTTCGCTGGTTTTCGTCAGTTTTCAGCCGTTTTTGCGTGGTTTTCGCCAGTTCCTGCGATATGTGCCTGTCGTTAGGGCGCTGGGTGAGGCTGTCGCGATCTGCGATCCCCCGTGTCCGGCGAAGCCCGTTGGCGCCCGAAGTTCGTCTACCTGCCTGCTTTCTGACTGGAATTCGCCGCATGACCGTTGCATCGACGCCACGCCCCACGCCTGCCTCAGGCGACCTCGACGCTCCCGCCCGCACGCCTGCTGCGCCGCGCGTGGCGCTCGTGACGGGGGGCGCGCGCCGCATCGGGCGCGCGATCGCTTTGCGGCTCGCCGGCATGGGGTGGGACGTCGCCGTCCATTACGAGCGCTCGCACGACGAGGCGCTCGAGACCGTTGCGGCCATCGAGGCGTTGGGACGCCGGGCAGTGGCATTGCAGGCGTCGCTCGCCGATGAAGCCGCCACGGCCGGGCTCATCGCCCGCTGTACCGAGGCGCTTGGCGTGCCCGCTTGCCTCGTCAACAATGCCTCGCGCTTCGAGTACGATTGCGCCGGCGATTTCGGCTACAAGGCGCTGGAGCACCACATGCGCGTGAACGCCGGCGCACCGCTCGTGCTCGCGCGCGAAATGCATGCCGCGTTGGGCGAGACGGGGCGCGGTGTGGTCGTCAATCTGCTGGACCAGAAGCTGGCGAATCCGAACCCGGACTATCTGTCGTACACGCTGTCGAAGGCGGCGCTGGACGTGGCGACGACGTTGCTCGCGCAGGCGTTTGCCCCGCGCTTGCGCGTGGTCGGTGTCGCGCCGGGCGTCACGCTGCTGTCGGTCGATCAAACGCCTGCGGGTTTTGCCGCGGCACATGCGTCGACCCCGCTGGGTGCATCGTCCACGCCGGAAGACATTGCGCAGGCCGTGGCGTATCTGGCCGACGCGCCTGCCGTGACCGGCACCGTGCTTTATGTCGACGGCGGGCAACATCTCGCGAGTTCGTCGCGCGACGTGAAATTTCTGACCGAGCCGGCCGATGCCGACCGGTCTCGTTGATTGTCACTACGAGTTTTCAAAATGCATAGCGCTCTTTCCCACCCTCGCCTGATGGACTGCCGTCGCATGTTCCTGCGCGACTATGAAGTGTTCATCAACATCGGTGTGCACGATTACGAGAAGCGTGGCGAACAGCGCGTGCTCATCAACGTGCAACTGTTTGTGCCGCTCGCCGACAGCACCCCCGTGGCCGACAAGCTCGACGAAGTCGTCGACTACGACTTCATGCGCGAGACGATCGCCAAGCGCGTGGGACAGGGCCACATCCATTTGCAGGAAACCCTGTGCGACGACGTCGCGAATGTGCTGCTCGCGCATCCGCGCGTGCGCGCCGTGGGCGTGTCGACCGAGAAGCCGGACGTCTATCCCGATTGCCACTCGGTCGGCATTGAAGTCTTCAAGATCAAGGATGCCTGAGATGAGTGCCGTCATGCCCGAGACCGGCGCGCCACTGGCCGCGACCGGCAATGTTGCCGCCGATAGCGTGAAGAAAGCGCAGAAGCTCGCGTTCGAGAACAACAAGCTCGAGAAGCGGCTGTTCCGTCTGACGGGGCAGGCCATTGGCGACTACAACATGATCGAGCAAGGTGATCGTGTGATGGTGTGTATGTCCGGCGGCAAGGACAGCTACGCCATGCTCGACATTCTGCTCAAGCTGCGCGAGCGCGCGCCGATCGACTTCTCGATCGTCGCCGTCAATCTCGACCAGAAGCAGCCCGGTTTCCCGGAGCATGTGCTGCCGGATTACTTCCGTTCCATCGGCGTGGATTTCCACATCGAGAATCAGGACACGTACTCGATCGTCAAGCGCGTGGTGCCCGAGGGCAAGACGACCTGCTCGCTGTGCTCGCGTTTGCGTCGCGGCATTCTGTATCGCGTGGCGGGAGAACTCGGTGCGACCAAGGTCGCGCTGGGCCACCACCGCGACGACATCATCGAGACCGTCTTCCTGAACCTGTTCTACGGTGGCAAGCTCAAGGGCATGCCGCCGAAGTTGCAGTCGGACGATGGCAAGAACGTCGTGATCCGTCCGCTCGCGTATGTGCGCGAATCGGATCTGGAGCGCTACGCCGAGTACAAGCAGTTCCCGATCATTCCGTGCACGTTGTGCGGCAGCCAGCCGAACCTCAAGCGTGCCGAGATGAAGGCGCTGATTCGCCAGTGGGAGAAGCAGCATCCGGGGCGCATCAAGTCGATTTTCAGCGCGCTTTCGAACGTGGTTCCGTCGCACCTGATGGATACCAACCTTCACGACTTCAGGAATCTGCGTGCGACGGGCCAGCCCGATCCGCTCGGGGATATCGCGTTCGACGAGGCGCCTTGCGGCGACGAGAACGACGCCGGGATCATCCGAATCACGCAATTCGACGACTGATTGCGACCGGCGCCACGCGCCGGCCAGGATCCATGACGCGGCGCCGCCCCCATGACGGGCGGGCCGCAAGATACCGACACTCCGACACTCCGACTTTCGAATCGTCACTACGCCATGAATATTGTGATTCTCGCCGCCGGCATGGGTAAGCGCATGCGCTCGAAGCTGCCCAAGGTGCTTCAGCCGCTGGCCGGACGGCCGCTTCTGTCGCATGTGATTGCGACCGCACGCAAGCTCGCGCCGGGCCAGCTCATCGTGGTGATCGGGCATGGTGGCGACGCAGTGCGCGAGGCCGTGGCCGGGGACGATGTGCGCTTCGCAGAGCAGGCGCAGCAGTTGGGCACGGGGCACGCGGTGCAGCAAGCTGCACCGCTGCTCGACGAGTCGGTACCCACGCTGGTGCTTTACGGCGATGTGCCGCTCACCCGCCCCGAGACATTGCAGGCGCTGCTCGATGCGGCCGGCAACGACAAGCTGGGCGTGCTCACCGTCGATCTGGAGAACCCGACGGGTTATGGCCGGATCGTGCGCGATGCGGCGGGTCATGTGCAGCGCATCGTCGAACAGAAAGACGCCAACGAGGCCGAACTCGCCATTCGCGAGATCAATACCGGCATCGTGATCGCGCCGACGCGCGCCCTCAAGGGCTGGCTGAGCGGCCTGAAGAATCAGAACGCGCAGGGTGAGTACTATCTGACGGACGTGATCGCCTGCGCGGTGGCGGATGGCGTGCCGGTCGTCACCACGCAGCCGGCCTTTGCGTGGGAGACCGACGGCGTGAACGACAAGGCGCAACTCGCCCAGTTGGAGCGCGACTATCAGCGCAACGCGGCGCGCGCACTGCTTGCCTCAGGCGTCACGCTTATCGATCCGGCGCGCTTCGACTTGCGCGGCGAGATCGAGTGCGGCACCGATGTCGCCATCGATGTGAATTGCGTCTTCGAGGGCAAGGTGACGATCGGCGACGGTGCGACCATCGGCCCGAACTGCGTGATTCGTAACAGCACCATTGGCGCGGGCACGCGCATCGAGGCGTTCAGTCATGTGGACGGCGCGGTAGTCGGCGCCAATGCGCATGTCGGGCCGTATGCACGCTTGCGCCCGGGGGCCGATCTGGCCGACGACGTGCACATCGGCAACTTCGTGGAAGTGAAGAATGCCTCGCTCGCGAAGGGCTCGAAGGCCAACCATCTGGCGTATGTGGGCGACTCGACCGTAGGCGCACGCGTCAATATCGGCGCGGGCACCATCACCTGCAATTACGACGGCGCGAACAAGCATCGCACGGTGATCGAGGATGACGTCTTCATCGGGTCGGACACGCAACTCGTGGCGCCGGTGACGGTGCGTCGCGGCACGACGATTGCGGCGGGTACCACCGTGTGGAAGGACACGCCGGAAGACGCGCTGGTGCTCAACGGCAAGACGCAGGAAGCGAAGCTGGGCTATGTGCGTCCGCGCAAGCAGAAGCAGTAAAATTGGCGGCTATGGGCGGGTATGGGCAGGTATGCGAGTCAAGCGTGCGAGCCAGCGAGCCAGAATAAATCGAATCCGATCGAATGAGCCAGAGCTTCTGGCGTAAAGGGAAGTGAATATGTGCGGCATTGTCGGCGCGGTAGCGCGACGTAATGTAGTCCCGGTGTTGGTGGAGGGTTTGCGCCGTCTGGAGTACCGCGGCTACGACTCGTGTGGCGTTGCGGTATTGAAGGACGGCGTGCCGCAGCGTGCGCGCAGCGTGTCGCGTGTGGCGGATCTGGACGAGCAGCTTGCACAAACGCATCTCAGCGGCGAGACGGGCATTGCTCACACGCGTTGGGCGACGCATGGCGCGCCGGTCACGAACAACGCGCACCCGATTTTCTCGCGCGACGAAGTGGCGCTGGTCCACAACGGCATCATCGAGAACCATGAGAGTCTGCGCGAGGAACTGCGCGGTCTGGGCTACGAGTTCGTGTCGCAGACCGACACCGAAGTTATCGCTCACCTGATTCATCACATTCTGGCAAACGGCGCGGCCGGCGATTTGTATCACGCGGTGCGTCTGGCAACGCGACGGTTGCATGGGGCTTACGCCATTGCGGTGTTCCGCAAGCAGGAACCGCACCGGGTGATCGGCGCGCGTGCAGGTTCGCCGCTGGTAGTGGGCGTGGGCGAGGGCGAAAACTTCCTCGCCTCCGACGCGCTGGCACTCGCGGGCACGACCGACCAGTTCATCTATCTGGAAGAGGGCGACGTGGTCGAACTCACGCTCGATGGCGTGACGATTGTAGACCGTAACCACGTGGCGGTCGAACGCGAGGTGCGCACGGTGCAGGCGTATACGGGTGCGGTGGAACTGGGTCCGTATCGTCACTACATGCAGAAGGAAATCTTCGAGCAGCCGCGTGCGATTGGCGACACGATGGAGGGTGTGGAAGGCATTTCGCCGACGCTCTTCGGCGAGAACGCAGAGGCGGTGTTGAGCAGCATCGACTCGATCCTGATTCTGGCATGCGGCACGAGTTACTACTCTGGCTTGACGGCGAAGTACTGGCTGGAATCGCTGGCGCAGATTCCGACGCAAGTGGAAGTGGCGAGCGAGTACCGCTATCGCGACAGCGTGCCGAATCCGAAAACGCTGGTGGTGACGATTTCGCAGTCGGGCGAGACGGCCGACACGATGGCGGCCCTCCAGCACGCGCAATCGCTGGGCATGACGAACACGCTGGCGATCTGCAACGTGGGCACCAGCGCGATGGTGCGCCAGACGGCGCTGCATTACCTGACGCGCGCCGGCACGGAAATTGGCGTGGCGTCGACGAAGGCATTTACCACGCAGTTGACGGCGCTGTTCCTGCTGACGCTGACCATCGCCAAGCTGCGCGGCCGTTTGACGACGGAGCAGGAAGCCGATTACCTGACGCAGTTGCGCCACCTTCCGGCGGCGCTGAATAGCGTGCTGGCGCTCGAGCCGCAGATCATCGCGTGGGCAGAGGAGTTCGCCCGTCGCGAAAATGCGCTGTTCCTGGGGCGCGGTCTGCATTACCCGATCGCTCTGGAAGGCGCCCTCAAGCTCAAGGAAATCTCGTACATCCACGCCGAGGCGTATCCGGCAGGCGAACTCAAGCATGGCCCGCTTGCGCTGGTGACGGAGCAAATGCCGGTGGTAACGGTTGCACCGCGCGACGCGTTGGTCGAGAAGCTGAAGTCGAACATGCAGGAAGTGCGTGCGCGTGGCGGGCAGTTGTACGTGTTTGCCGATGGCGACACGCAGATCGCGAATGGCGACGGCCTCCACGTGATCCGCATGCCGGAACACTACGGTCAGCTCTCGCCGATTCTGCACGTCGTACCGCTGCAATTGCTGGCGTATCACACCGCTTGTGCGCGCGGCACCGATGTCGACAAGCCCCGCAACCTCGCCAAATCGGTGACGGTGGAGTAAGTCGAGAGGGCGCTCGTGGCGCCCGACTGATGACAAATGGGTTTGCCCTGCGTGTGAACTGACCCCACAACGTTGGAGGGTCAGATTGGTTTGGGCAGCGAAAACGGGCTGGGTTCTGTATTGCACAGGACCCGGCCCGTTTTGTTTTAGGCCGATGCGCTCGTGATGGCAACGTTGGATGTATCGACGCAGGCCGTCATGTCGTTGCCGCAGGTGCCTTGCCATCGAACCGGGGCCATGGCCGGTCCCGCAGTACTCGCTAACTTTTGCTGGCAAGCAGAATTGTTTTGCCGCAAGGAAAAATCTCTCGACATTCAAGCTTTGCAAGGATTCCTTTCTGTACGCTCCGGATTCCGAAAGTTACCGTAAGAGTCCGGCTCAGTATGCGAATCCCCGCCTTGTGCTTCACTCGTCGAAATCCCGCAGGTGTGCGGCCGCTTGTCGGCGCGTGGCTGCTTGCCTTCGCGGCGGGGTCCGCGCTGGCGCAGACGCCACCCGATGCCGGCGCGTTGCGCCAACAGCTCGAGCCTGAGCTACCGCCGGTCTTGCCTCGGCCGGTAGCGCCCGATCGTTCGGTCGAGCCGCCCGCCTTGCGCCCGCAAGGTGGCGTCACGGTAACGGTGAAAGCTTTCCGCTTCGTTGGCAACACGCGACTGAGCGAGGCGCAGTTGGCGCCGGTGGTGGCCAGCTTCCTTAACCGTCCGCTCGACTTCAACGAGTTGCAAGCTGCCGCGAGCGCTGTGGCCGAGGCGTATCGCGCGGCGGGCTGGGTGGTAAGGACCTATCTTCCGGCGCAGGACATTCAGGGCGGTGTGGTCACCATTCAGGTGGTCGAAGGGGTGTTCGGTGGCGTGCGCTTCGAGGGCGACGGGCCGAAGCGGGTGAGCCACGCTCGCATCACCGAAACGTTCACCACGCATCAGGCCGTGGGTGAGCCGCTGAACACCGAGAAGCTGGACCGCGCGCTGCTGTTGGCCAACGACTTGCCGGGCGTGTCGCTGGTGGGCCGACTGCAACCGGGCGAGCAATCGCGCGAGACGGATATCGCGCTGAGCTTCATGCAGACGCCGCTGGTGACGGGCAACGTTGCGACCGACAATCAGGGCGCGCGCTCGACCGGCGCCGCACGGTTGGTGGGCAATGCCGCCGTGAACAGTCTCGCCGGCCTGGGCGACCAGTGGCTGGCTAACGCGCTGCTCAGCGAAGGCTATCGCTATTTGCGCATGGGCTACACCGTGCCGGTGGGTTATGACGGCTGGCGCGTGGGCGTGAACGGATCGCGACTGGACTACCGTCTGGTGACCGACGACTTCGAGGCACTGCACGCACGCGGCAACTCCAACACGGTGGGGTTGGAGGCGAGCTATCCGCTGATTCGCGCGCGTGATCGCAACCTTTACTTCCTCGCGAACTACGACCACAAGACCTACGACAACGAGGCCTTTAGCGTCACCACCAGCCGTTATTTCAGCGACACGCTGAGCTTCGGCCTGAGCGGCAACCTGTTCGACGGCCTCGGCCGAGGCGGTGCCAACTCGGGGAGCGTCATCGTCACCGGCGGCAATCTGAACCTGGGTCAATCGCCCACGCAAACCGCCGACGCGCTCACATTGCGCACGCAAGGGCAGTTTCTGAAGCTGCGCTATGCCCTGTCGCGCCAGCAGGTGCTCACGGATTCGCTCTCGGCGGTTGCGTCGTTCTCGGGGCAGATCGCCAACAAGAATCTGGATTCGTCGGAGAAGTTCTATCTGGGCGGACCGAACGGCGTGCGTGCCTATCCGATCGGTGAAGGCAGTGGCACCGATGGTCAGATGCTCAATCTGGAACTGCGCTGGCGTCTGCCGTACGGGGTGTCGCTGTTGGGCTTCTACGACTGGGGCCATGTCACGGTCAATCGCAACAACAACTTCCCCGGCGCATCGCAGGTCAACAGCTATTCCTTGCAAGGCACCGGGCTGGGCGTGCAATGGCAGCCGGGACGCGGCGTGAGTCTTGCCGCGACTTGGGCGCACCGCATCGGCGGCAATCCGAACGCTACACCGTCCGGCACCGACCAGGACGGCTCGCTCATTAAAAATCGCGTCTGGCTGACGGCCAGCCTGTCATTCTAAGTTTCCCGGAATCCGATCATGAACAAGATCTATCGCCTGATCTGGAGCGAACTCGTGCGCGCTTGGGTTGTTGTGGCCGAGACGGCGCGGGGCCGGGGTAAGGGTGGCCGTGGCGTGGTTGCAGACACCGGCACCGGCACAGATGCATCGAGCGTGTTGCGTCATCGCTTTGTTGCCAAACCGTTGGTTCTGGCGCTTGCGGTTGCCGTGCCGGCATATGCCGCGCCGCCGCTGCCGAACCAACTGCCCACGGGCGGCCAAGTGGCGGCCGGGCAGGCCGCGATCACTACCAGCGGCAACACGATGAACGTGTCGCAGACCTCGCAAAGCGCGGTGGTCAATTGGCAGACGTTCAACGTGGGCAGTGCGGCTACCGTCAACTTCCAGCAGCCATCGGCGAACGCGGCGATCCTGAACCGCGTGCTCGACAATAACCCGAGCCAGATTTACGGCAACATCAACGCGCCGGGACAGGTGTTCTTCGTCAACCCGGCGGGTGTGTATTTCGGCTCGACGGCCAGTGTGAACGTAGGCAGTCTGGTGGCGACTACGCACGGTATTTCCGATGCGGACTTTATGTCGGGCAACTACCGTTTCACGCGCAACGGTGCGACGGGCAGCGTGATCAACGATGGGCAGTTGAAGGCGTCTTTGGGCGGTTACATCGCGCTGCTGGCCCCCGAGGTGCGTAACCACGGCGTGGTCGTAGCGCAGATGGGCACGGTGGCGTTGGCTGCGGGTGAGGCGTACACGTTGCAGTTCAGCGGCAACACGCTGGCTGGCATTCAGGTGAGCCCGGCGACGATTCAGGCGTTGGTGGAGAACGGCAATGCGGTGCGTGCACCGGGCGGGCTGATTATTCTCTCGGCACAAGCGGCAAACCGTCTGCAAGGCGGTGTGGTGAAGAACACCGGCACGCTGGAAGCGACCGGGCTGACGAGTGACGGGGGCACGATTCGCCTGTCGGCGAGCGACGCCATCCAGCAGAGCGGCATCGTCAACGCGGACGCGGCTGCACAGAGTGCAGGCAAGGGCGGCAGCGTGATCGCGATCGCCGATCTGAGCAACGCCAACAGCCTGACCACGGTGGACGGCACGATCAGCGCACGCGGGGGAAGTCTCGGTGGCGACGGCGGCTTCGTGGAGACGTCGGGCTCGCACTTGAAGATTGCAGACAGCGCGACGGTGGATACGCGTGCGCCGCAGGGCAAGTCCGGGAACTGGCTGATCGATCCGACCGACTTCACGGTTGCCGCTTCCGGTGGGGATATGACGGGCGCGGCGCTGAGCGCAAACCTGACAAAGGGCGACGTCACGCTGAGCACTAACGCGGCGCAGTCGGATTTAACTGGCTTCGGCAACATCAATATCAACGACGCAGTCACGTGGAGCGCCAACACGCTTTACCTGACGATGACCGGCGGCCTCAACACGGTCAACGTCAATGCTGTGATGAGTGTCACCGGTTCCGGATCGCTAAATGTGAATACGCCGTCCAGTATCCCGCTGGCGATGCAGATGTCAGGCAGCGGCTTCACCGGTCGTCTTGATTTCAATTCAACTGGCAGCCTCGTCATCAACAACCGCACGTACCAGCAGATCAAGACCCAGGCAGATCTGCAGAACATGGGCATGGTGACGAATAACGGGCAATCACCGTATTACCTCGGGGGTGGCAACTATTTTCTGGGCAGCGATATTACGCTCAGTGGGCAGTTCACGCCGGTGGGGCTGGGTCGTGATTTCACGGGCGTTCTGGAAGGGCTTGGCCACACGATCACCGGGCTGCAGATCAACCTGCCGACGACCGATTATGTCGGCCTGATTTCGAAGCAGACCGGGGGGCGGATCGGCAATCTGGGCCTTGTGCTGGATGGCGCAGGTGTCATTGGCCAGGGGTACGTTGGTGCCGTGGCCGGCGTGGGCAGAGTGCTCAATAACATCTACGTCAGTGGTCCTGGCGCGGTCACTGGCTCGACCAGCTACGTTGGCGGGGTCGTGGGCTTGGGCGACATGGTTGGCCTCGCCATGAATGTCTACAGTGGCGTGCCGGTCTACGCCCCCAACGCGGACTACGTTGGCGGTACATTCGGGATGCTTGCAAGCGGTGGTGGGTCATTGACGTACGGCTACCTGCGTATGTTTTCCACTGGCGCAGTGACCGGTCACAACTACGTCGGCGGCTTGGTTGGTTCGTTGTACACCACCTTAATGGGCGTCTACGCCACAGGCAACGTCATCGGCAATGACTCGGTTGGCGGGCTCGTTGGGCAGACCTCTGGTGGTGTTCGTCTCGTGGAAACCTATGCCTCCGGGTCTGTGACCGGGAACACGAAAGCGGGGGGGCTGATTGGTTCTGCGCCCTTGGGGGCAATAATCATGGCGAGCTACGCAAGCGGGGCGGTGAGCGGAGCAGACTATGTTGGCGGCCTGATTGGCCAAGCCAGTCAACTGACGAACTTGACGGTGTCGTATGCATCGGGTCTGGTCACGTTGACGCCTGGCAGTACGTCGACGCGAGTAGGCGCCTTGCTCGGCGGCGGGGATTCCGGCGCTAAGTTTGCAGCTTACGACACGCTCTGGAACATTGAGACCTCTGGCCAGCAGTCTCCCGTTGGCAGCGGATTTACGCTGCAGGACAACCCGAACGTAAACGCTGGGACAGGCGTCACTTCGAGCCAAATGCGGACGGCAGGATCCTGGCCCTCTACGGGGGGGCCGAAGCAGTTGGGTTTGCTTGGGGTGAACGGGGTAGCG
>NZ_JAELTP010000703.1 GCF_016428915.1 Pandoraea sp. ASV26
AATTTGCCCTGCGCAGCACCCCACCAAGCACCGAATTTGGAGTCCCACACCGACCCCATTTTCAAAATCACCCAAAAATCTCACGATCCGCTTGATCCCTCTTTCACCACAACCACGTCCTGATCACCATTAGATAACAGTTGAATCTATTGGGAGACTGCCAAAATGTCGAAAATTACAGTCGGTAAGTATATATCAAAATTCTATCTTTCCTCTCGGGATTTTACGGTCCTTGCGACGAAAAAAGACGACGCCGGGTTTTTTTTTTTTCGTTTGGTTTTCAGGACGCTGAAACCAAAAAAAAATTGACAAAAGTCTCTCGATTATTATTTTGTTTTTGAACAACGGTGACTAACATAAATACTTTTTCAGCTAATGTCCGGACGCAAGTCGGCGAGCTCTTGGAG
>NZ_JAELTP010000704.1 GCF_016428915.1 Pandoraea sp. ASV26
ATTCCACACACCTCTGTTGAAGCAACATCTTATAACAATTGATTTATTGTACAGTGTTTATGCTATTCCCTTCCTAGGTTTGATAGTGTCATTGTAATACAAAGAGCAAGAAATTGCACAGCTTATTCAGAACTTTGGACCAAGGCTGCTCGACTAGCTGTTGGGAGCCGCAACGTCAACACCAAGCTCTTCCAGTATCACCTCATCCAAGCTGCTGCCGTCTCTAGCATAAATCCACCGTCCCTGTCCCGTACCCTCCTTGTCTGCCTGCCCCTCGCCAATAACGCACCAGTCGTATCGCTTCGGTCCGGACAGCGGCGATGATAGCCAAATTTGCTTGTTGGGGGGCTGCTTGTTGATGACGTATGTGCCCTTGTCGCTTTGCGTGATTGTCATGACGCCAGACT
>NZ_JAELTP010000705.1 GCF_016428915.1 Pandoraea sp. ASV26
CAGATGTGTATAAGAGACAGGTGCCGAATAGGCCGAACCACAGCAGCCGCCAAGCCGAGAGAACCCGATTATACACTTTCTACTACGAGTAGATGTAGGCCACCTGTCATGTGACGCATCTTGTTTACAACCATCGGAAACTTGTCTTTCCAGACTCTCTCACAATTTTCTATGCATGTCCCACGATATTCCTCAGATTTCTTTTGCCTCGTTGTTTCCGTTGTTGTTGTTTCAAGAAAGCGGCTCTGAAACCCACTAAAAAAAAAACCAACACAATTCATCTCGCTTGCAACACACCTGCGAGGCAAACATAACGCCAGTCAACAATAAAAAAAAAAAATCCACATAAACAACACGAAAACAAAAGTCTTACAATTTTACGGGGCAAAATTTTGGACATTGCATAT
>NZ_JAELTP010000706.1 GCF_016428915.1 Pandoraea sp. ASV26
AACACACAGTGTGTGTAAGGCGACAGAAATGGCATTGGGGTTTACCTGCCGGGAGCCCAGGGCGGCTCGATTCAACTCCCGGGGCCATTCTCGGCAATTCACTGGACTATACATCGTTGAATTTAGGTCTTAAAAACAAATATTCCTTTTCTTTTTGTCCTTCTTCAGCACGGCACGAGACGTTTTGTTGCTCAGAAGTCGTTTGGCGTCAGTTTCTCATTCTGGCTTCTACCCGAACACAGTTTCACCTGAGTCCTTGCCGCGCAGGTAAACACTTCGCCCAGCCACGTGCAACGGCATTATACATCGAATTCTTTACTTTATACATGAGTGGTAAACTTGTATGAGCGAAAGTAGAAGATATGTTTCTCATTTAGACATCTTGGAACATATACAAAGAGACATTT
>NZ_JAELTP010000707.1 GCF_016428915.1 Pandoraea sp. ASV26
GGCACGCCCGAAAACGTCACCACCACCATCGTCGATACATCAGCCCGACCTCAGGATCGAACTACGCTGCGAAAGGAAATTCGAAAATGCAATGTCATCCTGCTAATTTACTCTGATCACTACAGCTACGAGCGCGTCGCGCTCTTCTGGATGCCGTACTTCCGCTCGTTGGGCGTCAACGTTCCCGTCGTCCTCTGCGCCAACAAGTCGGATCTCGCTGGACATGCAAACACGCCGCAAGTCGTTGAGGAAGAGTTGCTCCCCGTTATGGCCGAGTTCAGAGAGATCGACTCCTGCATCCGGACCAGTGCGCGCGAGCACCGCAACGTCAATGAGGTCTTCTTCCTCTGTCAAAAGGCAGTGACCCATCCCATCGCCCCTCTGTTCGACTACAAGGAAGGGAGACT
>NZ_JAELTP010000708.1 GCF_016428915.1 Pandoraea sp. ASV26
TTCCGGAGCAATGGCTTCGTCATCATCGGCGTATGCCACGAATCCTAACCCGTCGACCGTGACAATAGGCGAGACAGGAAGTCCAGGCATGGCCATGGATCGGTATCGCCAGGCATATGAATCTAATATTTCACCATTCGCGGCGTTCCGTGGCCGCGAATCAGCACGCGCATATCGCCGTATGAGTCTGCCGGAAAGGGTTGTCTACTCCATCACAAGGATGGTACTGGCATCTCGAACTAGCAGAAATCTCTTTGCGGCGTACTGTGTTGCTCTGCATGTACTGGTCTTTTTCTGTCTCTATTGGCTAGGCTCATCGGATATTGAGAAGCATGCAAGTACCCTCGGAGCGTCAGCAGGTGTTGCTGCAGCCGGGCAAGGTGGTCCGTTGAAGGGCGCGTCAGACC
>NZ_JAELTP010000709.1 GCF_016428915.1 Pandoraea sp. ASV26
AGGTAGTACAGGCCAATGAGCATAACAGCAGCCATGAGTGGAAACATGATGGCGTCAGACAATTCCAGGCCCTGGGCGAAGCGGTTCTCATCGTCAGTCTTGCGGCGCGACTTTTTGTCTTTAGGAGACGCGGCTGATGGCGGACGGCGCAGTGCGGCGTGAGCGCCGAGATAGATGATTCCCATTGCACTTGCCACTAGCTTCAGCTCGAGCAAGAGAAAATCGATATCCTGGAGCGTCTCAATCCACGACATGTCTCTGGCCGTGCCATTTTGAGCCGCTGTCGCATTCAGCACATCCAGGCCGCCGGAGACGGAGTCCAGGGCGGACGAATTGTCCGACATGTTTGTAGCTGAACAAACAATTAAGCTGAGTCTACGTATTTTCGATACGACTCAGTTCTAAGT
>NZ_JAELTP010000710.1 GCF_016428915.1 Pandoraea sp. ASV26
CGTCTTTCCGACACCGCTATCACCAAGGATAATGACCTAAGTTCCATCCCTCTCGTTAGCACATGCCATATCCCTTTCTCCCCCACGTATCAACAACAGCCTCCAAGTATTATCATCGCACCTTGAGAAGGACCTTCTTTCGCGAAGCCATCTTTGCGGTAGTGTGTCGCGTCTTCTGTATGCTCGCAAGTAACCGTCGTCTTCAATGACGTGATGTGACGAAGCTAGGCAACCAGCAAAAAGCGGGCGCGCGAGCTCTCGATAAACAAAGCACTCCTCGCAGAGATCTAGTCTCTCTGCAGCTCGTGCAGGTAGATGAACCTTTGTTCGGTGCACGTATATATGTCGGCTGTTCGAATAAAGACTCCGACTTGTTGGGGGCGGGTTCGCAGAGATTGGAGTTGATG
>NZ_JAELTP010000711.1 GCF_016428915.1 Pandoraea sp. ASV26
TCTTTTACGCTCTTATCAATTCGACGCGCCTCTCATAGGTACCTAGTCGCAAAGCCAATACAAACACTCTGTCCCCTTTTGTCGAAACCCGCAAGATACGTAACGACGACACCAATTCTTTGCGCAAAAAAAAAGGATAAATAGTCTTGACACGCATCGCAATTCCTTTCGCGAACCATACACAAAGATACTACACTTTATACCTCAATTGAAATATAAATTCGTCCACAATGGTACGCCGAAACAAGCCCTACTGGAAGCTGTGGCTGCTGTACTCCAACACCCACACGATTGGCAGAGCAGCCAGCCGCTTTGCAAATACCATCATCACGCTAACAACGCGCAGGCCCAAACCCCCGAGCAGCGACGCCGCAACGCAAAGTTTGCCAAGGAGCAGGAAGCACGC
>NZ_JAELTP010000073.1 GCF_016428915.1 Pandoraea sp. ASV26
AGGTTCCGGAATCAGGAACTCATGGTTCCGAAAACCGGAACTCCGATGTTCCGGAATCCGGAACCACAAAAGACACCTCCAAAAAACAAGACCAAAAGACAACTCCAAAAGAAACTCTTTCGCGCTCGCTTCGCGAACGCTTTGAGATTTTTTGGGATGGGTATCCGAAACGGAAATCCAAAAAGACCGCCGAGAAGGCGTTCGCAAAGCTCAACCCTGACGAGCAGCTCTTTGCCGACCTGATGGCCGGACTTGAGCGGGCCAAGACCTCGGGGCAGTGGGCAAATCCGCAGTTCATCCCGCACGCGGCGTCCTGGCTGAATGCCGGCGGTTGGATGGACGAAATTCAATCCGCGTACACCGATGCCGAACTGGCCGTGATCCGGGGCTTTAACGAAGTCCTCGGGGAGCATGTCGGCAAGGTCGATGAGACCGTGTTCGTGGAGGAGCGGGCGGGGGCGATTCGCGCCCTGATCACTCTGGGCGCCGAGAAGCGCCAGAACCCGGAGATGTGGCGCGACTACTTCCCATGGGTCAAGGCGAACGTCGAATTTCCGCCGAAAGCGTCTTTCGATTGGCTGATCAGCCCGAAAGGCTTCAGCAACGTGATCGGCGGCCAGCACAACAAGGTGGACAAGCGATGAGCGACCAGGAATACAACCGCACAATCGCCGCGATCGAAGCGGAGCAGGCCGTCATTGGCGCGCTGCTGTTCGAGAACGATGCGATTGACCGTATCGGCGGCCTGAGGGCAGAGCACTTTTTCCGCGCTGATCATCGGACGATCTTCGCCGAGATCGTCACCATGCTCAGTGCGAACCAGCCGGCTGACGCGTTCACTGTGTTCGGGCGTATCTCGGCTAAGGGCGGCGCTGACGCCATTGGCGGCATCGGCTACCTCAACGACCTGACTGCCAACGTACCGGGCGCTGCGAACGTTGCGCACTACGCCGAGATGGTCATTGACCGTGCACAGAAGCGCGGGCTCGCTGCTGCCGGCTCGCGCATGCAGGAGATGGCGCAGAACCCGAACGGCGCCACGGCGGGCGAGTTGGTCGACCGAGCACAGGCCGAGGTGGAGCGACTTGCCGAGGGACGTGCGGCTGCCGCGCCGATCTTGGCCGCTGAGGGCCTGTCGCACTTTCTAGTTGGCATGGAACGTCGCCTTGACGGCGAGATCACCCCGGCCCGCACCGGTTACGAGGCACTCGACGACAAGATCGCCGGCGGGCTGAAGGGTGGTGACTTGGTCATCGTTGCCGCTCGCCCGTCGATGGGGAAGACGGCTTTCTCGCTCAACGTGGCATCCAACGTCGCCGAGAGCAAGCCGACGCTGTTTCTGTCGATGGAAATGCCGGCCGAGCAACTACACGCCCGGATGATGGCGCGGCACGCTGGCGTGAATTTTGGCCATCTGATCGAACCGAAGAAGCTGACCGATCAGGAGTGGGGCCAACTGCCCGGTGGCATTGGCCGAATCGAGAAGCTGTCGCTGTACTTCGACGACCAGCCGGGACTGTCGCTGCTTGACATCCGTAGCAAGGCGCGCGGCATCAAGCGTCGTCATGGCTTGGGCCTGATCGTGGTCGACTACCTCGGACTGATGACTGGCGGACAGGGAGATAACCGCACGCAAGAGATCGGGAGCTATTCGCGCGGGCTTAAGGCACTTGCGAAGGAGTTGGACGTTCCGATTATCGCTCTCGCTCAGCTCAATCGCGGCGTTGAGCAGCGCGCGGACAAGCGCCCGGTGATGTCGGATCTCCGGGATTCAGGCGAGATCGAGCAGGACGCGGACATCGTGCTCTTTCTGTACCGCGACGAAGTCTATTACCCCGATAGCCCTGATCGTGGTCTATGCGAAGTGATCATCGGTAAGCAGCGGAACGGCCCGCTGGGGCGGGTGGCGCTTGGATTCCAGGGGGAGTTCCAGCGTTTCACCCCCCTTGAATCAGGGGTGACATATGGTCGTCGCGAAGAGAGCGAGGCGCCGAAGGGCAGGGCAACGTTTTGAAGCAGGCCGAATGCTGGCGGCGCTTTGAGGAAGCAGCACGGGCGGCGCTGGCAGGGCATGGCAGTGTGGCTCAAGCCTATCTCGCGGCAGTACGGCGGCGCTGCGGTGACACGGTGGCAGAAATGCAGGAAAAGGAATTGAGGGCGTACATCGCCCACCTACGGGAGAAGGGTAAGTGACGAGAAAGGGGCTGACGTTTCCTGAGCATGCCGTGAGCAATGGCCGCGTTGGCACGGCGCGGATTCGCGAGCAGATCGGTGCCACCGCTTCTGCACTCGAGTCGCCCGATCCCGCACCTCTTGCTCAGCCGATTCTCGGCATGGTCAAGGAGAAGCGCTCGAAATTCGGCAACAAGAAGTGCGAAATCAACGGCGAGAAGTTCGACAGCGAAAAGGAAATGCGCCGCTGGCTGGTTCTCAGCGCCGAGGAGAGTGTTGGACTGATCTCAGGCCTTCTTCGTCAGGTCTCGTTCGAGATCGCGGGCGGCGTGGTGATCAACGGCAGGAAGTGCCCGCCGCGCTACTACGTTGCCGACTTTGTCTATCAGCGTGCCGCCGAGACGGTCATTGAGGACGTAAAGGGATATCTCACGCCTGAGTATCGGTTGAAGCGGCATCTGATGGCATTGCAGGGACTGACGATTACGGAGATCAAATGAAGCACGACATCCTCGAAAGCATGGATCGCGGCAATTGGTACGAGTTCGAGACGCTCGCCGCGCTCAGTGGCTACACCGTTCGCGAAGTGGCGAAAGCGTGCTTGCAGATGGTCGGCGAGGGGCTGCTTGAAATCGACGCTTCGGGCAAGAAGCCGCTGGCTCGTCTTGCGATGACGAGGCGCTCAGCGCGCCAGCCTGACTACACGTGCGTGCCGACCGTTGCCACCGGCCGGTACCGCCCCCAGTGGACGCCGATGTACACGTACGACCAGTACGCATACTCCCATCAACATCTGTGCGAGGAAATGCGATGAGCTGGGCGAGGAAGACGCCACTGAGAAGTAGCGTGCCGCTCGCTCGATCACCGTTCAAACGCAAGTCTCGCAAGCGAGCAAAGAAGGCAGAGCGCGAGCATATGGGCGTTGTAGCAGGGCTGTATTGCGTCGTATGCCGAAATCTTGGGTATGACGAGAGTCCGGCGGAAGTCCATCACGTGCGATTTCTGGCTGGGGGCGGGCAGCGAGCTGCGCATACGGACACGATCCCATTGTGTCCAAAGCATCACAGAGTCGGCGGCTATGGGGTTGCCTTTCACGCGGGGCCTGCTGAGTTTCAACGTCGGTATGGCACCGAAGCCGAATTGCTGGAGCAAACACGGCGCGAGGTAGCGCACCGCATATTCGTAAGCGTCGCACCGGAAGTGGCGTGATGGCGGTCCTGCCCACACATTTCTATCAGGACCCGGCAAAAGTCATTGAAATTGAGGAGAGCAAAACATGCAAGGGCTGCTTACACAAGCTGACGCTATGGGGAGTGGAGTATTGCGCCAAGGAGCAGACCAAACCCGGCACGAAGAACATGCGGCGATGCGTGCTGTACAAGGAAAAAGCGTGACCTCGAAACGCGACCTCAATGCCCTTTGCGAAGACTGGGCTGCCTGGCACCGCACGCGTCGCATTTTCGTGCCGCCGCTCCCCGCCGGTCTGCTCGCAGGTATGCAGCCACGCAAGGTCGGACCTGAGCCGGATGCGATCTGTTCGTCGACGCTCAGCTTCTTCAATCTCGCTGTATTGTCACTGCCGGAGAGCCCTGAGAAGGACGCGCTTTACCTCTTCTACATTCACCGAGTCTCTCATATCAAGCGCGTGGCTTGCGCGCTGGGTATCTCGCGGGACGCGTTTTACAAGCGTGTGGATAGTGGCCGCGCACAGGCGTATCGAGCCTACTGCCGAATGGTCGAAAGTGTATAGCGTGGCGCTATACATCTTCGCACTATACAAAATCGGCAAAAAACGTATCATTTCGTAAAGGCTGAATCAGTCCATCCATAGCCCGCGACGGTGAAAACCTCGCGGGCTTTGTCGTTATGCAACGGCAATTTCGAGGTGTCGCCCAAGTGCGGCAAGTGCCTCCTCTATCCGATCGATCTTGGTGGCGTGGGACAGATCGATGATGCGGTTCACTTCCTGCTTTGTCGTGTTCAGACGGCGGGCGAGTTCGATCGGCTGGATCCTCTGGGTGAGCATCTCGTTCAGCAGCAGGATCTTGGCCGACACACTGGCTGGAAGAGAGATGAGCCGCTCGCCCTTCAGTGCTTTAGACGGGCTCGGCACCGGACGTTTATCGTCGAAGTAGAAGTCCATCGACGTGAGCAGCGCATCGGCCGCCATTTGCATCGCTTCCTCTTCAGTCTCGCCTTGAGTGATGGCCTCCGGGATGTCGCGGAATGTCACGACGTAGCCGCCCGCTTCGGTGTCTGGTTCAAACTTTGCTGGATATTTCATTGTGCGTCCTTGGTTGTGGATGCGGTGAAGCATGCGGACAAGCCCCTTTCGGGGCCGCCCTCATTTTAGGTTGAGCTGTTTTTTTATCCCTTCGACAGTGCCTTTCTTCAGTTCGGTATGTCTGGGAATCACCGTTTGCTTGCCGTTTAGAAAGACCTTCGTGTGGCTGCTGCCCTCTTTGAAGGTCGCTCCCAAACTTGCGAGCCACCGGACAAACTCGTTTCGCTTCACCGCACCTCCGTTCTCTGTGTTGATGTGACTATAGTAATCAAAAATGATTACCTTGACAAGGTGTTTTGGTAAATATTTTTGATTACTTTTCTCGTGTGTCTCCTCCTCGCCTCGCGGCGTTCGCCCGCACCGCTTACGCGGTAGCGGGCATTTTCTTTTATGGCTCGACTGAAGACCTTGGGTTCTCGACTGCCGGCGCTAAAGAGCCGTGTGGCTATCGCCGAGCCGATGTCATGGCGAGTAGGGAAAAGCGGGAGCGCAGCACGTGGTTACGACTATGAGTGGCAGCAACTGCGTGCCAAGCACCTTGCGTCGAATCCGCATTGCGTGTTCTGCCTGCGTGACCTCGGTATGTCGGGCATGTCGCCCGCTGCGGTGGTGCTCGCATGCGCTGCTCGTGGTGTAGCCGAGCCACTGGGCAACATCGGCGACCACATCGAGGCGCATCGCGGTGATGAGCGGTTGAGGCTCGACCCGACCAACATCCAGACCCTGTGCAAGCCGCACCACGACGGCGAGAAGCAGCGGATCGAGCGACGTGGAGGTCGGTGACGTGCGAACGCGGGCAAAAAGCACGCAAATGAGAATCATTATCGTGAGTTTTGATCAAAATTTAGGCAATTTCGAGGTTTTTGCCTGATTTTTGAGCAGATCGGAGGGGGTGCCTAAAGTTTGAGCACACCTTTCGGCCTAGACCGACCGCTCCCGCACGCGCAGAAAATTTCCCCGTTTGGAGTTTTTGTTAATGGCTTTTAACAGCAAAAAGCGGGCTTTCGCTGATGCTGTTTTGGCAGGAAAGTCCAATAAAGACGCGGCAATCGCGGCGGGCTACAGCCCCGCGACGGCTTCAGCGGCCGGGTCGCGACTTGTTAAAGACCCTGATGTTGCGGCCTACCTTTCGAAACACCGAAAAAAAGGCGGTACGAAAGCGAGTGCGGCGGACAAACCGGCGCCGAATACGCCTGAGCAATCCGAGGCCGCAGCGGTAACGAGCGCAGCGGTCGCCGCTGGGTTTGACCTCTCGACGATCCTCACTTTCAAGGACCCGAAGGATTTCCTGCTCGCTGCGATGAACGATCAGGCAACCGAGCCGAAGCTGCGCATCGACGCGGCGAAGACGCTCATGCCGTTCATGCACGCGAAGCTTGCCGAAGCGGGCAAGAAGGATGCAAAAGCCGAGGCGGCGAAGAAGGCTGCGAGCAAATTCGCGCCTATTGTTCCGCCGAAGCTCGTCGTCAACAATCGGAAGTGATCTATGGAATGGTCGACAGCATGCCTGGACTGGGCCGAACGGCTCAAGTCTGGGCGATCGATCATTCCGCCGCCAATCTTCCCCGAACAGGCCGAGCAAGCGCTCGCCGTGTTCAAGGAATTGAAGATTGTCGATGCGCCGGGCAGCCCGACCTTCGGTGAGTCGTCCGCACAGTGGGTGTTTGACCTGGTCGCATCTATCTTCGGCGCATATGACGCGGAGAGCGGACGTCGTCTGATCACCGAGTGGTTCGTTTGCCTGCCGAAGAAGAACTCGAAGTCGACGTTGGCGGCCGGAATCATGATGACCGCCATGATCCTGAACTGGCGGATGTCCGCCGAGTTCGCGATTCTGGCGCCGACGATCGAGGTCGCGAACAACAGCTTCGCGCCCAGTCGGGACATGGTCAAGCATGAGGAAGAGCTTGATGACCTGTTTCAGGTGCAGACGCACATCAAGACGATCACGCATCGGACGAGCGGTGCAACGCTTAAGGTAGTCGCGGCTGACTCGAACACCGTCGGCGGCAAGAAGAGCGTCGGCACGCTGGTTGATGAGGTGTGGTTGTTCGGCAAGCAGCCGAACGCCGAAAACATGCTGCGCGAGGCGATCGGCGGCTTGGCGTCGCGCCCGGAAGGCTTCGTGATCTACCTGACGACGCAGTCAGATGATCCGCCCGCAGGAGTGTTCCTTCAGAAGCTCCGCTACGCGCGCGACGTGCGGGACGGCAAGATCGTCGATCCCTGCTTTGTGCCGGTGATCTACGAGCACCCGCCCGAAATGGTGGCGCGTAAGGAGCACCTGCTCGCAGAAAACCTTGGGATGGTGAATCCCAACCTTGGCTATTCGGTCGACGAGGCGTTCCTACTGCGCGAGTTCCGCAAAGCCAAGGAGGGCGGCGAAGAGTCGTTCCGCGGTTTCCTAGCTAAACACGCCAATGTGGAAATCGGCCTGGCGCTGCGCAGTGATCGCTGGGCTGGAGCCGAGTTCTGGGAGGCGGCGTCGCTGGCGCCGGGCGTGTCCCTTGACGAGTTGATCGCCCGTTGCGAGGTGATCGACGTTGGCATTGACGGCGGCGGTTTGGACGACTTGCTCGGCGCCGCTGCTGTCGGTCGCGAGCGTGGCACGCGAAACTGGCTCGCTTGGACTCATGCGTGGGCACATCCATCGGTTTTCGAGCGACGCAAGGAAATCGCTGATCGCCTGCGTGACTTCGAGCGCGACGGCGATCTGACCGTCGTTGAGCAGATTGGCGATGACGTCACAGACGTCGCGGAGATCGTCTCCACCATCTATCAAGCCGGGTTGCTCGATATGGTCGGTGCGGACCCGGCAGGAATCGGGGGCGTTCTCGACGCGCTTGCTGAAGCCGGCATCCCCGAAGAAAAGGTCATCGGCATTTCCCAGGGGTGGAAACTCTCCGGTGCGATCAAAACGGCAGAGCGGCGGATCGCGGCCGCCAGCGGTCGCCGACTGGTCGATAGCGCACAGCCGGCCGACGGCATGCTCATCCACGGCGGCCAGCGTTTGATGGCCTGGTGCGTGGGCAATGCTCGGGTCGTGCCAGTAGGCAACGCGGTAAACATAACAAAGCAGGTCAGCGGGACGGGGAAGATTGATCCGCTGATGGCTCTCTTCAACGCGGTATCGCTGATGGCGCTCAATCCGCCGGCCCAAGGGCCATCGGTGTATGAGTCGCGCGGTATCCGATTCCTCTGAGGTGTAAATGGGTTGGTTAGATTTCGTCCGGGGTGAGAAGACTCCGGAGGCCCCCGCTCGCCTCGCGGAACCGACTTTTGAGTGCGCATCGCCGCCGGTGGCGCCGCGAGCCGAATCGGCATCGGGGCAGGTCTTCGACGGTCTCGACGATCCGAACCTTCTCGAATACATCCGTAATGGCGAGTTGAACGGTGGGGTTGTGGGGCGCGAGGCGAAGGCCCTGCGAAACATGGCCGTCCTTCGATGCGTGACGCTGATCTCGCAATCGATTGGCATGCTGCCGCTCAACCTGATCGCGAACGATGACACGAAGCGGACGCAGACGGACAACCCGGCTCACCGCCTGCTGAAGTATCGACCGAACGATTGGCAAACGCCGATCGAGTTCAAAAGCCTTTTGCAGTTGCGCGCGTTACTCGACGGCCAGTCGTACGCCCGCGTGATCTGGTCGGGAAGTCGGCCGATTCGGCTGATCCCGATGGATCGTGGTTCTACGAAGCCGCGCCTGACGGAAACGTGGCAGATGGTCTACGACTACACGACGCCGGCCGGAAATCTGGTCACGCTGGGAGCGCGTGAAGTGTTTCACCTACGCGATCTGTCTCTGGATGGCGTGAACGGCCTTTCGCGGCCACGGTTGGCTAGGGAAGCGCTCGAACTCGCCGAGCAGGCAGAGCGAGCTGCATCTCGCACGTTTCGCACCGGGGTAATGGCCGGCGGTGCCATCGAGTATGAGAAAGAGCTTTCGGACGGCGCGTACAAGCGCCTGAAAGAGTCGATCGCAGAGAACCACTCGGGTGCTGACAAAGCCGGTAGCTGGATGCTGCTCGAAGAGGGCGGAAAGGCAAAGCAGTTCACGGCGACGGCGGTATCGGCACAACAGATCGAAAATCGAAATCATCAGATCGAAGAGGTGGCGCGCATGTATGGCGTACCGCGTCCGCTTCTGATGATGGATGACACGAGCTGGGGCAGCGGCATTGAACAGCTAGCCATCTTCTTCATTCAATACGGCTTGTCGCCTTGGTTCGTGTCTTGGGAGCAAGCAGCGGAGCGTCTCTTCTTGCCGGAAAACATGCTCGGCAAGCAGGTGTTCAAGTTTAACGAGGCGGCGCTTCTGCGCGGCACACTCAATGACCAAGCGAATTTCTTTGCCAAGGCACTAGGCGCCGGTGGACATTCGCCGTGGATGAAGCAAAACGAAGTGCGCGAAACGGTGGATCTGCCTCGCGTGGACGACCCGGTTGCCGATCAACTGCGCAACCCAATGACACAGCAACCGAAGGGGACCGGCAATGAGCTTGCTCAGCCTGCCTGAAATCAATTTCCAGAGACCGAGCGCGCAGGTTCAGTTTGGTATTGCGCCGAAAGCGCTGTCGCAATGGAACTCAACCATTCAGGCGGCGGAGAGTGGCGACGAGGCGAGTATTTCCATCCTCGACGTTATCGGTCAAGACTACTGGACCGGCGAGGGCGTGACATCGAAGCGCATTGCCGGGGCGCTTCGTTCCATCGGATCGAACCCGGTCACGGTAAATGTGAACTCGCCGGGTGGTGACATGTTTGAGGGCGTCGCCATCTACAACATGCTTCGGGAGCATCCTGGCCATGTGACGGTGAAGGTGTTGGGCATGGCGGCATCAGCCGCTTCAATCATCGCAATGGCCGGAGACACAATTCAGATTGGCTTGCCCGCCTTCTTTATGATCCACAACGGCTGGATCGTCGCCGCAGGAAATCGTAACGAGTTTCGCGAGCTTGCCGACTGGATGGAGCCGTTTGATGCAGCGATGGCCGATGTCTATGCTGCTCGCACTGGCATCCAGTCCGCCACGATCCAAGCACTGATGGATAAAGAAACCTGGCTTGGTGGTAGCGCATCGGTCGAGCAAGGTTTCGCTGATGAGGTGCTCGATAGCGACCAGATCAAGACCGGCGGCAAGTCGCAAGCTGCGGCAGTGCGACGTATCGAGGCGGCTTTGCGTGCTTCTGGTATGTCGCGTTCGGACGCGCAGGGTCTCATTTCAAACTTCAAGTCCGGCCTGAGAGATTCGGTCGGCACTGGCGGCCTGAGCGAATCGGCAGCTAGCAGCGAAGCAGCGGTGCTGCTGAACTCTCTCTACCAACCATTGAAGGGGTAACTATGGACGCAGCAATTAAAGAAGCGATCGAGAACGCGAACCGTACGTTCGCGCAGTTCAAGGAAGCGAACGACAAGCGCATCGACGCTCTGGAGAAGGGCCTGCCGTCGGCCGATGTTACGGCCAAGGTCGAGAAGATGGGGGACGATCTCAGCGCTCTACAAGCTGCGATCGACGAACACAGCATCAAGATGGCGTCGATCCAGATGGGCGGTGGCGGGTTGCAGCCGCGTGACGCCGAATATACGGATGCCTTCAAGGCTCACGTGAAAAAGGGTGATGTGCAGGCGGCGCTGAACAAGGGCGCGGACGACCAGGGGGGGTATCTCACTCCGATTGAATGGGATCGCACGATCACCAACAAGTTGGTGTTGAAGTCGCCGATGCGCCAGATCTGCCAGGTGATTTCCGTATCGAAGGCGGGGTTCTCGAAACTGTTCAATATGGGCGGGACGGGTAGCGGTTGGGTCGGTGAAACCGATCCCCGCCCGCAGACGTCGACCGGCACGTTTGCGTCGCTGACCTTCGGGCAAGGTGAAATCTACGCCAATCCCGCAGCTACGCAGGGCATTCTCGACGATGCGGAAATCGATCTCGAGACCTGGCTCGCGGGCGAGGTCGACACGCAGTTTTCGAAGCAAGAGGGACCGGCCTTCGCGGCCGGCGACGGCGTGAAAAAGCCCACCGGCATCTTGACGTACGTTACCGGCGGCGCCAATGCTACGGCTCACCCCTTCGGCGCGATCGGTGTGGTGAACAGCGGTGCCGCTGCAAGCATCACGTCGGACGGGATCATCGACCTGATCTATGACCTGCCGAGTGCGTTCACCGGTAATGCGCGCTTCACAATGAACCGGAACACCCAGCGCTTGGTTCGCAAGCTCAAAGACGGCCAGGGCAACTATCTGTGGCAGCCGTCGTTCGTTGCGGGGCAGCCGGCGACGCTTGCCGGATATCCTGTCACGGAAATGCCGGACATGCCGGACGTTGCCGCTAATTCGACGCCGATTCTCTTCGGCGACTTCCATCAAGCGTATCTGATCATCGATCGCATCGGCGTGCGCGTTCTGCGTGACCCATACACAGCAAAGCCGTATGTGCTGTTCTACACGACGAAGCGCGTCGGCGGCGGCTTGCTGAATCCGGAGCCGATGCGTGCCATGAAGGTCGCCGCTTCCGCGTAAGCGACGGTCATCAACGGACGATTCGGGGGCTCCTTCGGGAGCCTTTCTCAATTTGCGAGGCAGACATGGCAAAGCTCATCAAGGCGTTCCTTGGCGTACTGAACGGCGAAATTTACCCGACGCAGTTCGAGGCCGGCGACGAATGCCCGCCGGAACTTGAGGCCGGGGCACTGGAACTCGGTGCTTTGGGGACGGGAGGCGTGTCCGTCGAAGACATGACCGCAGCGCAGAT
Organism: Pandoraea sp. ASV26; assembly: GCF_016428915.1. Lineage (GTDB taxonomy): Bacteria > Pseudomonadota > Gammaproteobacteria > Burkholderiales > Burkholderiaceae > Pandoraea. The sequence continues at coordinate 11,216 of NZ_JAELTP010000073.1, forward strand.
CAAGGAAGCGCTGGACGGCAAGGGGATCGAGTACAAGGCGAGCATGAGCAAAGCCGAACTCGTCGAACTGCTGGCCGGGGCTGGGGAGTAAGGCGTGCCGCTGGTTTCTCTGGAACTCGCGATTAAGTTCGTGAAGCAAGACCCCGGCGCCGACGACGACGTGGTTGGGATAGCCCTTGGCGGCGCCACTCAGGCTGCACTCGACTACCTGAATCGTCGCGTTTTCGAGACTGTAGAGGACATGCAAGCGGCGATTGCCGAGGGAACGGCTGGCGACAACCCGATGGTGGTGAATGACGCCATCAAGGCCGGAATTCTCAAGACCATGGCAGAGCTGTACGCCAATCGTGAGGATTCAACGGTAGGGACCGTTTCCGAACTTCCGTTCAATGCCAAGTCCCTGCTGCGGCCGCATCGTATCGTTCCGGGGGTGTGATGCGCGCAGGCACTTTGAATCGACGCGTTCGCATCGAACGGCGCGAACAGGCTCAGGACGAACTCGGTCAGCCGATCGATGAATGGGTAGCGATCGCGTCTCCCCTGTGGTGCAACGTGAAGATGCTCACCGGAAAGGAAGCGCTGCTCGCCGACAGCGACGTCGGCGAAGCCACAGCGAGCATCCGTATCCGCTATCGCACTGACATCGACAACGGCATGCGCGCTGTGCTTCTCAAGTTCGTCGACGGCCATCTTGTCGATGACGCAATTTTCAACATCCTCAAGCCGCTGCCGGACTACGCCGGCCGCGAGTACACCGATCTGCCGTGCACGACTGGGGCGAACAATGGCTGATTCCGCCGAGGCTATCGTCGCTGGCGCCGTCAGAGACTTTGTCGAGGGCCGGTGTTTTCCGGATGTCGCTCCGGCCAATACCGCACGTCCTTACATCACCTATCAGGCGGTTGGCGGTCAGTCTCAGAGCTATCTCAACAATAGCGTCGCGCTTCAGAACGCCCGAATGCAGGTGAACGTATGGGCGGACTCACGCGCTGTTGCGCGTGCCGTAATGACGCGGGTGATCGGCGCGCTATGCCAGCCCTCCATCCGCGCAACGGCTATCGGCGCGCCGGTGAGCACGTATGAGTCGGATACGAAGCTCTACGGTTCTCGCGCGGACTTCTCGATCTGGTTCACGCCGTAACGCCCCTTGGTTTTCTGTAGATCACATGCCCGCCCTGAGCGGGCTTTTTCATTTGTGGAGTTTGATATGACCTCGACTGCGATTTCCGCTCAGGGCTCGAAGCTGGAAGTGTCCGGCGGCTTGGGGGCGGTGAAGAGCATCACGGGCCTCGCGCTCGGCTTCCCGACCATCGTGAAGGCCGTCGCGCATGGCTTTCAAAACGGCGATATCGTCAGCCTCGCCGCACTGACCGGCAACACGGCACTCAACGGCTTGAAGACCGTTGTGAAGAACGTTACCGCAGACACGTTCGCTGTCGAGGTCGACACGACGGGCGGCGATGAGTACGTGAGCGGTGGCACCGTGACGCCGGTGCAATGGACCGAAATCGGCAACCTGAAGAGCTTCAAGGGCTTCGACGGCCAAGCGAACGAGATCGACAAGACCAACCTGGCGAGCAAGGCGAAGGAATTCATGCTCGGCCTTCAGGACTTCGGGCACTTCACGTTCGACGTCGACAAAGACTTCGACGATCCGGGGCAAGTTGCCTGCAGCACTGCGAAGCGCGCTGGCGCGCTGAAGAGTTTCAAGCTTACGCTGCCGAACGGCCGGACAGCGACCTTCGATGCCTACGTCAAGAACGATCCGCTCGACGGCGGTGTCGACCAGATCCTCACGACGACCGGGGTTTCGCTGCGCATTACGGGCGACGTCGCGTACGCGTAAGTCGGCCGCCGGAATCAACCACCCAAGATAGGAATAGAACGTGCCAATCCTCTCGAAAGAATCGAAGAATCAAATTCTCAGTGGGTCGCATCTGAAGACCGAAGTCGTTCAAGTCCCTGAGTGGGGCGCCGACGTCGCCGTCATCGTATCGGAAATGTCGGGCCTCACTCGTGACTTGTGGCGACGAGGCGGCGAATCGACCAGCAAGAAAGAGGTGAGCGAATCGTTCGCGGAGCTCATCGCCGCTACGGTGGTCGACGAGTCGGGGGCGTTGGTTTTCGACGCCGGGGACATCGCCCAGATTCGTGCGTTGGGCTCGGACGTGCTCGACCGCATCGCCGGTGTTGCGATCCGTATCAACGGTTTGCATGCGTCGGCGGTGGAGGAAGCCGCAAAAAACTCCGCAGCCGCCCCGAGCGGCGTTTCTGGCTCCAGCTCTCCTGCGACTTCGGAATCCCGGTAAGCGAGCTGCAGGAGCGCATCACGAGCGCCGAGTTCGTCGAGTATATGGCGCTCTACGGCATCGACGGGCGTGGCCCACACTACGACGACCTTCGAGCCGGCACGATCGCCTCAATGATCGCGAACGTCAATCGCGACACGAAGGTTCGACGCGAACCGTTCACGGCGCTCGACTTCATTCCATGGAACGAGCTCGCCAGAAACTCCGAGCGCGAGGGCGAGCCTATCCTTTTGGATGACCCGGAAGCCCAATCTAAGTTGTTGCTCTCGATGATGTTTCCAAGCAAGGGGGCGTGATGGCATTCAAGTTGTCGATCGACAACCCGACTGCTCTCGTCGACACGATCGATGCGCTGGAGAGGGTCGCGAGCGAGTCCGTTTTGCGGCAAGCGACCGTCGCCGGTGCGCGTGTGATCTTCGACGAAGTGAAGTTGCGCGCGCCGGTCGGCAACACGTCGTGGGAAAGCCAGGACGGTAAGCAGAAGCGCTATCCCGGATTTCTTCGGGACAACATCCTGATTGCGTTCGACCAAGAGCGGTCCGTGGAAGGTCTTCGCGCGACGTACCTGATCACGTGGAGCAAGGAAGTGTTCTACGGTCGATTCCTTGAGCACGGTACATCAAAGATGGCGGCCCGCCCGTTCCTGCGCCCAGCGTACGAAGCGAAGCGCGCCGAAGCGGCGCAGAAGTTCGGCGAGGTGATTGACGAAAAGGTGAAGGAGTTGACGAGTGGCAAATGAAACCGTTGTCCGGTTGACCGGTGACGCCTCGGGCTACGTATCGGAGATGGAGCGGGCACGCAAGAGTGCTGCGGATTTTGTCACCAGCCAAGACACGCTGCGCCAGCGTCTCGCGAACTCCGTCACTGCGATCGAGAACTCGCGCAAAGCGCTCAAGGAGCAGGGTGATGAGGCGCTCAATTCCTTCAACAAGTCGGCCCGTGCTGCGGAGCAATGGCTGACGTCGCTGCAGAGGCAGGCAGATCAAGCGGGTAAAACTCGCTCGCAATTGTTGGAACTGCGGGCCGCTGAGTTGGGTGTTGCGGACGCAGCTCAACCATACATCGAGAGGATCAAGGCTGCCGAGGATGCGCTGAATAAGGGAGGCGAGGCCGCCCACGGATTCAACCTGAAGACCGCCGCTGCGCGCAGGGAACTGCTGGTGCTCGCGCACGAGGCCTCGCAGGGGCAGTGGAAGAACTTCGGCGGCTCGATGCTCGTGTTGGGTGAGCGAACCGATGCGTTGAGCGCTATCTTGAGCCCTGGTGGAATTATGGTCGGCGGGTTCGCGGCAACGTTAGGTTTGCTGGCCGCCGCAGCCATTAAGGGTGCGGAAGAGCAAAACAAGCTCAACCAGGCGATCATCATGACCGGCGGATATGCCGGCTTGACGCGCGGCAATCTGGAGTCGATGGTTGAAGCCATCGGCCAGTCGGGCACAAAGATCGGCACGGCGAAGGAGGTGATGCTTTCGCTTGCAGAGTCAGGGCGATTCACCGGTGCGCAGATCGCTACGATCGCGCCGGCCGCAGCGGCTATGGCTGAGACCACAGGCATGGCCGTCAAGGATGTGGTGAAGCAGTTTGAGTCGCTCGCCGAGGAGCCTACGAAGGCGTCCGCAAAGCTCAATGAGCAGTATCACTTTCTGACGCTGTCGGTTTATGAACAGATTGCCGCACTCGAAAAGCAGGGCGACAAGATCGCAGCGGCGAGTGTCGCTGAGAAAGCTTGGGCTGATGCCGCAAATGATCGCGTCAAGAGCATTAAGGAGAACCTGGGTTTCTTAGAAACGGCCTGGCATTCCGTGGGAAATGCCGCATCGTCTGCCTGGTCGCGGATGATGGGGTTCGGAAAGACGCAGACCACGGAGCAGCAGATTGCGAGCCTTCAGGATTCTCTGAAGCAGCAGCAAGACTACCTGGGCTTGCCTCTGGACGGTGCGGCAAGCGGCATCAGCAAGCAAATTGAATTGCTTCAGGAAAAGCTCCGCCTCGAGCAGCGTGACGCCGAGCGACAGGCCACCATCAAGCAGAAGAGTCAGGACGCGATCGAGGCTGAAGTTCGAATCGACAAGATGCGCGACCAGATCATGTCGAATGCGCAGAAGCGTACGAAGGAGCTCAAGCAACTCGCGGACGACAGAGAGAGGATCCTCGCAGGCGGCGGGAAGTTCTCCGACGCCGAGTACTCTAAGATGGTCGCGGACATCAACGACAAGTACAAGGATCACACGCCGAAAGCCTACACGGACGACGGCGCCACGCGATACCTGCAACATCTTCGCGATCAGGCTTCCGAGCTTCAATTGCAGCTCTCGATGACCGACAAGCTGTCGAACGCCCAGAAGGATATGGCTAAGTTCAACCAGCAGATCGGCGACTGGAAGGGGAAGACGCTGACGGCCGATCAAAAGAGCCTGATTGCAAATCAGGATGCCATTCGGGCGCAGTTGCAGACCAACGTGGAGCTTGAGAAGCAGGTAAAGCTCCACGACAGCATTACGAAGTTGCAGGAGCGATCGGCGCAGATTCAAGCCTCGATCCGGAGTTACCAGCAAGGGCAGAACGACCAGTATTCCCGCCAGCTTGGCGCTTTTGGCATGGGTGCAGAAGCGCTGAAGAATGTCCAGGCGGTGAAGTCAATCTACGCCGAGTATCAACGGCTTCAGGAACAGTTGGATAAAGCGACGCCCAAGGACGCGCTCGGCAGCAAGGCGTACATGGATGCGTCGGAGCAAATCCAAGAGGGGCTGAAGAAGTCTCTTGAAGATTACGATGCCTACTATGCTGCGTTGCGCGACAAGCAGTCCGAATGGACCAATGGGGCCGCGGAAGCGTTTGCGAACTACCTAGACACCGCTCACAACGTCGCAAAGCAGGCAGAGCAAGCTTTCACCAGCGCAATGCGCGGGATGGAGGACGCAATCGCCAGCATGGTGACGACTGGAAAGTTCAACTTTAAGAGCTTGGTTGACAGCATGATCGCCGACATTGTCCGCATGCAGGCGCGTGCCGCCATGTCGGGCCTGCTCGGCAGTCTTGCATCGATTGGTGGGTCTTTGCTAGGCGGCTTCTTTGCGTCGAATACCGGTTTGGCTGCATCCGCAGCGAGCGCGTTGCCTGGCGATTCGCTCGACAACATGCTCAAGCTGACCGACAACTTTGCGAGTCTGCCGCAGCGAGCGGCCGGCGGCCCAGTCGCGGGCGGTACGGCGTACCTCGTTGGCGAACGTGGCCCGGAAATGTTTGTTCCCGGCCAAGGCGGATCGATTGTGCCGAATCACGCGCTCGGCAGTGGAGCCGTCGTGAACGTGCAACTCGTCGAGGACTCATCCAAGGCGGGTCAGGTGGAGCAGCAGCAGAGCGGCGGCGGCGTCGACATCCGAGCCTACGTCGCGGAAATCGCTCGCAAGGCGATTACCTCAGACATGGCCAGCGGCCAAGGCGACATTTCCAAGGTGTTCGCACAGCGATTCGGACTCACCCCCAAATTTCGATAATGACACTCGTTGCATGGCCTGACCGACTGCCGGACCCGATGGCGTCCGGCTACTCGTATCAGCCGCAGGCGCCGTTCGTCCGTTCAAACATGGACTCGGGCCTCGCGCGGCAGCGGCGGCGCTTCATCAGCGTACCCACGCAGGTCTCTGTGCAATGGACGTTCGACCGCGAGCTGCTCGCGCTCTTTGAAGCGTTCGTGCACTACGACCTCATCGACGGCGCTGCATGGTTCTCGGCGGTGGTACACAACGGCTTGGAGCGTTCGAGCGTCAAGGCTCGAATGATCGGTGCTTTCAAGGTTGACAACATCGAGCCTGGCTCGTGGCGAGTGTCGGCCACGCTTGAGACGATCAACATGCCGGTCGCCACGCCGGAGCAGTATGTGGCGCTTCGCGAGTTTGGGGAGGACGTGCTGCATATGACGTCGAGTGATCTGCACTCATTGATTCATGTTGATTTGCCGGGGCCGTTGGAATGGTGACTTTGATGGAGCAGGCGCTGAAAGAGGCGTATGCGTCTAACCCCATAAACGAGCTCGATCTACACACGTTGGAGCTGCGGCATCCGGGTTTCGTTGACGATGCCGGTGAGGCGACCGCCATCCGCGTCGTACGTGGCTACGATGACATCGTTGCGACTCTTGAAGGCAGCGCACCGCTCAACCCGGGGCAGGCGGTGACGTTCATCGCCGCACAGTTCAACTTCACATTGCCGGGGTTCAAAGAGGGCGAGAGCCCGCAGCTTCAGTTCTCGTTGGACAACGTGAGTCGAGAGGTAACGGCTCACCTTGAGCAGGCCATCGGCCAACTGGCGCCGATTGAAGTGACGTACCGCCCATATCTACTATCCGATCTGAGTAAGCCTCAGATGGATCCGCCGATGAGCATGCTGCTGACGAATGTCAAAGTGGACGCGTTCCGGGCGACTGGCACGGCCACGCTGAACGACGTTCATAACTGGGGGTTTCCAGCCACCGTTGGCGGCTACTACACCGTTGATCGGTTCTCGGGGCTGCTGCGATGACACCCGACGAAATCAACCGGTACATCGGTCTGGAATGGGCGGCTGGCGCCCGCGGTCCTTCAGCGTATGACTGCTGGGGCCTTCTTCGGCAAGTGCAGGCCGAGCACTTCCAAATCGAGATCCCTGATGTTCCGGAGTTCGGCGATGTTGCGCGCGACTTGTATCGGGAGCGCGTCGAGTCGCGGTCTTGGGAGATTGCGCCCGCGCCCTTTCACGGAGCTGGGGTTCTGCTCCGTGGCGGCAATGAGCCGCATGTGGGTATCTGGCTTGAATGTGAGGGGGGAGGTGTTTTGCACTCCATGGAGCGCATCGGTGTCATCTGGTCGCCACGCGCCGCGCTCCGCCTGCTTGGCTTTTCGCGACTGACCTTCTACAAGTTCAATGTTTAACGCCACTCTCGTCGTTTGTCGAAATCCGTTTCGCCCGCACTTAGGGCGCGAGGTGACAGTGCTGCGGCGCCGGGTTCGTCTGGACACCGTGCTTCGTCACCAAGGCATGATTTCCGGTCGCGGGCGCACGATGCGCCGGCTGCACACGTTCATGCCTCTCGTAAACGGCTCGCCCGTGCTTGAGCGCGATTGGGGCCGTCCTGTGCGTGATGGCGACGTGGTTGTGTTGGCGGCGCTTCCTCAGGGTGGCGGTGGAGGTTCGAACCCGCTACAGATGATCCTCCAGCTCGCCGTCGTGGCAGCGGCGCTAATCATCCCAGGCATGCAGCCATGGGCGTTCGTCCTTGGAACGTGGCAATTCGGTCTCACCAGCGCGGCGATCATGCTGGCGGGTACCTTCCTCGTGAACGCGCTCGTTCCGCCTACGCGTGCGCCCTCGTCGCTGGGCGCTCAACAGGCGAGCCCGACATATACGATCGGCGCGCAGGGAAACGCGGCGCGGCTTCAGAATCCGATTCCGGTGTTGTACGGGCGTTACCGCTCATATCCGGACTTCGCCAGCCAGCCGTACGTCGAGAACCACGGAAATGAGCAGTATCTCTACCAGTTGTTCTGCATCAGCCAGGGGGAAGTCGCAGTAGAGAAGGTGATGATCGGCGACACCGACATTTCGTCATATGCCGAAGTGCAGTATGAGATCGTCCCGCCTGGCGGCGCGATGGTGTTGTTTCCCGATAACGTTGTGACGAGCAGCGATGTCACCGGTATCGAGCTGAAGGGGCCGAACGAAGGGGGCGATTGGATTGGCCCGTTCGTCGCGAGCGCCGGCGGCACGAAAGCGAATTTCATCGGCATCGACTTCAGCCTGCCCTCCGGGTTATTCCGTGCGGATGATGACGGCAATCCCGCCGCCATGTCGGTGTCCTATCACGTGCAATGTCAACTTGTGGACGATCGTGGCAACCCGATTGGCCCATGGCTTGACTTGGCGAATGCGTCGGTAAGCATGGCGACGATCCAGCCGCAAATGCTGTCTCAACGGTACGCCGTCGCGCCGGGCAGGTATCAGGTGCGCGTTAGACGGACATCGGACAAGAGCACGGATACGCGGACGGCTAACACGCTCCAATGGTCGGGCATGCGCGCCTATCTGCCGAGCCAGCGCTACTACGGCGACGTGACGCTCTTGGCGATGGTTATCCGGGCAACAAACAACCTGAATTCGCAGACCGCGAAGAAAATTAACGTCATCGCTACTCGCAAGCTGCCAGTATGGAATGGCGCTTCGTGGTCTGCGCCGCAGGTAACTCGCAATCCTGCGTGGGCGCTTGCGGATGTGATTCGAAACACGACGTACGGGCGTGGCTTGGCCGACAATCGTTTGAACCTCGACACGCTGCTGACGTTAAGCGCGACGTGGGACGCTCGCGGAGATACGTTCGACGGGGTGTTTGACACCGCCGCCACCGTGTGGGACGTCCTAACCCAGATAGCGAGCGTGGGCAATGCTACTCCGGTGTATTACGCCGGTGTTATTGACTTCGTCCGAGATGAGAAGCGAACGATCCGAACGGCGATGTTCGCGCCGTCCAACATCATCCAGAACTCGCTTCAGATCGAGTACGCGTTTCAGAGCTACGACACGCCGGATCATGTCGTCGTGCAATACACCGATGACACGACGTTTCAGCCCGCCGAGGTGCCGTGCGTGCTGGCCGGTGGGACGCAATTGAAGCCGGCACGACTGCAACTCTTCGGCTGCACGAACCGAGCGCAGGCGTGGCGATGGGGAATGCGACAGGCAGCCGCCAATCGCGACCGGCGCCGGAATATTACGTTGACGACAGAGATGGAGGGCTATATCCCGCGCTATGGAGACCTCGTATCCGTGTCGCATGACGTGCCCGCGTGGGGCCTTTCCGGCGTGGTGCTGAATTACACAGCCGGCGTCATTACGACGTCGGAGCCGCTCGATTGGACGGCTGGGAAAACGCATTACATGGCTTTCAGACGACGCGATGGCTCGGGTGATGGCCCGTATGTCGTGACAGCCGGGCAGGACGAGTTCACCGCTATCGTTGCAGGTTCGCCAGCCTTATACATCTCGGATGGCATCAGCGAAGAGCCGACGCAGTACCAATTCGGCCCGGGTGAGCGCCACGGCCTTGACTGCCAAGTTCTGAGCGTATCTCCGAAGGACGATGGGCAGGTCGAGCTCGCGCTTGTGAACTACGCAGAATCGGTTTTTGAAGCTGAGAACAGTGGAGATGTGCCGCCGCCGCCGCCCGCGTCGCTGCTGCCCGAGATTTCCGACGCGCCGGTAGTCGCATCGGTGAGCGTTATCGGCAGCCCGCAAAATGGCCTGTCGGTGATCTCCTGCACGCCAGCGCGTGGCGCAACCTCGTACGAGTTCCAGGCATCCGCAAACAGCGGGGCGGCTTGGACGCCCCTGGGGATGAGTCTGTCGCCGACTATCAATGCGAATCTCGGTGCCGGCCTGTGGCAAGTCCGTGCTCGTGCGATTGGCAGCCTAGCCGGGCCTTGGGCTGTGTGGTCGGGAGCGATCAATGCGATTACGTACCCGCCAGCAGCGCCAACGCTGACGCTCCAAAACCCGCCATTCAATGGCGGGGCAATGCGTGTCAACGTATCGAACGCAAAGGGAGATTACCGCAACGTGCGGGTTATCACCGGCGGTGTAGTGCGCCTCGAGTACGACACGACGAACTACGTGATCGATTGGGATATCGCCGCAGCACGTGCGAACGGTGCCGTCTCGCCCGTGGTGACTTTCCAAGTGGCTGAATACAACGCGGTAGGACCGTCGCCAGCAGCGTCGATTACGGTGACGAAACAGCCGCCTCCAGCCCCCACGGGGGCGTACGACTCGTCGTTGGCGCTCGTGAGGATCAACGCAGTTTCGGCGCTCGATATTGATCAGTATTGGATTCGTGAGGCCGCGAGCGGTGCCATTGTGTATCGGGGAGCGTCTCCCGGCTCGGCTCCGGCTAGCGCCGGCGCTACGTATTACCTCAGTGTGACGGACCAATGGGGTAACACCTCATCGGTGACGACGGTTAAGGCGACGTAGCGTCGAGCAAGCCGGCAACGCCGACGACTTCCATCAAGCATTAGTGCATTTATGGCCACCCCAACAGGGTGGCTTTTCTTTTTTCGAGGCTCCCTATGAGCACATCCGGCAGCCAACTTCTGGCTGATGTAGCCCAGTTGCATACCGATTCAGAGCTGCTCCATGCGATCGTCAACGGACCAGCGCGTGGAGACGGTAGCCTCGTTACGACCGGCGGCGGGAAGGTTAAGACGGCCGCAAGAGCGATTGCAGAGGTTCAAGATTTCGCTGATTCCGCGATTCTCGGTGTTAAGTCCACGGCTGCCACTTCGATTTCTGCGATCGAGGCTGTAGCGGCTGGATATGGTTATCAGGTGCCCGTGCCTTACTCCGCCGGCCTCTCGATGACGAACGCCAGTCAAACCGTGTCGTACGACGGCCAAGTCTATGCGCCGATTCAATCGCAATTGCCTTTCACGACGGGCAGTGCATTTGAACCCGCAAAGTTTCGCCTGATTCAGGGCGTGAGTGGTGCAGATTTGTCTGGGCCGAATGGCGCGGCGATGGTTGGCTTCTCGCAGTCCGAGAGCGGAGAAGAGGTTATGTCGGTGCGTGACCGGCTCCGGATTCAGGTTTTCGCGAGCGCGTTCGGACTGAAATCGACTAACACGGCAGCGCAGAATTCGAAAGCTTTGCAGAAGGCGCTCGACGAGATCCATTCTCAAGACCCCACCGGTGGGCTTGGTGGCGAGTTGCTGATCGAGCCGGGAGCCTTTAAGTTCGGCGAGCTGTTTCCTTACCGTGCCATCTCGATCAGAGGGACTGGCCGCCGTGTGACGACGCTCGACAGCGTCATCGCGTCTGGCACGTCAATTGTCCTCGCAGATGCGATGGAATTCGAGGGACTCCAGTTCACTGGTGCAGCTAATTCAACGGGCGCGATTTTCACTCAGGCGGCGGGATTCGACAACGCGTTTCGTAACTGCTGGTTCCAGGACTACTACAAAGCGATCGTCGCAAACGGAACGCTTCGCCTGCATGGGGTTGACGCATTTAACGGTGCCTTCAACGCGGGCAAGATCGATTCCGGTGGCGCGGTTGTGGAGATGCTAGGAGGTCGTTTGCTGGCGGACAATTTCCGGAGCAATGTATCGAGTGGTTACGGCGGGAAGCTGCCGCATCCCGCGATTAGGGTGCTTGGAGGGCAAGAGATCGTCGTCAGCGGGCACTCCAATATTCAGAACATGGGCGACGCGATCGACGTGAATCTCTCCGGGGCGACGTCGCTTATAGATATTGAGATCAATGGGGCGATCCTCGCTTCCAATAGCGGGGACGCCATCAACGTCACGACGAGCAGTGGTGCATCGATTCGCCGGCTGGCTGTGATTGGGGGGAACATTGACACTAATCAGGGGGATGGTATCGACCTGAGTGCTCACACCGGCACGATGAACACGCTTCAGGTAGTAGGCACGCGCATCAATGGATCGGGTGGATGGGGCACAAAACTCGGCGGCAAGATCAACAACGTCGATATCCGGGCATCGTACGACAGCAACGCTGCAGGATCTGTGAGCCCAGGCGCAGCGGTCATCACGAACATGATCATGAACAGCAACGGGCTTTCGGACGTGTTCAACATGGTCAAAGCTAATGCAGTGGCGGCGGGTACCGCTGCAGTCCTCCAGGCAACAGGGCCGGATGCGGATATCCCCATTCAGATCAAACCCAAAGGCAAGGGGAAGGTGCAGATCAAGGGCACCGCGACCAATGCGGACGGTGGCCTTTACATCGAAAGCTTTGCGCCTGGCGTTGAACTCGTTGACCTGACGACGGGATCTACGCGTACGCGCATTTTGTCCGACAACCAGAGTTTCTACGTTAACTGGGACGGCGCAGCGGATTACACCTATAACGTCGTCTCTTTCCGTGTCCGGTTTAACGGCAATGCGGTGAACTATCTCTCGACGCAGCCCGCCATTGCCGGGCAGCCGGTGCTCGTTTCGGCGGAGGGTAGCGATCCGAATATCAGCATCCGTCTTGTTCCGAAGGGAACCGGGAAACTGCGATACGGAACGGTTATTTCTACCGCGGATGTTCCCACCACGGGCTACCTTGAAATCGAAGATGCTGGCGGCACGCTGCGAAAGCTCGCCGTGATCGGATAGCAGGTTGAGCTGCCGCCCCCTCGGGCGGCTTTTTCATTTCCAGAGCAGGGCGCGGGGGCGCTCAAAGGACAAACCAATGTCACAACCAACGCCGAATGTGCGGGTGAACTTCTTGGCAGGGAGGGTGCTTTGAGAGCAACGCCTACTGAGGTATCGAGCTATGCGGGGAGCATCGTGGCGGTGGCTTCGTCGCTCACATTGACGGACATCGGTGTGATCGTCGGTATCTTGACGGCCGTAGCGACGTTCGTTGTGAACGCGGTCTACATGTATCGAAAGGACCGGCGAGAGGATCGCGAAAGCCGCGCGCGGCTGCACGAACTGGAGGCCGTCAATGAATAACAACCTTCGCAAGCCGCTGGCGGCTCTGGCCATCAGTGCTGCGGCATTCTCGAGTTGGGTCGTGAGCGAGGGTTTTACCGAGCGCGCCGTGATCCCGACGAAAGGGGACGTACCTACGATCGGACACGGTTCGACGCGATACGAAGACGGTCGCCCGGTGCGGATGGGGGAAAAGATCACCCGCAAGCGGGCCGACGAGCTTGCTCGCAACCTTTTGTCGAACGACGAGCGTGCCCTGCGGCGGTCACTACCGGCCGACGCCACCATGACGCAGGGCGAGTGGGACGCGTACGTGAATTTCATCGGGCAGTTCGGCATAGTCAACTGGAACAGTTCGACCTCGAAACGCCTGTTCCTCGCCGGCGATTATCGCGGCGCCTGCCAGGCGCTACTTCGTTATAGGTTCGCGGCCGGATATGACTGCAGCACGATCGTGAACGGTGAGCCGAACAAGCGCTGCTATGGCGTGTGGACGCGCCAGCAGAAACGCGTCAAGACCTGTGAGAGCGAACTATGACTCTGCTCGATCCGCGCCTGTGGGGCGCTTTCCTTCTCGCCGCAGTGCTCGCGGCCGGCGCCGGCTACTGGAAGGGGCATCACGACGCCGACCAGACAGCGACAATCGCCGCTCTGCAAGCCGAGAAACAATCGCTTGCGGGAACGTTTGATCTTTACCGCAGAACCAATCTGACTCTCGCAGGGATCGCTGCCGATGGACGCACTCAACTGGATCAAGCCCAAGCGGCTGCTCGTTCTTCTGACGCTGCCGCTGTTCGCCTGCAACAGCGCGTCGCCGCTCTTTCCGAAGAGCTACGATCTGCCGCCGCTGCCGGTCGAAGCCCGCCAACCATCGGCGGAACAGACGCCCTTGATTTGCTCACAGGGCTGTTCACCCGGACTGACCAAGCTGCGGGAGAACTTGCTCGGTACGCTGACGCAGCCCACATCGCAGGACTCGCCTGCGAGCGCAGCTACGAAGCGCTAACGAAAAAAGATAATCAAAGTGATCAATTATTTGAAAAAGATCGCTAGAGCTATCTTTTTGGGGCTGCCATCGCGTGGCTCCTCCCGCCACTCATCCGCATCTTCTCCGTATCGGAGCTTACTTAGCTAAGGCGCGCGCCTGAGCAGGGCGGCCCCGACCATTCTCCGGTTTTGCCGACCATCACCGAGGCGGTGCACCTGGGATCCGCGGCAACTCCCCTCTGTTAATTCGGTTTTCGCCAAGCAGCGCCTTGAGGCATTCGAGCGCGATTAGGGTGTCGCCAACTTCTTCCCGCCATGCCTGGTGGATCACCACATATAGCGTCTCCACTTCTCGCAGCACTTTGTCGCGTCGATGGGCTTCGAGTCGTCGGTAGGCGACTTCTTCGATCGCACGCCGCACGTCGGGGTCTTTGTTGGTTAGCCACAGGCTTCGGAGTTGGTCGATCGTCAGATCGGAGGGGCGAGGGTTGAGAGGCATGGCGACACCTCGCTACGCTGGCGCGTACTCGTCGAGCGCTGGAATTCGGCCATGCTGGAACAGCACCTTGGGCGATTCCATGGCACCCGTCTCAGGATCGAGCAGGACTTCGTAAGCCGCAACGCCGGCGTGGCGCTCGCGCATTGAGTGGGCGACGCGCACGGCGCCGACGCTGGTGCCGGCTGGGCGCACCTCAACGGGCAGCAGGTCGCCGCCAGACCCTTTGCGGAACGGGACGACGATATATCTGGTGGTGTGTGGGTCTCGCATGGCGGACTTTCTCGGGTGACTTCGAGAGAGGTAAACTAGCACAAATACTGTACAAAAACACAGTATTTTATTCTCCTGCAACTTGGCTGTGAGTCAGTTTCGTTCTCCGTGGCATACTCTCTCGTCAAACAATACGGGGACTGGGGATATATGCTGCCGCGCTCGAATTCGCTTTTCCACTTCACAAAGAGTCTTGACGTGCTTGAATCAATCTTGCGCGATGGTTTTTGGCCAAGATATTGCGCCGAGGATGTCCGATGGCTTGGGCTTAGGGATGACGAATTTTTAGCTTTTCCGATGGTGTGCTTCTGCGACATTCCCATCAGCAGAATTGCAGAGCATGTCGAATTCTATGGTTCTTATGGTCTAGGAATGACTCGCGAGTGGGCGGAAAAGAATACATTGAATCCCGTCATGTATTTTTCCGGTCAGACCCCTCTTTTAACTGCGATAAACACTAATGCAGTGAGACTGCTCCAACTACCAGAGGAACTCAAAGAGCCGGCGAAGAAAGATCATCGCTATGTTCTTGCATACTCGAAACCCACCAGAGGGGCAATGCTGGTATCCGGCAAGCCATTGGAGAAAGATTTCTACCAAGAATCCGAGTGGCGATATGTTCCTGCGGGGAAGGGGATAACCGAATATCTGAAAGTGGCTCAATTTCAAGATACGGAGAAACTTAAGATCCATAACGAGGCAACACGAGAATCGAGCTTGTTGAAGTTCGCTCCGACGGATGTTAGGTATATATTTGTGCCTAGAGATTCCGATATTCCTAGAATTATTACGTTTATCCAATCGGAAATGGATGATTACCCGGCAGTCGATTTGAAAGTTCTGATGTCGAGAGTGACGTCTCTTGAGAGCTTGACAGCCGACGTTTAACGAAAGCGGCCGCAAAGAATGAGCAATTCATGTGCACCAACTACCGCGTTCCCGATCGGCAATTGTTCAGCGAATACTACGGCGTGCCGCCACCGATCGGCGAGTGGCGCGAAGAGGTCTACAAGGATTATTTCGCCCCGATCATTCGCCAGGACGGCGTGGGGCGGCGTTCGGACTTAGCGTCGTTCGGGATGGTGCCGCGGGAGAAAATCCCGCCGGGTGTGAAGGTGTTCGACACGATGAACGCTCGCGCCGAGACGGTGGGGGAGAAGCGCAGCTTCAGCAGCGCGTGGAAGAGGCAGCAGCTCTGCTTGATTCCGACGCAGGTGTTCTTCGAGCCGGACTACGAGACGGGGAAGGCGGTGCGGTGGGCCATCGGCACGGCCGATGGTGAGCCGTTCGCGATAGCGGGGCTCTGGCGGGAATGGGAAGGCGAGGGCGGCCCGCGTTTCTCTTTCACGATGCTCACCCTCAATGCAGACCATCACCCGCTGATGAAGCGATTCCACAAGCCAGGGAGTGAAAAGAGGTCGGTGGTCATCATCAAGCCGGCCGACTATGACGATTGGCTCGGCGCTCGATCGATGGACGAGGCGCGGTCGTTCGTGACGCTGCCGGATGCAGACACAATGACTGCGGCGCCAACACCGAAATCCTAACGTCAAAAGTGCGCAGGGACTGGCTACTTGTGGCGGTTGATGCCGATGACCTTCATGGTGTTTTGCGGAAAACTCCATGGATTGCGGAAAACAAAAAGGGGTTGCGATTTCTCGCAACCCCTCGAATTCGTTTGGTAGGCCGTGCGGGATTCGAACCTGCGACCAACGGATTAAAAGTCCGCTGCTCTACCAGCTGAGCTAACGACCCAACGAAGAAAAAGATTATAGCGTCGCGGTCGTTATAGTGTCAATACCTGTGTGACGCGGTTATGTCTGTTTAGCGAGTATTTCCCGCATACGCGCGCGAATTACCGTCAAACGCTGCGCTCAATGCGCCACATCTGATACTTGAATGCGCAGACGCCGCCCACGAGAATCGCGACGATCGCGAGGAACGATCCCACCGCCAGCGTCGATACGCCCGACAACCCCTGGCCGACCGTGCAGCCCAACGCCGTCACGCCACCGAAGCCCATCAGCACACCGCCCACCATGTGGTTCGCCGTGTCTTCTGTGCCCTGAAAGCCTTCCCAGCGGAAATTGCGCGATACCAGCGCGTAGACGAACGAACCGGCGATCACGCCCAGCACACTGGCAATGCCCAATGTAATGACGTTGCTCGTGTCGCTCCACATCATCAGCCAATACAACGTGTACGCCAGCGGTGACACGAACGACAGCGCTTCCATCTTGCCGGAGTTCGTGGCGACGAAGCTCTCCTCCAGCGTGTTCGGATTCTCGGCAACGTAACCGACCTTGCCCGAGACGTACCACAGCGCCACGATGATCGCACCCACGACAAGGCCGCCCAGCAGATTGTCGAGCGTCCAGAATTCGCGTCGTGCGAGTGCCGCGATCACGAACACGCCACCGATCGCCAACCCGAGAATGAGCTGCGCCCTGTGTACGTCGCCACCGAACATTGCGCCCAGCAACGTCGGCAAATCCTGCGATGTCGACAGCGTGGTCTGCACACTGTCGATGGCCGCGACGCGCAGCACCGCAAACACGCCCTTGAGTGTCATGTAGGCCGACAAACCGATCATGGCGAAGACCACCAGCGACTTCAGATTTCCGCCACCGATGCGCACCAGCGTCTTGCTGCCACAGCCCGATGCCAGCACCATGCCGAAGCCGAAAAACCATCCGCCGACGAGGTACGACAGCCAGGTAAAGCGTGACGTCGTGTAGATCGACTTGACCGGATCGATGATGCCCTGCGAGGCGAGCACGCCGGTGCCGATGGTCGCCACGCCGATGGCAAGCCACCACATGCGC
>NZ_JAELTP010000712.1 GCF_016428915.1 Pandoraea sp. ASV26
GTGCGCACACGCGGAACTAGTTTCTTGGCCAGCTGCAGTCTGTCTTTGTTAATATCGGTAATGGCAATCGGATTAGCTCCAGCGGCTGCGGCTGCCAGTAGCGAAACCATGCCAATAGGACCAGCACCACAGATCACAAGCGGGTCACCAAGTCGAACATTGGCCCGATCAACACCAGCAAATGCAACAGAAAGTGGCTCAAGCAATGCGCCTTCTTCAAAGGTCATTGGATCTGGTAACTTGTGAAGCCAATTCTCGGGATGGACGTGGTATCGCGTCATGGTGCCGTGATACGGCGGGGTGGAGAAGAAGACGACGTCCGGGCACCCGTTGTAAGTGCCGTTGCGGCAGCTGAAGCATGTTGTCTTCATACACGGCACGCCGCATTCCAGCGTCACTCTATCGC
>NZ_JAELTP010000713.1 GCF_016428915.1 Pandoraea sp. ASV26
CTTCACCACGCTGCCAGGCACCAAGAGAGCGACGACCAGACAGCTCAATTAGGTGGGGATCCCAGTATTAATTACAAGCAGTATATTTCACTTATTTTCCGGTCCACCTAGGCGAATGATAAGCAGCCGCGTGCTACGATTCTCATTAGCAAAACTTGGAGACATATACTTTGATTCGCTCTCGCATGGAGCATCAATTAAAATAAGAGATAAAGAGTATGTACAAGTATTCAGCTACAAAATGGCTGTCAAAAGAAAATCTCCCATGCGCCGGAAGAATGCATAAAGTCTCACAAACCCTTATGTAGGCTCAAATCTAATTGTCTCGAACGAAACGTTGAGGAACTAAACGGAAAAGACGCTGTATGTCTTGGACTGCCGGGGTTTTCGGGCAATGTGCCTGTCG
>NZ_JAELTP010000714.1 GCF_016428915.1 Pandoraea sp. ASV26
GCTGCATCCAAGCTTTTGCTTGGACGCGTCGTCAGCGACGAGGAGTCGTGCCAGGAGTTACTCAAGGCGCTAGTCGTCGCCTACTTTGACCCTACTTCTGCCAATAACCAGACTGTTCGCCAGGCTCTCAATTACTTCTTGCCCGTTTTCTGCTACTCACGTCCCGCCAACCAAGAACTAATGCGCACCATTGCCATGGGCGCTATTCACTCCCTGCTCAATGTCCGAGAGGGGCTCGAGGATGACGACGAGGCTGATATTGAGGAAGACATGGTTAGCATGACGGCAATTGGTGCTTGTCTGGTAGACTGGACCGACCCGCGCAAATGCTATAACCCAGACGCTGGGTTGGATACCGAGAAGAAGAATGTCAACGGTGATGTGCATCTGTCTCTTATACACATC
>NZ_JAELTP010000715.1 GCF_016428915.1 Pandoraea sp. ASV26
GACCAGGAAAGTTTGATGCTTGACGCCAGGAATGACTAAAATCGAAAAACAGGTACCGACCAATCAGTAACAGGACGTTCATCATTTTGGTAGTCGTTTCCCGTGGCGAGTACTATAGACTATGGAAGCCGTACCCCAGCTTCAGTGCGCGTCCTTCGCCTCTTCGGCCGAGAGCACTTATATCTCCGCCCTTTTCTATAGCCATGTATATCTTCTTTTGAACTTTTCGCCCGCTCTCAAAGGCACATGTCTGTGGCGCAGCTAGGCATCTGCGACTTTGGCGCGGCCAGTTACTGCGGCCTAGTTTCTAAAGCTGCATCTTGCAACATTATGGGACATGTCTAAATTCTCTACTGCAATTCACGCCCGTAATGAGTGCTTGTCGGCTTTCGGACAGGCTGCAGT
>NZ_JAELTP010000716.1 GCF_016428915.1 Pandoraea sp. ASV26
ACCCCCCCCCCCCGACAACCACCCACCACACGGTTCGTCGGCAGCGTCAGATGTGTATAAGAGACAGCTTCAACACTCCTCGTTCTCTACAAAATTTTGTGCTACACTTTTTCCACTCATTCAAATTACTCTGCGCCACTTTCGTTTTCGTTTTCACCATCCTCAGGACCACTCTCCTCCATTTCTTCATCCTCCGAACCGTCAATACTTATATCATCATTCTCGCTAATTACCGGAATCTGGTCATAAGGCGACGACGGCGGCGGCGCCCCTTGAGATACGAAAAAAAAAAGAGAGAGTTAGCAGGAAACCCTTTGGCCAGACCGCTTTGGTATAACAAATGCCAAAGAAAAAAAAAGTTGAAGAAGAAGGGGAGAGAATGCAAGAGAACTTACTGTCGACAAT
>NZ_JAELTP010000717.1 GCF_016428915.1 Pandoraea sp. ASV26
ACCTTCACCTCCCTCTCCGACCTCCCCATCCCAACAATCTCCGCCATCTCCTCCATCGCCCTCGGCGGCGGCCTCGAGCTCGCCCTCTCCACACACTTCCGCGTCCTCTCCTCCAACGCAACCATCGGCCTCCCCGAGACAAGACTCGGCATCATCCCCGGCGCAGGCGGCACGCATCGCCTAACAGGCCTCATCGGCCTGGGCCGCGCACGCGACCTTATCCTCACAGGCCGCCGCGTCGCCGCCCCCGAAGCCTACTTCCTCGGCATCGCAGACCGCCTGGTCGAAGTCGTCCCCGAAGACGAGCGCGACGGCTCCGACATTCTGCCAGTGGCGCGCAAGACGACGCTTTCAGAGGCTGTGCGGCTTGCGCAGGAGATTTGCGAGGGTGGGCCTGTTGCTATT
>NZ_JAELTP010000718.1 GCF_016428915.1 Pandoraea sp. ASV26
ATCCAGCTCTGTCCAACAAATGATGATCCAGATTTTGATAACCGACCTAGAGTCAAGCGCACGACGGGTATCCCGCGGTCGTTTTTACAAAAGGTGGACAAGTCTGTAGTCATGGCTCAATCAGAAGGAGATGAAACCAAGCGACCGTCTGGCATCATGGTTAACGCAGAAGGAGATTTTGTCATTGCTGAGCCAGATAAGGCCTCGTGGGAGCAATATCAGGCAAAGGCCAAGTCATCTGGTGCCGACGCAGCTGCGGCGGACAAGGAGATTCAGGAACGGGGACTTGAGTGTTCGATTGACAAGAAAATGTTTATAGAGCCAATGAAGACTCCGTGCTGTCAAAAGACGTTTTGCAATGATTGCATCACCAATGCTCTCATTGAAAGCGACTTTATTTGCCC
>NZ_JAELTP010000719.1 GCF_016428915.1 Pandoraea sp. ASV26
CGTGGGCTCGGAGATGTGTATAAGAGACAGCCTTGATGCCGTCTTGGGAGAGCTGGCGCAGGTAGGCGTCTTGGTCGGTGTCGGACATGGACTGGATAAAGTAGTTGCTTGTGCCGGCCCATGATTTGGATGTGGCCCGCGGGGAGAGGGATGGTGTGGTTGCGGAGGTGAGGAGGGCGGTTGTTAGGAGGGAGAGCACGGAGAGCTTCATTTTTGGAGGATGGATGGATGCCTGTTGGTGGCGTTTTGTTTATTTCGTCTTGGTTTCTTCTTCTTCTCTGGTGTTGGAATATTTACATTCTTCTGTGGAGATTTGTTGCTCTATATATAGACATATTGGCTTCACAGTAGAGAGTCTGTCTCTTATACACATCTCCGAGCCCACGAGACGATATTGTGTATCT
>NZ_JAELTP010000720.1 GCF_016428915.1 Pandoraea sp. ASV26
CACAACACACCACACGGTTCGTCGGCAGCGTCAGATGTGTATAAGAGACAGGTGGAGGATTGTAGAAGAAGTGGATTGCTGCCTGTGTCTTTCTTCTGGACGTCTTTTTTTTCTTTTTTTCTTTCTGTTTTAGTTTGCTCGTGTTATTTGCGTATTTAATGTGTACGGGACTTTGCATATTATTTAATAAACCTAATTTTCCAACAATCCTCCAAACGAGGACGTTTCCATGGCAAGGTGGTAATCAACAATGATCTATATATCTAAATCAAAGTCATGTTTATATACTTAACCAGGAGAAACGGGCAAGTATTTTGGTTGATATCAACATGAATATACGGCAATAATACTGTCTCTTATACACATCTCCGAGCCCACGAGACGATATTGTGTATCTCGTATGC
>NZ_JAELTP010000721.1 GCF_016428915.1 Pandoraea sp. ASV26
CGAGATACACAATATCGTCTCGTGGGCTCGGAGATGTGTATAAGAGACAGACTATGGGTAATGCGGGCGGCTTGTGGATGAATTGTACGTACATCTTGTGGTTTCACGTCTTTGGAAAATGCATGACCAAGGACCCTTTTCGCGAGTTCGGCACTCCGGACCCTACCTAGACACTCAAGCGCTAGGTATTTCTCTTCGTCGTTTGATGAGTTTTTCCAAATACTGAGTAGCTCTTCAATCTCGTGCATGTCGGCGTGGGCAGCAACGATGCACAATACTTCATATCGGAGCTGCGGCGGGATCGACTTTTCGTCTGCAGCAATTCGCGCCGTGAACAGCCGTCTTGCTTCTTTGATAATGCTGAGTTACGCCTTGTGAGCGTGAAACGAAAGGCTACAGTGACT
>NZ_JAELTP010000074.1 GCF_016428915.1 Pandoraea sp. ASV26
GCGCACACACGGTGATCGCTTCCGGGCGCGAGGCCGATGTGCTGGTGCGTCTGGCGGGCGGCGAAGCCATCGGCACACAACTGGTCGCGCGCACGGCAGTGCTCACGGCCCGCAAGCAGTGGATGGCAGACCATTTGCAGGTGCGCGGGCGTGTCGTGATCGACGCGGGCGCGTGCAAGAAGCTGATGGAAGAGGGCAAGAGCCTCTTGCCCATCGGTGTGATCGACGTTGAAGGCTCGTTTGCGCGCGGTGAAGTGATTGCCTGCGTGGACGAGGCCGGTCATGAAATCGCGCGCGGTCTGTCGAACTACAGCGCATCGGAGGCGCGGCTCATTCGTCGTCACCCGAGCAGCGACATCGAGCAGGTGTTGGGGTTCGCGAACGAACCCGAGCTGATCCATCGCGACAATCTGATTCTGCGTTGAGCCGCAGGGCGGGCGAGTGCCCGCCTTACGTTGGCAGCCGAAGGTCAGTGCGTCAGATGCCAAAAACGCCGGCACGCAATGCGTGACCGGCGTTTGTCATTCAAGGACAGGTAGCGGGGAAGGCCCGCTTGCCGCTCTCAACGATATTCCGGATTGGTCGTCGGGAAGCGCAGCCCCTGGACGATGGCCTTGGCGTTGCCCAGTGGCGTCTTGTCCTGGCAGAGATAGTCGCGATAAAGAATGCCCTGATAGGCCGTTGCGCCATACGGGCGGATCGGGCGCCATTCGCTGTTGCGTGCCGGGGCCCAGGTGCCATCCGGCCGGCCGGTGGCGTACAGGCGCGACTCGAACGACGAGCAATGGATGCCTTCGAACGACACGTTGCGCGCGCCTTCCTTACTGCGGATCACGGCGACATAGCGCACTACGCCGTCTTCCGTGACCTGCACCGACTTTGCGTCGATGGCGTAGTCGAGCGTGGCGTTCGGCAGCGTGGGGAAGCTCACCAGATCGGCGTCTTGCGGTGCCGATGTCGGCATGGCGTAATCCGCTTCCTTCCATTTGCCCTTGGCGGCTTCCTGCTGGGCGAGGTATTCGTCGAAGTCCTGGACCGGTGTCGACGTGCTGCTACAGGCGGCAATCAGCGCCACAGCGGCCAGAGGAACCAGAGCGGCCAGGCGCGGGGTGCGGCGGGCAAAGAAAGGACGCATGAGATGTGGATGAGAAGTCGGTTGGACGGCGGATGAACGAAAGCGGGCAATCCGCGCGGCGTCCCTGAGGACGCCAGGTCAAAAAAAGGGCGCGGGCATGACGCCCGCGACCGATGATGGGACACGCTGGCCGCGGCCCGGTTCAGTGCTCCCGGGGCGGCATGCCCGAACTGACCGAGCTTGCCGCTTCGCCAGCGCCGTCACCGCAGTCACCGCAGTCGTGACCGCCGCAGTCGTCGTCCTGCGCGTCCGAGCCGCCGGGCGGCATTTCGCCGATCCGGGCCCCGGCGCGCGGAAACCGCCGGCGGTCCTGCGGCGCGCGTGTCGCCGAGCGCCGCAGATAGCGCGATAGCTCATTCAGGGCGAGTTGGTAGACCTCGCGTTTGAACTCGATCACCGCGTCGAGCGGCACCCAGTATTCATTCCAGCGCCAGGCGTCGAACTCGGGATGATCGGTGGCACGCAGGCAGATGTCGCAATCGCGACCGACCATGCGCAGCAGGAACCAGATCTGCTTCTGGCCCCGGTAATGTCCGCGCACTTCGCGCTTGATGAATTTGTCCGGCACCTCATAACGCAGCCAGTCGCGTGTGCGACCGATGATTTTGACGTGTTCTGGCTTTAGCCCGGTTTCCTCGTGCAATTCTCGGAACATGGCCTGTTCGGGCGTCTCGCCGTACTTGATGCCGCCTTGCGGGAACTGCCAGGAGTGCTCGCCCAGCCGCTTGCCCCAGAACACTTCATTGCGTGCGTTTAAGAGGATGATGCCGACGTTCGGGCGAAAGCCTTCACGGTCAAGCATACAACCACCCTTGAATCCTTTAAAATTGCTTCGATTATAAACAGATAATCACCGGCGCGGCGGCCGGCGGCGGCTCGGGTGACCGGGGCGGCGCGCAAGGCCGGCGGGTGTCTCAGGGGCTGCGACGATGTTCAGGCGTGCCCCAGTCCCCCGCTTCTGGCAACCGACCCGACCGCTATGCACGCCGTTGACCCTCATTTTTCCGGAAATCTGCATGAAAGCCTCTCGTTTCTTCATCGGCACCCTCAAAGAAGCCCCTGCCGACGCCGAAATCGTCAGCCACAAGCTGATGATGCGCGCCGGCATGATTCGCCGTGTCGCTGGCGGTATCTACGATTACCTGCCGATCGGTCTGCGCTCGATCCGCAAGGTCGAAGCCATCGTCCGTGAAGAAATGAACCGCGCCGGTGCGCTCGAACTGCTCATGCCAGCCGTGCAACCGGCCGAACTGTGGCAGGAGTCGGGCCGCTGGGTGCAGTACGGCCCGGAGCTGCTGCGTCTGAAGGATCGCAACGACCGCGAATTCGTCGTCGGCCCGACGCACGAAGAAGTCGTGACGGACATCGCCCGCCGCGAAATCAAGAGCTACCGCCAACTGCCGGTGAACTTCTACCAGGTGCAGACGAAGTTCCGCGACGAGATCCGTCCGCGCTTCGGCGTGATGCGCGGCCGCGAATTCATCATGAAGGACGCCTACTCCTTCGATAAGGATCGTGCCGGCATGCAGGTGTCTTACCAGAAGATGTACGACGCCTACGTGCGTATCTTCACGCGTCTGGGTCTGGAATTCCGCGCCGTGGTGGCCGACAACGGCTCCATCGGCGGTTCGGGTTCGCATGAATTCCACGTGATTGCCGAGACCGGTGAAGACGCCATCGCCTACTGCCCGACGTCCGACTATGCAGCCAACGTCGAAATGGCCGAGGCGCTCGCGCCCCAGGGCGAGCGTGCCGCGCCTGCCGAGGCACTGACCAAGACCGCCACGCCCGGCAAGGCCAAGTGCGAAGCGGTTGCGCAACTGCTGTCGATCCCGCTCCAGCGCACGGTCAAGTCGATTGTGCTCGCCACGGACAGCGAAGACGCCGGCACCACTATCTGGCTGCTCCTGCTGCGCGGCGATCACGAGCTGAACGAGATCAAGGCAAGCAAGGTGCCGGGGCTTTCGGGCTTCCGTTTCGCGAGCGAAGCCGAGATCGTCGAATGGTTCGGCACGCCCCCGGGTTATCTGGGGCCGCTGGGCACGAAGAAGCCGGTCAAGCTCGTGGTCGATCGCACGGTCGCGAAAATGAGCGACTTCGTGGTCGGCGCGAACGAGGTCGACTTCCACATTACCGGCGTGAACTGGGGCCGCGATCTGCCCGAGCCGGAAGTGGTGGCCGATCTGCGCAACGTCGTGCCGGGCGACCTCTCGCCGGACGGCAAGGGTGAGATCGCCCTGTGCCGCGGTATTGAAGTGGGCCACGTGTTCCAACTGGGCACCAAGTATTCCGAGGCCATGGGCGCCACCTTCCTCGACGAGACCGGCAAGCCGGCCCCGATGGAAATGGGCTGCTACGGCATCGGCATCACGCGTATTCTCGGCGCTGCCATCGAACAGAATTTCGACGATCGCGGCATCATCTGGCCGGAATCGATCGCACCGTTCGAAGTGGTGCTGTGCCCGATGGGCTACGACCGCAGCGACGCTGTGCGTGCCGCCACCGATAAGCTTTACGAAGAACTGCTGGCTGCCGGCGTCGACGTGATTTTCGACGACCGTGGCGAGCGTCCCGGCGTGATGTTCGCCGACTGGGAACTGATCGGCGTGCCGCATCGCGTGGTGATCGGCGACCGTGGCCTGAAGGAAGGCAAGATCGAGTATCAGGGCCGTCGCGACGAGCAAGCCCAGTTGCTCGACGTTGCCGCCGTGGCGGAAGTGGTGGCCGGCAAGGTGCGCGCCGGCAAGGCCGTCTGAGCGAGGGCGGTGCGGCGCGCCGGTGAACGTTTGCCGGTGAGGTGTCGCACGTCCACCGACACATAGGGCATTACCTGACGGCAGTCGCCTCGGCGGCTGCCGTTGTCATATCTGGAAGCGTTGCAGTATGGAATACACGTTTGCGTCAGCCACGGTGCTGTTGTTGCTCATCACCGACCCGTTCGGCAATATCCCGATCTTCGTGAATGCCCTGAAGAACGTGCCGGCCCATCGACGGGCGCGGGTGATCTTGCGCGAGGTGCTGATTGCGTTCGTGATCCTGCTGATCTTCATGCTGGCGGGCGACCGCTTCCTGCGCATGATGAGCCTCACCGACCTGTCGTTGCAGTTGGCCGGGGGCATCGTGCTGTTCCTGATCGCGCTGCGCATGATCTTTCCGCGTCCCGATCAGGGCTCGTTGCCCGATGCGGGCGAGCCGCTCATCGTGCCGTTGGCCATTCCGGCGCTTGCCGGCCCATCGGCGCTCGCGACCGTCATGCTGCTCGTGTCGCAGCAACCGGGACGCAAGCTCGAGTGGATCATGGCGCTGTGCGTGACGATGGCCGTCTGCGCGGTGGTGCTGGTACTGGCCGATCGCATCGAGCGATGGGTCGGCTCGCGGGTCGTGGCGGCGTTCGAGCGGCTGATGGGGCTGATTCTGGTGGCCATCTCGGTCGAGATGATCCTCAAAGGCGTGAGGATCTTCGTGCACCAGTTCTGATCGCACGGCACGCACGCCAGCAATGAAAAAGGGGCCTCACAGGCCCCTTTCGCTTTCGTGCGCTGGTGTCGCGGGACGTTGTGCCGCAGCAGCCGCTCAGCGCGGCGTGGTCAGCGCGCGGATCGCTGGCAGGTTGCGCCAGTAGCCCTTGGCGTCCATGCCGCAGCCGAAGACGTAGCGGTCCGGCACCGTGAAGCCGCAGAAATCCGGATGCGACGGTTTTTCCTTCGTCAGGAGCTTCTCGCACAGCACGGCGCTGTAGAACTTCGAGGCGCCCATCTCCAGAATGCGGTCGCGAATCGCCGCCATGGTGGCGCCTTCGTCGAGAATGTCGTCGAGCACCAGCACCACGCGATCGCGCACCGAGTCGCGCGGCGCCACGCGCCACTGCATCGCACCGCCGGTGGTGGTGTTGTTGTAGCGCGAGAGGTGGATGTAGTCGAACTCGAGCGGGAAGTCCAGACGCGGCAGCAGCATGCCGGTGAAGACGGCCGCGCCGCCCATGACCGACAGCACCATCGGGAATTCGTCGCCAATCGCGTCCTTGATGGACTTGGCCATCGTGTCGACGGACCGGTTCACCTCGTCGGCCGAGACGATTTCTTCGGAATTACGGAATACTTCGAGGGCTTCTTCGCGGTTCATATGGGGCGACCCTGTGGAACGTGTTGCGGGGGATGTCGCTAAGTGCGGCCCGGAGTATATACGGAAAGTCCGTCATGATGCCCGAGCCGCGACCGGTCAGCCTGGCTCAGCGCATGCCGGGCATCATGCCTTTCATGCTGCGCATCATCTTCATCATGCCACCGCCTTTGAGTTTCTTCATCATGGTGCGCATCTGGTCGTACTGGTTGAGCATGCGGTTGACCTCCTGCACCTGAACCCCGGCACCGGCAGCGATCCGGCGCTTGCGGCTCGCCTTGATGAGTTCGGGCTTGGCGCGCTCGGCCGGGGTCATCGAGTTGATGATGCCTTCCATGCGGCGCACCTGCTTCTCGGCCTGATCCATATTGGTCTGGCTGGCGGCGGCCTGGAATTGCGCGGGCAGCTTGTCCATGAGCGACGACAGGCCGCCCATCTTCTTCATCTGGCCGATCTGCGCCTTGAAGTCGTTCAGATCGAAGTCGCCGCCTTTCTTGACCTTCTCGGCGAGCTTTTGCGCGGCCTGCACGTCAACGCCGCGCTGGGCTTCCTCGACCAGCGCGAGAATGTCGCCCATGCCGAGAATCCGGTTCGCCATGCGATCCGGGTGGAAGACTTCGAGGCCATCGAGCTTTTCGCCCACCCCGACGAACTTGATCGGCTTGCCGGTAATGTGACGCACCGACAGCGCCGCGCCACCGCGCGAATCGCCGTCGAGCTTGGTGAGCACCACGCCGGTGAGCGGCAGCGCGTCGTTGAAGGCGCGCGCGGTGTTCACGGCGTCCTGACCGAGCATGGCGTCGACGACGAACAGCGTTTCAATCGGTTTGAGCTCGGCGTGCAGGGCGCTGATTTCCTGCATCATCACTTCGTCGATCCCCAGACGGCCGGCCGTGTCGACGAGCAGCACTTCATGGTGATGGCGACGGGCCCAGTCGACGGCCGCGCGGGCGATGTCCACCGGTTTCTGATCGGGTTGCGACGGGAAGAAGTCGGCGTCGACCTGCTGCGTCACCGTCTGCAACTGGGCGATGGCGGCGGGGCGGTAGACGTCGGTGGATACCGTGAGGACTTTCTTCTTCTGCGCGCGCAGCAGTTTGGCGAGCTTACCGACCGTCGTCGTCTTGCCCGCGCCCTGCAAACCGGCCATCAGGATGATGGCGGGCGGGGTGGTCGCGAGATTGAGTTCGGCGGCACGGCCCTCGTAATCGCCGCCCATGAGCGCGGTCAGTTCGCGCTGCACCACGCCAACGAGCGCCTGGCCCGGCGAAAGGCTGGAAATGACTTCCTCGCCGAGCGCCTTTTCCTTCACCTTGGCGATGAAATCGCGGACCACCGGCAGGGCGACGTCGGCCTCAAGCAGGGCGAGACGCACTTCACGCAGCATTTCCTGCGTGTTGGCCTCGGTCAGGCGAGCTTCGCCGCGCAGCGTCTTGACGACCTTGGCTAGGCGCGTAGTGAGATTGTCGAGCATGAAACGTATCCTGTAAGACTCGCAGTGGCCCCGGTGGCCCGGCCTGCCGGCCCGGCAGGGGCGGTGGCGGGTACGGCAGCGCGCCCGTCATGGGCTGGTGTAAACTTCAAATATGACTATTTTACTGTATGCGCTGACCGCCATCCTTTACGCCGGGTTGGCGGTTTGTTCGTGGCAAGGATACCGGCGTGATGCCGCGCTCGCTCTGGCGGGCGGGCAGGTCGCGCCTGCGCCGGTCACGGGCACGCCCTCGCGCTGGCCGATGCAGCTCTCGCTGTTCGCCGTGCTCTTGCTGCACGGGGTGTTGCTGCATCAGACAATCTTCCGCGCCGAGAGCATGCACTTCGGTTTCGCGTACATGCTCTCGGCCATGCTGTGGCTCTCGGTCGGGATTTACTGGATCGAAAGTTTCTTCTTCCCGCTAGAGAGCCTGCGGCTGATGGTCACACCGGTGGCCGCGGTTGCCTGTCTGTTGCCGATGATTTTTCCGGATGTTCGCATTCTCGGCTTTGCGGCGGATCCGATTTTCAAGGTGCACTTCATCATCGCCAACATGGCCTACGGGCTGTTCGCGCTGGCGGCGCTGCACGCGTTGCTGATGATCTACGCCGAGCGGCAACTGCATCCGTCGCGCAGAAACGACGCGACCGGCTGGCTGTCGCGCTGGCTCGAGACACTGCCGCCGCTGCTCACGATGGAAAAATTGCTGTTCCGGTTGATCGGTGCCGGGTTCGTGTTGCTGACCCTGACGCTGATTTCCGGGGTGATGTTCTCCGAGGCGCTGTTCGGGCGTGCGGTGCGCATCGATCACAAGACCGTGTTCGCGGTGGTGTCGTGGCTGATGTTCGGCGCGGTGCTGCTCGGCCGGCACTTCTATGGGTGGCGCGGCAAGGTCGCGCTGCGTTGGGTTCTGGCGTCGTTCGTGGCGCTTTTGCTGGCGTATGTCGGCTCTCGCTTCGTGCTTGAGGTGGTGCTGCATCGCATGACGGAGACTTGAAGCGCGATGCGCAATATCTTGCTGTTACTGGTGCTGCTGGTGGCGGGCACGTGGTGGATGCGACACAACGAGCGCAAGCGCAATATGGAGCGCGATCAGCGCAATGAGCGCGTGCGTCCGTCGCCGGGGAGCGACTCGCGCACGACGGCGCGTCAGGCGTTGCCGCCCGCCGAGCGCATGGTGCAATGCACCGAGTGCGATACCTATCTGCCCGAGAGCGAAGCTGTCGCCGGTTCTGGCGGTCGACACTTTTGCAGCACTGCGCACCGCGACGCCTATCTGACGCGCGAACACCGCGCCTGAGTCCCGCTGCGCGGCCAGACCGCGCAGCGATGCCGATGTCTCCCGTCGTCTCGGGCATTGCCCTCAGGCATGCTGCCTTGCGCATGTGGGTCGCATGCACTAAAACACAGTTACCGGCCCTGCACAAAAGAACCATAACAGCGGGGACGAGACGACAGGAGGGCGCAATATGCTAATGCGCAGACGGATGTATTTTCTTCTTCCCGATCTGGCCAGTGCCGAGCGCACGATGAGCGATTTGCTGCTCGCCCGGGTCGAGGAGCGTCACATCCACTTCATGGCACGTGACGAAATGGAACTGGAGGGACTGCACGAGGCTAACCTGCTACAGACTTCCGATATCGTGCACGGCGCAGAAGCCGGGCTCGTGATCGGCGGCTTCTGTGGTTTGGCAGTCGGTGCAGTCGCGGCGTTTTTCCCCATCGTGGGCACGCGTCCCCAGTGGGAATTGATGATCGTGACCGCCCCGCTCGGCGCGCTCTTCGGCGCCTGGGTGTCGAGCATGATCGGTGTGTCGGTGCCGAACTCGCGGCTCAAGGCGTTTCGTGAGCCCCTCGAGCGCGGCATGATTTTGCTGATGGTCGATGTGCGCGAGAGCCGCGTTGACGAGATTCGCGAAATGCTCAAGGAGCATCACCCTGAAGCGCATATGGAAGGGGTGGAAGCGGCAATTCCCGCATTCCCGTGATGGCCGGTGACAAGCGAGGCGACGAGCCAGTCAATCCGCAGGCAAACCAGCGAGGCAACCGGATCGAAAGCGAAAACAGGGTTGGCGAAGGAGATCAGTTTCACCGGCCGGCAACGGCCAATAGCGTCGCACCTGTGAGCGGCGCGGGGTGGTGCGCGTGTCGTATGACACGAGTGCGACGCCATCCCCGGGCGTGGTCACGCCCACGGAAGCCTCTCGGCCAGGTCAGGCGGGAGGCTTCTTCTTTGGGAATTGACGGTTCCTGTCGCGATGGCTGAAGTGCCCCTGACAATGCCCGACATCTCGATACGTCGGCTGCATCCGGCATGCCGATCGCGCGCCCGGCGGCGTCACGCCAAGTGGGCTACAATGGCGCCCCTCGCTCTACGGGAGTTCGCCGTGCCCGTCATGCTTCAGTCATTTGTGTCCCCTAACGTTGCGCTCCGGTCGTGTGACTGCGTCGAGAGACGCGTGTGGCCTGCGTCGCGAGGTGAGGCATGAACGCGCCGGACAACCCGCCGCCGCTCACGCTCGATGCCGACGGATGGGTACGTGAAGCCGAACGTCTGCCGTCGCCCAATTTCGACATGCGGCCCGACGGCATGCCGACCGACCTGCTCGTGGTGCACAACATCTCGTTGCCGCCGGGGCAGTTCGGGGGCGATGAGATCGCGGCGTTCTTTCAGAATCGGCTCGATCACGATGCGCATCCGTTCTTCGACGAGATTCGCGGCGTACGTGTCTCGTCGCATTTTCTGGTGCGACGTGATGGTGCGTTGCAACAGTTCGTGTCGTGCAATGCGCGGGCGTGGCATGCCGGTGCATCGTCGTTCGAGGGACGTACACGTTGCAATGATTTTTCAATCGGCGTTGAGCTCGAGGGGACTGACGACCTCCCGTTCACGGCGGCGCAGTACGTAACTTTGGCGGCGCTCACGCGAGCGTTGCGTCAGCATTATCCGATTCAAGCTGTCACCGGACATGCCGATATAGCACCGGGTCGGAAGACGGATCCGGGGCCGCATTTCGAGTGGCAGCGATTGCGCCGGATGGCCGATCTGGACGCCGCGGCGCTGCCGTTTCAGCCCGCCGATTAACCCCCATCCGGGGACAGGTTTTGCTTGACACGGCGATGCCACGGGCTTCCCCGGTGAACGAAATTTTTGGGTTTGCGGAGTGCGTCATCTCCACTATACTTAGTGCCAATTCCGGTGCCGACCACTACATCTAGTGGTTGATGTCAGGTTTGGCGCAGGATGCAATCACCATCAATACCGTGCTTGTCCCGCGGCGTTTTGTGGGGCGGCACAGCAGCAAAGCCGTGCAGCGGACACCTCGAACCCTTGGCCGTCCGTCGGTCGTGCGGTGTTCAGCACTTCGCTCCATCGGCGCCCCCAGGGCGCATTTTTACCGGCCGTAAAACTGGTAGAGACGCGCTAACAGCACCATCTCATTGGAACGGGAGTTTTTACATGCAGACTAACGAAAACCTCACCCGCCCGAACCCGACGCCCGCCGCAACCGCTGGCAGTGGCACGGGTGCGTCGGCGCCCCAGACGACGGGCGCATTCGAGCCGGCCACCAACGCCGACTTCAAAGTGATTCGACGCAACGGCGCGGTGGTGGGTTTCGAGCCGTCGAAGATCGCGATCGCCGTGACCAAGGCGTTCCTGGCCGTGAATGGCGGTCAAGGTGCGGCTTCGGCGCGCGTGCGCGAACTTGTGGAGCAATTGACGGAAAACGTCGTACGCGCATTGGTGCGTAGCCGTCCGAACGGCGGCACGTTCCACATCGAAGACATTCAGGATCAGGTCGAACTCGCGCTCATGCGCGAAGGCGAGCACAACGTCGCCCGCGCCTACGTGCTGTACCGCGAGAAGCGTGCGCAAGAGCGCGCTCACGCGGTCGAAGCCACGCAGGAAGCCGCTACGCCCGACACGCCGGTGCTGCGTGTCACCGATAACGGTGTGACGCGTGAGCTCGATATGTCCGTGCTGCGCGGCGTGGTTCAGGCGGCCTGCGAAAACCTCGGCGATGAAGTCGACGCCGAGCCGATCCTGACCGAGACCCTCAAGAACCTGTACGACGGCGTGCCGCTGTCGCAGGTCTACGACTCGGCGATCCTCGCTTCGCGTACCCTCATCGAGAAGGAACCGGCGTACAGCCAGGTCACGGCCCGTATTCTGATGCACACGATCCGCCGCGAAATTCTCGGCGAAGAAGTGCCGCAGGGCGAAATGGCGGCGCGCTACATCGAGTACTTCCCGCGTTTCATCAAGCAGGGTGTTGAGGCCGAACTGCTCGACGAGCAACTGCTCTCGTTCGATCTGGTCAAGCTGAGTGCCGCGCTCGACGCATCGCGCGACCTGCAATTCAACTACCTGGGCTTGCAGACGCTGTACGACCGCTACTTCCTGCACATCGACGGTCACCGCATCGAAATGCCGCAGGCGTTCTACATGCGTGTGGCGATGGGCCTGGCACTGAACGAAGTCGAGCGCGAAGCGCGCGCGATCGAGTTCTACCGGATCCTGTCGAGCTTCGACTTCATGAGCTCCACGCCGACGCTGTTCAACTCGGGCACGCGTCGCTCGCAGCTCTCGTCGTGCTACCTGACGACCGTCTCGGACGATCTGGAAGGGATCTACGAAGCGCTCAAGGAAAACGCACTGCTCTCGAAGTTCGCCGGCGGTCTGGGCAACGACTGGACGCAGGTTCGCGCTCTCGGCTCGCATATCAAGGGCACGAACGGCAAGAGCCAGGGCGTGGTGCCGTTCCTGAAGGTGGTCAACGACACGGCCGTGGCCGTGAACCAGGGCGGCAAGCGCAAGGGCGCGGTCTGCGCATATCTGGAAACGTGGCACCTGGACATCGAAGAATTCCTGGAGCTGCGCAAGAACACCGGCGACGACCGTCGTCGTACGCACGACATGAACACGGCGAACTGGATTCCCGATCTGTTCATGAAGCGCGTGATGGAAGGCGCCGAATGGACGCTGTTCTCGCCGTCGACCTGCCCGGATCTGCACGACAAGTACGGCAAGGCCTTCGAACAGGCTTATACGGCTTACGAAGAGAAGGCCGCGCGCGGCGAGATCAAGCTGTTCAAGAAGGTGCCGGCGCAAGCGCTCTGGCGCAAGATGCTGGGCATGCTGTTCGAAACCGGCCATCCGTGGATCACGTTCAAGGACCCGTGCAACATCCGCTCGCCGCAGCAACACGTGGGCGTGGTGCACTCGTCGAACCTGTGCACGGAAATCACGCTCAACACGAGCGAGACCGAAATTGCCGTGTGTAACCTCGGCTCGGTGAACCTCGTGGCTCACCTGAAGCAAACGGCGAACGGCTACGAGCTGGATCACGAAAAGCTGCAACGCACCATTCGCGTGGCGATGCGCATGCTCGACAACGTCATCGACATCAATTACTACGCGGTGGCGAAGGCGCGCAACTCGAACCTGCATCACCGTCCGGTGGGCTTGGGCATCATGGGCTTCCAGGACTGCCTGCACCTGCTGCGTACGCCGTATGCGTCGGATGCCGCGGTCGAGTTCGCCGACCGTTCGATGGAAGCGGTGTGCTACTACGCTTACTGGGCGTCGACCGAACTGGCCAAGGAACGCGGTCAGTACTCGTCGTACAAGGGTTCGCTGTGGGATCGTGGCATCCTGCCGCAGGATTCGCTCAAGCTGCTGGCCGAAGAGCGTGGCGGTTACGTCGACGTCGACCTGTCGAGCACGCTCGAATGGGACAGCCTGCGCAAGCACATCGCCGAATACGGCATGCGCAACTCGAACTGCGTGGCGATCGCACCGACCGCGACGATCTCGAACATCATCGGCGTCTCGGCGTGTATCGAGCCGACGTTCCAGAACCTGTACGTGAAGTCGAACCTGTCGGGCGAATTCACGGTGGTCAACGAGTATCTGGTGCGTGACCTGAAGGCCCGCGGCCTGTGGGACGAAGTGATGGTCGCCGACCTGAAGTACTTCGACGGCTCGCTCGCCCGCATCGATCGCGTGCCGGCCGACCTGCGCGAGATCTACGCCACGGCGTTCGAAGTCGAGCCGAAGTGGCTGGTCGAGGCGGCCTCGCGTCGTCAGAAGTGGATCGATCAGGCCCAGTCGCTCAACATCTACATGGCGGGCGCTTCGGGCAAGAAGCTCGACGAGACGTACAAGCTGGCATGGACCCGTGCGCTGAAGACCACGTACTACCTGCGTACGATGGCCGCCACGCACGTCGAGAAGTCGACGGTGAGCCGCGGCGCGCTGAACGCGGTGCCGACGGGCGGCATGTCGGGTGGCCTCTCGGCCGAGCCGACCTCGCCGCTGGCGCAACCGATGCCGGAAGCCGAAGGCGCGGTCTGCACGATGCGTCCGGGCGACCCGGGCTTCGAAGAGTGCGAAGCTTGCCAGTAAGCTGAAGGTGCCGAGGTGCCGCAAACGGTACCCCGGCCTCTGCAAAAAACCCCGTCGCCCTTCACGGCCGGCGGGGTTTTTTCTTTGGCAGTTCGCGGTTCGCGGTTTGTCTGGCGCTCAGGTCAGATCGATGCGCATCGACAGGTCGAACGTCTGCCCGTGTGCCACCACGACGTGATCGTCGTCGAACTCGCCAACCCGGTGTGTCGACGGCTCGAGACACAGATACGGACGCCCGGCAGGCGAGTGCAGCACCAGCCAACTCGCGTTGTCGCTACGCACGGTGGCCGAGCGCAGGCCACCCGCATAGTCGATGCGCGCGGCAAATTGCCCGGACTCGGAGGGCACCTCGGCGAACCAGGTCGACCGTCCTCCCGTATCGAGTCCGCCGCCGACCGACACCACCTCCATCGCGCCGACATGCACGCGCTGCTCGCTCGGCCAGCGAATGTCTTCGGAGGGCGAGCGCCAGATCGCTTCCGACTCGAACGTCAGACGAGCGCCTGCCGGCCAACGGAAGTACGGGTGCAGCCCGAGTCCGGCCGGCATGTCTTCAGCGGAGAGGTTGGTGATCGACAACTGCATGTCCAGCCCCTGCTCGTCGAGCGACACCGAGAGATACGCCTGATAGTGCCAGGGCCACTCGGGTTGTGCCGGGCTGTCGAGTTGCAGCACGCAGCAGTGCGGGCTTTCGTCGACGACGTCCCACACGCGACGCAGTCCCCAGCCGTGCAGGGAACTCGATGCCGCCGGCGCCTCGCGAACGGCAATCGCGCGCTCGCGCCAGTGCAGCGTGTCGTCGCGCAACATATTGGTGTACGGCAGCATCGGAAACGCACCGGCTTTCGGCCATTCGTCCGATGAGAACGGCTCGTTGCCGAGCGGGACGAGGTAGTCGAAGAAGTCGTCGCGCGTGTCGCGGCGCGCGAGTCGTGCGAGCCGGCCACCGCAGCCGGGTTGTACCTCGGCCACGAGCGCGCCTTTCGAGAGGCGGATCGGTTTGCCGGGCGTGAGCACTAGGGGTGTCGGGCCCGGCGAACCTGCCGCAGCCTGTGCGCCGTTGGCGCCTGGGGATGTCATCGTCGGTATCTCCTTGATCGGCGTCCGGAGGTGGCGCGCGCCGAAATCTGCCGTTCCGGTCCGCTGCGCTGTGACGCTCGTGGCGACAGGATACGCCAATGTGACGCAGCGCCATTTCGACGCGGCGCAATGGCTGTCATGCGGCGCCGTTTCATGGCAAGATGCCGGTCCCGCGAGGCCGGAGGCCAATGCCCTAGGGGAAACCGCTAAACACTAGGTATAGTGGTCATCGTGCAGTGCGACACTATATCTAGTGTTGTGGGCTGGAATGAGTGACGTAATTGTGCTAAATTGGAGTCATTCAATTCGACGTCGGGAGGTCAGGATGTTGTTACGGCTCTCGCGTTGGCGTTGTAGTTCAAAACTGCGTAATTGCGCATCTGCATCACCCCCGAAACACGGCAACTTTTCCGGCGAGCTTCGCACTGTCGGGGATGGGTTGCCGGCTGCCGGATCGCAAGTTTTTTGTCAGCCTTCGCTCGCGAACGGCTGATCTGTCACTTCGGCGATGTGCGCGTGTGCGTGCATCGCATCAACCTGAACGGACTGAGACCCTATGCTTAACTGGGAAGAAGACACCACCGCCGCCAAATCGGCTGCTCCCTCCGCTGCTCCGGCCCCTGCGCCTGCGTCGAACATTCTCGGCACGCAAGGGGATACCCCGAGTGTCGTCGCCTCGCAGTCGACGCGTCGCGTGAGTGCATCCGACAAGCGCGTGATCAACGGCACGACGGACGTGAACCAACTGGTGCCCTTCAAGTACAAGTGGGCCTGGGAGAAATATCTGGCCGGTTGCGCGAACCACTGGATGCCCCAGGAAATCAACATGTCGCGCGACATCGCCCTGTGGAAGGACCCGAACGGTCTGACGGACGACGAACGCCGCATCATCAAGCGCAACCTCGGCTTCTTCGTGACCGCCGACTCGCTCGCCGCGAACAACATCGTGCTGGGTACCTATCGCCACATCACCGCGCCGGAGTGCCGTCAGTTCCTGCTGCGTCAGGCGTTCGAAGAGGCGATCCACACGCACGCTTATCAGTACATCGTCGAGAGCCTGGGCCTGGACGAAGGCGAGATCTTCAACGCGTATCACGAAGTGCCCTCGATTCGCGACAAGGACGAGTTCCTGCTCCCGTTCATTGAAGTCGTGGCCGATCCGTCGTTCAAGACCGGCACGCAGGAAGCGGATCAGAAGCTGCTGCGCTCGCTGATCGTGTTCGCTTGCATCATGGAAGGCCTGTTCTTCTATGTCGGCTTCACGCAGATTCTCGCGCTGGGCCGTCAGAACAAGATGACGGGGGCTGCCGAGCAGTATCAGTACATCCTGCGCGACGAGTCGATGCACTGCAACTTCGGCATCGACCTGATCAATCAGGTGAAGCTGGAAAACCCGAACCTGTGGACGCCGGAGTTCCGCGAAGAGATTCGCGAACTGTTCAAGAAGGCGGTCGAGCTGGAGTATCGCTACGCCGAAGACACGATGCCGCGTGGCGTGCTGGGTCTGAACGCCGCCATGTTCAAGAGCTATTTGCGCTTCATCGCGAACCGTCGATGTGCCCAAATTGGTCTCGAAGCGCTCTACCCGAACGAAGAGAATCCGTTCCCGTGGATGAGCGAGATGATCGATCTGAAGAAGGAACGCAACTTCTTCGAAACGCGTGTGATCGAGTACCAGACCGGTGGTGCGCTGAGCTGGGATTAAGCTCGGAGTGAAAAATGGGTGCTCGCTGCAAAGCAAGCATCCATGCGGGTTTCGAGAGGGTGATGTGTGCGTGCACGACACGCGTGACCAGCAGCAAGAGAAGCAAAAGAGAACGCGCAGGTCACGCACATCATCCTCACTCGCAAGACGTTTCGATCGCTTCGCAAGTGCTTCGCCTGCATCGACATGCGAGTGCGATGTGCATCAAATACAACAGATTGACTTCTTCGTGACGAATGTTGTGCGCTTTTTTACGCGCAAAGTATTAACATCGCATCACAAAAGAATTATTATTCGCTCAAATAAATTGCAGTCTCGATGAACACACGAAAGCACATTGCTTTCCTCCCGCGACAGAGAGCTGGTAGTTACGGAGCGTAAAAACCTTGGTGCATAGCAAGCAGTATCGCTTATCCGCTATTGCAATCTCCTCCATCCCGATGACGGGACAGGCAAGCTACCCCCCGAAGAATCTGGCGAATCCCCTTTCTCAAGACAATCGAATTGCTGGCGGCAATGTCGCCGGCAATTTTTTTGCGCGCGTGACCCCACACGGTCAGCGTCATGCGCGCAGCGCCGAATTCATTAGCGTAAGCCGTCGTTGTCCGATGCGTACGCCGATGAATAGCCCGCTCGCCGGCAGTTCACCGCACGGTGGTCGGGTTTCCTTCTCAGGTGGTTTAGTTTGAATGATTCTTACGTCTAAGGAGCAATGAGATGGCTACGATTAAGAAGGCTGTTGCCAAGAAGCCGGTTGCCAAGAAGGCTGCTGCTAAGAAACCGGTAGCAAAGAAGGCTGTCGCCAAGAAGCCGGTCGCGAAGAAGGCCGTTGCTGCCAAAAAGCCGGCAGTGAAGAAGGTCGCGGCGAAGAAGGTTGCCGCCAAGAAGCCGGCCGCCAAGAAAGTCGCAGTGAAGAAGGTTGCTGCGAAGAAGCCGGTTGCCAAGAAGGCAGCAGTGAAGAAGGTTGCCGCGAAGAAGCCGGTCGCCAAGAAGGCAGCAGTGAAGAAAGTGGCTGCGAAGAAGCCGGTCGCCAAGAAAGCAGCAGTGAAGAAAGTCGCTGCCAAGAAGCCGGCCGCCAAGAAGGCAGCAGTGAAGAAGGTTGCTGCCAAGAAGCCTGCTGCTGCGAAGAAGCCGGCTGCGAAGAAGGCCGCGGTGAAGAAGGTTGCTGCGAAGAAGCCTGCTGCTGCCAAGAAGCCGGCAGTGAAGAAGGTGGCTTCGAAGCCTGCTGCGGCTCCGGCTGCGGCTGCGGCTCCGGCAGCAGCACCGAAGACGGCACTGAACCCGGCAGCGGCATGGCCGTTCCCGACCGGCAGCCGTCCGTAATTCGAGTGCCGATGCAGGAACCAAGGCACTTAGGTGTCTTTTGATCGAGTAGGCCTACTCGGTCCGAAACCCGCTGTGATGAGTGATCGTCGCAGCGGGTTTTTTCATGGCGGAAATGAAAACGGGCGACCTGAGTCGCCCGAGTCATGCATGCGCAAGGGCGATGCAGGATCACCCTCAGCGAGTACAGCGTGCTTCAGTGCATCGTGAACACTTAGTGCGTCACGCGTGTCACGCCGCCGCTGGAGAGCAGGCGCACGCGCTGTCCCGGCTGGAACCCTTCGTCGGCATCCTGCGTGATCGCACGCAGTTCGCCATTGTCGAGTCGCACCGTGATTTCAAGACCCGCCTTCTTGCTCATGCGGCTCTCGATGGCCTGACCGGCCACGGCACCCAGCAGACCCCCGACGATGCCCGTCGCGATCGAACCGCGACCGCCACCGATGGCACTGCCACCGATCGCACCGAGCGCGCCACCGCCAGCAATACCGAGAATACCGGGATCGCCGTTGCTGCTGTCGATCGTGACCGGACGCACCGATTCAACCGTGCCCATACGCACGACCTGTTCGCGTTGCGCCTGACGGCTGCTATAGACGCTCGCAGAATTGCTCGGGCCGAACGCCGTGCAGGCGGACAGAGAGAGCGAAGCCGCGGCAGTAAGAATAATGAGCGGTGTGGTCAGTCGTGCCATCGTTGTGTTTTTCCTCAAATCATTCGAAGCGGTGGCCGAACGCTTCCAAATATTGCGCCTCGATTTCGCTGCGCGTGGGTGCATAAGTCTGCGGGCCCTGCTCGGCAATCTTGAGCGAACCCATCAGGCTGGCCAGGCGGCCAGTCGTCGGCCAGTCGAGGCCCTTTTCGATGCCATACAGCAACCCGCCACGGAAGGCATCGCCGCACCCGGTCGGGTCGACGACACGCTTGGCGGTCACGGCAGGAATGTCGTGCTGCTTGCCGTCGGCGAAGATCAGGGCCCCGTGTTCTCCGCGCGTGACGATCAGTGCCTCGACACGCGACTGGAGGTCTTCCATGGACCAGCCGGTCTTCGTGCAGAGGAGCTTGGCTTCGTAGTCGTTGACCGCAAGATACGTTGCGAGTTCCAGCATGCGACGCAGTGCCTCAGCCGAGAGCAGCGGCAAGCCCTGGCCCGGATCGAGCACGAACGGCACGCCCGCCGCAGCGAAGCCTTCGGCGTGCGTGAGCATGGCGTCAGGCGCGTCGGGGGCGACGATGCCGAGCGTGGCGCCCTTCACATCGGCCACGCGGTTCTGCGCCGAGAACATCATTGCGCCCGGGTGGAACGCGGTGATCTGGTTGTTGTCCAGATCGGTCGTGATCATGGCGTTCGCCGTCATGCTGTCAGCGACGGTACGCACGAATTCGGTCGTCATGCCAAGCGACTTGAAGCGCTCGAGGTAGGCGCCGCCATCGTCGCCGACGGTGCCCATCACCACCGGCGAGCCGCCCAGCAGATGCAGGCTGTAGCCGATGTTGCCGGCACAGCCGCCGAAGTTGCGGCGCATCGTCGGCACGAGGAAGCTGACGTTCAGGATGTGAACCTGATCGGGCAGGATGTGCTCGCCGAAGCGGCCTTCGAACGTCATGATGTTGTCGTAGGCGAGCGAGCCACAGATCACGGTAGTCACAGTACAGGTCCTTGCGGAAGGTAATAGGGGGCAACCAGGCGTTGCAGAGGATGGCGTTCACTGGCGTGGCCTTGCACGCCACTTGTGCCACCCAGAAAACTGGCCGACGCATTCGCTGCGTCGGCACGGGAACGGCTAAAACGGCAATCTGGCGCGCTCCTGCGCACTCCGGCGGAAGGAGCGGGCCAGATGACCGGCGGTGATTTACCCGCGATTTACGACAAGGCGGCGAGCGCGGCGTCGTAGTTCGGTTCGTTCTTGATCTCGGGCACGAGTTCGGCGTGGACGACGCGATTGTCGGCGTCGAGCACCACGACGGCACGGGCCGACACGCCGGCGAGCGGGCCGGTGGTGATGGCTACGCCGTAGTTCTTGAGGAACTCGCGACCGCGCATGGTCGAGAGCGTGACGACGTTGTTCAGGCCTTCGGTGGCGCAGAAGCGGCTCATCGCGAACGGCAGGTCAGCCGAGATCACGAGCACAACGGTGTTCTCGAGCTTGCCGGCGGCTTCGTTGAACTTGCGGGTCGACGTGGCGCAGGTCGGCGTGTCGAGGCTCGGCACGATGTTGAGCACTTTGCGTTTGCCGGCGAAGTCCTCGAGCGTCACGTCCTGCAATTTGGCGTTGACGAGCGAGAGTGCCGGTGCGATCTGACCCTTCTGCGGGAACTGGCCGTCGACTTCGATGGGGTTACCCCCGAGTGTGACTTGGGACATCAATATCTCCTAGATTGAGTGCAACAGCGCTATCACGGATAGAACGCGAGCACCCGGTAATTACTGGCTAGCGCTGCCTGCGCCGACAATCGTAACCGAATCGTGCGTTCGTTGCGTGACGCCAGCCCCGCCTCACGCAAGGTGGCGTCGGTGACGTAGTCACTGGCCGCAAAAACGCGTCGCACGACGGGTTTGCCGTCAATGTCCGACAGCGTCAGTTCGAGCGACGGCCACGCGACCGGATAGTCCGCCTGATTGCGGATGAACACGGTGAGCGTCATCGGCACGGCGTCGCCAGGGGGCGTCGATGCGTTGCCGGCCGATGCCGCGCTGGCCGTTGCATCGGCCGCGGTGTTCGCCGCATTCGTTGCGTCGGTCGCGTCGGTCGTGCCGACCTCGTCGGTGACGAGCGTGACGCTGGAAATCTGAATCATGTCGGGCTGACGCGGCGGCGCGATCCGCACGTGCATTGGACGCCCGAGCGCCGCGAACACGCCGCGCAACGCCGGAACGCGGTCGACCACTGCGGCGCGCTCGATCCAGGCCCACTGCGCGATCAGCCCGAGGATTGCCAGCGTGAGCAGCACGCGCCAGACCACACGACCGGCGCCGGGGCGTTGCGATCG
Organism: Pandoraea sp. ASV26; assembly: GCF_016428915.1. Taxonomy (GTDB): domain Bacteria; phylum Pseudomonadota; class Gammaproteobacteria; order Burkholderiales; family Burkholderiaceae; genus Pandoraea. The sequence goes on from NZ_JAELTP010000074.1 coordinate 20,237, forward strand.
CCCTGCGAGGCCGGACGAAGCCGGTGGCTCAACGCGTGGCGTCGATGCGGTAGGCGCCGTGAGCGCCGTGGAATCGTCGTCGTCGATATAGCGTCCCGGGCCGTGCAGCATTTGCGCACGGCTTTCATCAGCAGTGCCCAGCAATGCGGCGATGGCCGTGGGCGTGAGCATCTCGGGCACCGGCGGCTTTTCGGCGGAAGCGGATGAGGTGGCCGATGAGGTGGATGAGGCGGCCGAGGCGACTGAGGCGACTGAGGCGGCTGAGGCGGCATCGTTCGCCTGCGTTGACGTCGATGCCGAGGCAGGTGCCGTTGCCGCGGGCACGGCCGTATCGAACGACACGGAGGACGCCTTCGGTTCGCCCGTGAGGTCGGATTCAGCAACGTCATTCGCCGTGCCGGCATGCGGTTGGGGCATGTCGTCAGCGTGTGTGGTGTGCGTGGCGCTGATCGGCTCGGCGGCGGTGGCGTCGGTGGCTTCGCCGGGAGGCTCGCACAGATAGACGCGTCCGTCGAACACTTCGCGGCAGTGGCCGCAACGCACGAGGCCGTCGCGCAGCTTGAGCTGATCCGCGACGACGCGAAAAACGGTATGGCAGTGGGGGCAGCGGGTAGCGAGAACGCGCGAGGACTGGGTCATGGGACTCGTCGGGGGACTCGGCGCGTCATAGGCGCTGGGGGCTTGGGGCTTAGCTGGTGGCCTGCCCGTGCAGGCAGACCCAGCCATCGTAAGCGCGCCAGACCGACATCTTCATATAAGGCGCGTAGGCGGCGATCACCTCATCGGCCTGTCGTTCGAGCACGCCGGACAGCGCGAGCCGTCCGCCCGGTGCCACGCGCGATGTCAGCATCGAGGCGAGCAGCTTGAGCGGATTCGACAGGATGTTGGCGACCACGATGTTGAACTGGCCGTCGCGCAGGTCGTCGGGCAAGCCGTATTCGACCGGCGCGTGATTGCGTTCGCTGTTGTAGCGGGCGGACTCGACCGCCTGCGGATCGATATCGATACCGATGACCGGATCGGCGCCGCACTTGCGCGCGAGAATCGCCAGAATGCCCGAGCCGCAGCCGTAGTCGAGCAGCGACTGACCCGGCTGAACGTTCTGTTCGAGCCACTCCATGCACAGGCGCGTGGTCGGATGACTGCCGGTACCGAAGGCCAGACCCGGATCGAGTTCGAGGATGAGCGCGTCGGCATCCGGCGCGTCGTGCCACGACGGCACGACCCAGATGCGCTGACCGATTTGCATCGGCTCGAACTGCGATTGCGTGAGGCGCACCCAATCCTGTTCTTCCACGTCACGCAACGTGAACGCGGGGGATTCGGTGAGCCCCAATTCATTGACGGCCGCCGCGAGCAGCACGGCGGCGTCCTGGTCTTCCCCCACCAGCGCGACCACGCGCGAGTGTTGCCACGCGGTGTCCGGCGGGGTCAGACCCGGCTCGCCGAACATCGGTTGCTCGTCGGGCGTGTCGGCGTCCGCGTCTTCCACAGAGACCGACAGCACGCCCAGATCGAGCAGGGCGTCTGACAGGGCCTCGGCTTGGGCACGGGCAACTTCTACGACGAGTTCGCGATACATAGCGAGTAGTTCCTGCGAATTAACGACTTAATTACCGCCGACGGCAGACTTCTGCGCCAGCTTGTGTTCCAGATAATGGATGCTCGTGCCACCTTCGACGAACTTGGCGTCGAGCATCAACTCCCGATGCAGCGGGATGTTCGTCTGGATACCTTCGATCACGATTTCCGACAGCGCCACACGCATGCGACGGATGGCCTGCTCGCGCGTTGCGCCATAGGCGATCAGCTTGCCGATCATCGAATCGTAGTTGGGCGGCACGAAGTAGCCGTTGTAAGCGTGCGAGTCGACGCGAATGCCAGGGCCGCCCGGCATGTGCCAGGCCGTGATGCGACCCGGCGACGGCGTGAACTTGAACGGATCTTCGGCGTTGATACGGCACTCGATGGCGTGACCCTGGAACTGGATGTCGCGCTGACGGTAGGCGAGCTTCTCGCCGGCCGCGATGCGGATCTGTTCCTGCACGATATCGATGCCCGTGATCATTTCCGTGACCGGGTGCTCGACCTGCACGCGCGTGTTCATTTCGATAAAGTAGAACTCACCGTTCTCGAACAGGAACTCGAACGTGCCGGCACCGACATAGCCCATCTTCTTGCAGGCGTCGGCGCAGCGATCGCCGATGCGCTCGATCAGACGGCGCGGGATCAGCGGTGCGGTCGCCTCTTCGATCACCTTCTGGTGGCGGCGCTGCATCGAGCAATCGCGCTCGCCCAGCCACACCGCATTCTTGTGCTTGTCGGAGAGGATCTGGATTTCGATATGGCGCGGGTTCTCGAGGAACTTCTCCATATAGACTTCCGGATTGCCGAACGCACGGCCGGCTTCTTCACGGGTCATGTTGACCGCGTTCACGAGCGCCGCTTCCGTGTGCACCACGCGCATGCCGCGACCACCGCCGCCGCCAGCGGCCTTGATGATCACCGGATAGCCGACCTGACGCGCAATGCGCACGATTTCCTTCGGATCTTCGGGCAACGCGCCTTCAGAACCCGGCACGCACGGCACGCCGGTCTTGATCATCGTCTGCTTGGCCGAGACCTTGTCGCCCATCAGGCGAATGGTGTCGGGGCGCGGGCCGATGAACGTGAAGCCCGATTGCTCGACGCGCTCGGCGAAGTCGGCGTTCTCGGAGAGAAAACCGTAACCCGGGTGGATGGCCTGAGCGTCGGTGACTTCTGCCGCGCTGATGAGCGCAGGCATGTTCAGGTAGCTCAACGGCGAGGGAGCCGGGCCGATACAAACGGCTTCGTCAGCGAGCTTGACGTACTTCGCTTCCTTGTCGGCTTCGGAGTAGACCACGACGGTCTTGATGCCCATCTCGCGGCATGCGCGCTGGATGCGCAAAGCGATTTCGCCGCGGTTGGCGATGAGAATTTTTTCAAACATTATGTGCAGTCCTGCCCGAAAGGGGAGAGGAGCGGGGCCGGACACCGCTTGTCGCCGGGCGGCACGTGGCCGCGCGGGCGGGGGTGTCCGACAACCGGCATTAGCCGATCACGAACAGCGGTTGACCGTATTCCACGGCCTGACCGTTCTCGACCAGAATTTCCTTGATCACACCAGCCTTGTCCGACTCGATTTCGTTGAGCAGCTTCATCGCTTCGATGATGCACAGGGTCTGGCCTTCCTTGACGGTGTCGCCGACTTGCGCGAACGGATCGGCGCCCGGCGACGGGGCACGGTAGAACGTACCGACCATCGGCGACTTCACGATATGACCTTGCGGCAGCACCGGGGCTGCCGGGGCGGGCGCGGCAGTCGACGCGACGGGAGCTTGCGCACCGACCTGCGGAGCGGGGGACGGCATGGCCATCTGCATCGGGGCCGCGATCAACTGGGGCGGCGCCTTGACGATGCGGACCTTGCCTTCGCCTTCGGTGACTTCGAGTTCGGAAATACCCGATTCGGCCACGAGGTCGATCAACGTCTTGAGTTTGCGCAAATCCATGAAGGAAGCTCCTTGATTCGATATCGACGCGGGGGCAATGCCCCGCGAGGGGAAATAGGGGATGAGAGGACTACCCGCCGGCGAGTCGCCGCAGGGCAAAATCGAGTGCGTAGGTATAACCGCGCCAGCCCAGGCCGCAGATCACGCCTTGCGCAATATCGGATAAGTACGAGTGATGCCGGAAGGCTTCGCGCGCATGGACGTTCGAGAGGTGGACCTCGACGAACGGAATGCCCACACCGGCCAGCGCGTCGCGGATGGCCACGCTGGTATGAGTGTAGGCCGCAGGGTTGATGACGATGAAGTCGATCGACTCATCGCGCGCCGCCTGAATCCGGTCAACCAATGCACCTTCGTGATTGTTCTGGAATGTCACCACCTCGGCACCCGCCGTCCCGGCCTGCGCCACAAGGGCGGCGTTGATGTCGGCCAACGTCGTGCGACCGTACACCTCCGGCTCGCGAGTACCGAGCAGGTTCAGGTTAGGACCATGGAGCACGAGAATGCGGTGAGGCATCGGCGAATCATATTTCACGAAATTGGGCGCAATTAAACGCCAGTTGGTGGATTTTGTCCAGTGGGGCGAAAATCGCGCGCCGCCGCTCGCGTCTGGCGGGGCTTCCCATGATTTCCGGCTTCCCGTTGTGGGGTCAGATGAGCGGTTTCAGTGCTGCGCGCACCTCGTCCGACGTAATACGGCCGAGCTTCTCGTAATGCAGGCGGCCCTTCGGATCGACAACGACGGTAAACGGTAGCGCGCCGGCCTTGTTGCCCAGGGCGCGGGCCAGATCGGTTCCGGCGTAGCCTGCCACGAGCAGGGGGTAATCGACCTTCACCTTCTGCTCGAAGGCGATCATGTTCTGTGCGGTATCGATGCCGATTCCGACAAATTGAACGTTTTTACTAACAAATTCCGTGGAAAGTGCCTGCAAATCGGGCATTTCTTCCACACACGGCCCGCACCACGGGGCCCAGAAGTTCACGACCAGTGTCTTGCCGCGCCATTGCGAGACGGCCTGCTCGTTGCCGCGCAGGTCGGGCAGCCGGGTGGCGAGCAATTGGGCGACGGCGGCATCCGATGCGTCCGCCGGTGCCTGGTTCCGGTGGCCGAGCCAGAAGCCGCCCCCCAGTCCTGCGAGCGCCAGAATCACCAGAATAACAATGCGTTTTGCCATGATGGAGGAAGGGCAGAGGTGCCGGGAATCTACGGTAGATGAAAAACGGAGAGTAATTGCGAAGAATTAGTGGTGATTTTGCAGCAATAGGCAGGCAGATCAACCGCTGTGCGCGTGTTCCAGGGCTTCGGCGATCACCGTGCGAAGGCCATTGGCGTCGACCCGCACCGGACGGCCATTGCCGTCGGTCGCCTTGAGCGCGCCGCGCATGTCGTCCATCGAATACAAGGACAGGTGCACGCCCGCAGGCTCACCGCGCTGATGGCGCTCGCGCCACAGGAAACTCAGCGTCTCGACCATGCCGCGGCCGTTGAAGTGGCGGCTTTCCGAGACCTCGTAGTCGACACCCCGGTTGAGCAGATCGATGGCCACTTCCTTCGGGTTATCGCAAAACGCCTGCAAATAGATATCAGATAGCGCCGTCGCCGTGCCGTTGTAGACCGCGCCGGTAATGAACGGCCGGTAACGCGCCAGCTCCGTCATCACGGTGAGCGCCACCTGACGCAGGTGCGCCAACTCGGCGGGCTGCGTGTCGGAGAGGAAGGTCTGGACGTACTCGCGGACTTCCGCTTCGATCTGGTCGTTATCTGGCAATAATTCACCAGCAATTCGCGCCTCGCCCGTGACCTGTTTTGCCGCCTTGCGCTTTGCGGTGGCGTAATCGGCCCCCTCCTCGGCGATGAGGCGGGCGGCGACTAGCGCGATTTCTTCGCGCAGGCGTTGGGCGTCGGTCCAGGATTTGCGTGTCATGCGAACGATGATACCCGAAAGGCATTGCGGAGCACGCCACAGGTACAATGGAGCCCTTGGCTTTTCGGCCCCGCTTTCAGCACCCCATTTCCCGCACGGGTTCGGCCCGTTATCACCACGCTCCCCATCCATGCATATTCATATTCTTGGCATCTGCGGCACGTTCATGGGCGGTCTGGCAGTCCTCGCGCGTCAGGCTGGTCACACCGTCACGGGTTGCGACGCCAACGTCTATCCGCCCATGAGTACGCAGCTCGAGGCCCAAGGCATCCGGTTGATCGAAGGTTTCGACGCCGAACAGGTTTCGCTGGAGCCCGATCTGTTCGTGATCGGTAACGTGGTCTCGCGCGGCAATCCGCTGATGGAAGAGATCCTGAATCGGAATCTGCCTTACACCTCGGGCCCGCAATGGCTCGGTGAGCATGTGCTCTCGAAAAAGTGGGTGCTGGCGGTGGCGGGAACGCACGGCAAGACGACGACGACCTCGATGCTGACCTGGATTCTCGAAGACGCCGGGTACAACCCGGGCTTCCTCGTCGGCGGCGTGCCGATGAATTTCGGCATTTCGGCGCGTCTGACCGACAGCGATTTCTTCGTGATCGAGGCCGACGAGTACGACACGGCCTTCTTCGACAAGCGTTCCAAGTTCGTCCACTACCACCCGCGCACGGCCATTTTGAACAACCTGGAATTCGATCACGCCGACATCTTCCCGGATCTGGCAGCGATCGAGACGCAATTCCATCATCTGGTGCGTACCGTGCCCGGGCAGGGCCGCGTGATCGTCAATGGTCGCGAGGCCGCACTCGAGCGCGTGCTGGCGCGTGGTTGCTGGAGCGAGGTCGAACGCTTCGGCGTGGCAGACGGCTGGCACGTCGCTCAGGCCAACGACACGCTCGCGCCGGGTCAGGAAGCGTTCTGGGTGCATCACGGTGCGGTGCCCGCCGGGGATGTGAAGTGGTCGCTCCAGGGCGAGCACAACCGGATGAACGCGCTGGCCGCGCTGGCGGCGGCACGTCACGTCGGGGTGCCGCCGGAGCAGGGCGCGGCGTCGCTGGGCAAGTTCCAGAACGTGAAGCGTCGCATGGAAGTGCGCGGCGAGGCGGCGGGCGTGACCGTATATGACGACTTCGCTCACCATCCGACGGCGATTCAGACGACGCTGGCCGGACTGCGTCGCCGTGCGGGCAGCGCACGCATTCTGGCGGTGCTCGAGCCGCGCTCGAATACGATGAAGCTCGGCGTGATGAAGGCGCAGTTGCCTGCCAGTCTCGCCGATGCCGATCTGGTGTTCGGTTACGGCGCACCGTCGGGCAAAGACGCCCTGGGCTGGAATCTGGCCGAAGCGCTCGCGCCGCTTGGCGCCCGGGCGCAGGCGTTCAGCGATATCGACGGACTGGTGCGCGCCGTGAGTGCGGCGGCGCAGCCGGGCGACCAGATCGTGGTGATGAGTAATGGCGGCTTCGGCGGCATTCATCAGAAATTGCTTGATGCGCTCGCGGCGCGTGCCTGATCGGGGCGTTTTTGCCGTCTGCGAAGATTGACTGGGTTTTATCGGAGGCTCACATGATTCTCTATTTGCACGGCTTCCGTTCGTCGCCGCGTTCGTTCAAGGCGCAATTGATGGCGGCCCGGATGCACCGGCTTGGGCTGGGCCATGCCTGGGCCTGTCCGCAGTTGCCGCCGTCGCCGCTCGCTGCGGTGGTTGACGCGCAGCGTCTGCTCACCAGCGTAACGCCCGACAAGTTGACCATCGTGGGCAGTTCGCTGGGCGGCTATTACGCCACCTATCTGGCGGAAAAGCTCGGATGCCGCGCGGTGTTGCTCAACCCGGCCACGCGGCCGTACGAGGATCTCGGCAAATGGCTCGGCGAGCAGCCGATGTGGCACGGCGGCGGCACCATCGTCGTGGAGCCGCGTCATCTGGACGAACTGCGCATGATCGATGTGGCACAGATCACGCGTCCCGAGCGCTATTACCTCGTGGCGGCGACCGGCGACCAGACGCTCGACTACCGCGACATGGTGGCGAAGTTTCCGGGGGCCAAGCTCACCCAGATTGAAGGCAGCGACCACGGTATTTCCGATTTTGTCGACTATATGGACGACGTGCTGCGCTTCGCCGGCATCGACGTTCCTCCCTCGCCCGGTTGCGCGGGTTCGTTCTCGGACGAATGACACGTTCATCCGTTCTGCCCTAAACCGCCGTACGTTGGCGGGCTACAATGTCGCCTATTGCGATCGATGGCTGTTTCATGAACATTTTTTTTGAGGAATCCGGCGGCTTCAAGGCTGGCACGGTGTTGTCGCAGCAGGGTGAGTCGTATCAGGTGGAACTGCCTGGCGGACGCCGTAGCAAGATCAAGGGGCGCGATGTCCTGTTGCGTTTTGAATCGCCCTCTCCCACCGAACTGATCGCGCAGGCGCAGGCAGCCTCACAGGACATCGACATGAGTTTCCTGTGGGAATGCGCGCCTGCCGAGGAGTTCGCGTTTCCCACGCTTGCCGCCGAGTACTTCGGCGAGAGCGCGAGCGTTGCGCAACAGGCCGGACTGGCGCTGGCCCTCCAGGCCTCGCCGATCTACTTCCGCCGCAAGGGCCGCGGTCAGTATCAACGTGCGCCGCAGGAGCAAATCCAGGCCGCGCTTGCGGGTCTCGCCCGCAAACAACAGCAGGCGGAGTTGCAGGCCAGCTACGCGGACCAAATGATTGCGGGCACGCTCCCCGATGCGCTC
>NZ_JAELTP010000722.1 GCF_016428915.1 Pandoraea sp. ASV26
TTGGAGGCGTGCTGATGATGGTAAAGGACGCAAACAAGCGGCACCGCAAGCATCCAGACGCGCCAGTCAAATACGGGCCGTATCCCGTCAAGGTCGGGGGCACGCTTCTCGTTTCGAGCGTGACGTTGCTAATTATTCTTTTGGGGCTGTTGATTGTTGTCCCGTTGAATAAATGGGTGCTGAGCCGCAAGATTGGCTGGGGACTGATTGCGCTTTGGGCCATCAGTACGATTGTCAATGTTGTAATTGAGCTGAGTGGAGTTTGGGCCAGAGTGTCGTAAAGGCGGGAGGTGTTCTGTACGGAGTAGTATATTGTGATTGCTGTATAGAAACCAAGGATGCCGCGGGTGACGTTGTGTCGCGTTGTGGCATGTTTCAAGGCGCAAGGGGCGAGTATATCATTC
>NZ_JAELTP010000723.1 GCF_016428915.1 Pandoraea sp. ASV26
TGCTTACTCCGCTCCCCATCTTCACACGTCCGCACCTCCTCCACCGACGCACTCACTTCAAACTCGCCCCTGCACAGCGCTGTGAACCCAATTTCAAACTCCTCGCTGCCATGCGCGCCAAGTTCTGGCAGTAGCTGCTGCAGAGTACCGTTCCACGCAAACTTGCGCGTGTGGTCCAGCGCCACCGTCAGCGGGCGGTGACACAGCGCCGGCACGAGTCGCACCAGGCCGCAGATGCGCTGGTTCGTTCTATTCGTAACTTGTACTTTTAGCTTCATAAACTCGTCGACGTACGCCACGTTTTGCCGCGTGGGTTTGGCCGTTTCTTCTTCTTCTTCTGCTTCTTCTGCTGCTGGATGCACCGATATGCGTATATCCACGTCGTCTATTCGGATGGCTTCAAT
>NZ_JAELTP010000724.1 GCF_016428915.1 Pandoraea sp. ASV26
GTCAAGGCCACCGCTGGTGACACTCACTTGGGTGGACAGGACTTCGACACGAACCTACTAGAGCACGCCCGCAAGGACTTCGCTCGCAAGTCCAAGAAGGACATCAGCGGCGATGCTCGTGCTCTCCGCCGTCTCCGCACTGCTTGCGAGCGTGCCAAGCGTACCCTGTCCAGCGGTGCTCAGGCCACCATTGAGATTGACTCTCTCTTTGATGGTGAGGACTTCACCATGACCATCACCCGTGCCCGTTTCGAGGACCTCAACTCCAAGGCTTTCTCTGGCACTCTTGAGCCTGTCGCCCAGGTCCTCAAGGACGCCGCCATCGACAAGTCCAAGGTTGACGAAATCGTCCTGGTCGGTGGTTCCACCCGTATCCCTCGCATCCAGAAGCTTCTGTCTGAGTT
>NZ_JAELTP010000725.1 GCF_016428915.1 Pandoraea sp. ASV26
GGTGGTTCAAAATCCAATGAACGCTCGCATGCGAAGTCGGTTCCATAATCATGTGCGAAAAGTCGCCTTTGTAGGTTTGAATGGCCACGGCAGCAGCAAATGCGCCGGTCACGACGCTGGAGCAATAAGCTGATGGGCTGTCTTAGATTATCCTTTTCCTGCTGCAGCGAGGTTTCCCGTCTGGTCTTCCGGTAATGATATAGACGCAACTTCCACATATACTTGAATTTTGCAAAATTTCTTTCGAATTTGGTTTTCTCTTAACAGCCATAGGTGTTTAAAAATTGGTTCTGCAGTGCAGCTAAATAAACTGAAAATTCCACTCCCACGGGCGGGAACAGCCGTGGCGGGGGGCGGGGACAACCGTTTTCTAGCAACCGAGGCCCAAGCCTCAACCTCGAAAC
>NZ_JAELTP010000726.1 GCF_016428915.1 Pandoraea sp. ASV26
AGGCAGAGGCAGTCCAGGGTGAGAAGATTTGAGAGCATTATATATTACATTTGCATTTATTTTTCTTGTTTTAGATTTTTATAAGCCCATAAGCGTGTGCGGGCCTTTGGATGATTTTTTTAGAATGATAGCGTATATACACTTGAACATGATTCTATGATATAATCAAAGGAAAGACCACTTGTTAAGTGCGTGATTTGGACCATATTGCTAAGAAGGTTGCGATGATACTGTAGTTGCCATTTCTTGCTAAAAGACGTAATGTTGGACCATTAGACGTGTTTAAGTGCTTACATGTCATCGAACTGCGACCCGGATCGATCAAGGCCATCCTATCTAGCAAAAAAGACACCGTACTTATATAGAGCTGCTGAATAATGTGATACGCATCAAAAGTGTAGCAT
>NZ_JAELTP010000727.1 GCF_016428915.1 Pandoraea sp. ASV26
GCCTTGCCTCTAACACTGAAATAGAGGAACCACCCATTTGGACAGTTGAAGGTCGAGGCGGTCTTCACAGCTGGAAGAAGCTTGGCTACATCCCAACCGATGATTACGATCCCTACGGCGTAGGCATCTTTACCCGATCCATTTCCCGCACAATCGAGTATTCGTACAATGACTTTTGCATCGCCGAGATGGCACGCGAGATGCACACAACCGACGAGGCCGAAAAGTATCTCGGCCGGTCCGGCAACTGGCTCAACATGTTTGACGCCAATTCCCGCTCTACTCTAAACTTGACCGGTAGTCCGGAAAAGTCCGACCTCGTCGACAGCGGCTTCGCCGGCTTCCTTCAACCTCGCTATCTCAATGGCACATTCGGATACCAGGAGCCAGCACTCTGCACGCAC
>NZ_JAELTP010000728.1 GCF_016428915.1 Pandoraea sp. ASV26
GCACGGTACCGCGCAAACCCTTCAGACATGCTATGGGTTCCAATCCTCTTTTCGATATAGCATATACATCCAGGCCTCCACTATAGCCAGCCAGAACAACATTGTCTGACCCAGAAGAAACATTGCCGGTCCGTGGCAGGGCATCAAAACCAAAGTACAGGCCGCGGTCACCAGCTTTCAACCCGGCCTGCGAAGCGGCACGCATTTCGAGGTCGGGCGCGCCATAAAAGTGTGGCTGCGGTTGGTGTGGCAGAGGAGGGTGAGCTGCCATGCGGTTCTGCGCAAACGGCGAAGACAGCGAGCTGCGACGATACCCTGCAGTGGTTGTGCGCGGGGGAGTCTCGCCAGCCGGAAACTGGCCGTCCATGTGGTAGCTCAGAGGTCGTCGATTAGGTGGGGAAGG
>NZ_JAELTP010000729.1 GCF_016428915.1 Pandoraea sp. ASV26
TGTGTATAAGAGACAGGGCTGTACTAGTTTTCGCGATCAATGCATTGAGCCTTTCTACGATCATGGATTCTTCCCAACCAGCATTGTTCCATTTCAACCTTATATGACAACGTTGGATGGACCGAGCCACTTGCAGTCAACTTTTGGGCCATTTCTACCACACTCCCTCTACCCTGGTAGCAGAGAGGGGGCGTTATCTCTAACCGAAACCGAAGAAGTTCCGATTGGCGTATCTCTCGACGCCGTTATATCGGCCGCAACAACAGCTTCGACGCCATCCGAGAGCAGCTTCCTTCAGCCCTCGGCTCAAGTACTGAGCAAAACATGTCGCCCGTCATACCAATCTACGTCCGGGAGCAGCGATTTATCGTCATCCTGTCTCTTATACACATCTCCGAGCCCA
>NZ_JAELTP010000731.1 GCF_016428915.1 Pandoraea sp. ASV26
CCCCCCCACACACCCCACGGTTCGTCGGCAGCGTCAGATGTGTATAAGAGACAGGCTCCCGAGGGAGTGAAGAGTACCAGAGAGGTACATAGATGACAGCTGGCAAAAAAACGATTCATGCCTGGCATTATGTTAAAAGATACTCGTCACACCCACCATCAAGCGCAGTCATTTCAACTCGTGGCAATGTATCTGCCATCAAACTTCACCGCTTCGGCCCCCTGGTAACCCGAGTTCACCCTAGTCTGCTGCTGGAACGGCGCACTTAGTCGGGCGGGCCCTCATTAAAGAGAAAAGCGTGAAGGCGAGGGTAAAAAAAAAAGTCCCCCAGCGGTAAATATTAGTGAGAAATTTGCGGCTTACTTTGGCTTTTTCTTCAGTGTTGAATGGCGCTGTAGAATTG
>NZ_JAELTP010000075.1 GCF_016428915.1 Pandoraea sp. ASV26
CGGATTCTTCACGCCGGTACGGCCCGATGGCGGAGCGCTGACCACGTTGGGGCGGTTGGCCAGCTTCTTGTCGTCGGCCGCCAGGCGCTTCTTTTGCTCTTCACTGAGTTGCTGGTACTGCTGCCACACCTGCGCTTTGCGCTCGGGCGGCAGCGCTTTGGCGTTCTGATAGCTCTCGCGTGCCAGTTGGCGCTGCTCCGGCGTCAGACCTACCCAGTCGGCCATGCGGTCGTGCAGGCGCTTGCGGCCCTCGGGCGACAGCGTGTGAAAGCGCTTGGCGATCTCGATCCACTTGTCGCGCTGACGGTCGTTCATGCGATTCCAGTTCTGCGCGAGCGGGGAGAGGGCCTCCTGCTGGGCCGGCGTGAGCTTGGCCCACAGGCCGCCGGGCGACGCCATGGCGGCGGATGCCGACGCGCTGCTTGCTGTCGCGGCATCGCTCGAAAGACTGCCGACGGGCGCACTGGCCGGGCCGGCCGCACTGGGCGCGGACGTGCCGGAGATGAGCGGCGGCGCATCGGACACCGGTTCCGGGGCTTGCGAGCGGCGCAGCGCTGCCGTGCCGGCGAGCGCGGCCACGACTAGCGCGGCGACCAGAAAAAGTACGTTGCGTCGCGTCACAGGGCTGTCTTGAGTGGGGGAACTACTGGGCACGCTTCAAATACGCGTTGAAACCGTGGTCGGCATAGGCCGACAGCGGTAGTTCGTCGCTCAATACGGCAGCATCGATGTCTGCCAGATCCTGAATGTGTTGCTGATGTTCCCAGTACGCGATACCCGCCAGACCGATCACCAGCGCGGCGAGCGGCCACAACAGGCCCAGACGGCCCAGTTTGTCGAACGCGCGACGCGGCCCGCCGATGTCCGGCGATTGCATGGCGCCCACACCCGCGAGCACCAGCGCCGGTTGCACAACGGCCACCGGTTCCGGCTTTTTGCGCGCGAGCGCCTGCTGGCGAGCGGCGGCCAGCCGGGCCGCAATATTCGGCGACGGCGTGTCGGACGCTTCGTCCAACGCACGCCGCACGCGATTTGCGAAGCGGATTTCCCTCGTTTCCAGATCGTGACTCATAACCTGATCCCTTTTGCCTTCAACGACTGTGCCAACGCGTGTGTCGCACGCGAACAGTGCGTCTTGACGCTGCCTTCCGAGCACCCCATCGTGGCGGCGGTCTCGGCAACGTCCATGTCTTCCCAGTAACGCATGAGGAAGGCTTCTCGTTGACGTGTCGGTAGTTTCTGTATTTCCGTCTCGATGATGGAGAGGATTTCAGCACGCGAAACAGAGTCTTCGCTGCTCTCTGTCTGCACAGACCCGTCCTCGCCCAGCAAGGTTTCCAGCGGGTCGTAATCGTCTCGCTCGTCGTCGCCGGGGCCGGCGAGATTCGAGAATAGCGTGACCCAGGTGTTACGCACCTTTTGCCGGCGGAAATAGTCGTGAATCGTGTTCTGGAGGATGCGCGTGAACAGCAGCGGCAGATCGGCCGGCGGCTTGTCGCCGTACTTCTCGGCCAGGCGGATCATCGCATCCTGAACGATATCGAGGGCGGCCTCGTCGTCGCGAACGGCATAGACGGCCTGCTTGAAGGCGCGCCGTTCGATGCCCGCGAGAAAATCCGCCAGTTCCTTGTCAGATGCCATCCGGTGGGGTACACGCAGCGTCAACCGCTGCGCCTGTGAAATGCCGTGTAAGCGTAAAGATTACGTAAAATTTGCGTAGTCGGAGCGGATGCTACCAAAAACGCGCTTCGCTGTAACCGCTTTTGCTTCCGGTGGTGTCGCGTTACGACGTCGCCGCACGCCCCGGGTTCCTATGATGTGAAGATTGTGCCCCAGCGTGGGGCGGCTTGGCGCTCGCCATGAGAATTCTGCGAACGTTCTGCGCGCTTTTTGCGAACCCGACTTCGCAATCATGCTGCAAATGCATAAACTCGCTTGACCATTTTGCTGCGAACCGGTAAGGTTGCCAGTTCGCAATATCTGTGATTGTCTCAATATCGGCACGCCTATCCGGGGTGTCCATCATTCAGACGCGCAGCTTGAGCCCGAACCACAAGTTCGCGGGGAGAGCACCCGATCAAAATTTTTGCCGAAACTTTGAAAGGTCGACGATGAACATGCCAAGCGCGGAATTCTCCGAGGCGGACGCTACACGCCACCAAAATACTTCCGAAGACATGATTGGCGCCGAAATTCTCGTGCGCTCGCTTCAGGAAGAGGGAGTCGAACATCTGTGGGGTTATCCCGGCGGTTCGGTTCTCTACATCTACGACGAACTCTACAAGCAGGACAAGATCCAGCACATTCTGGTGCGCCATGAGCAGGCAGCCGTGCACGCGGCCGACGCTTACTCGCGTTCCACCGACAAAGTCGGCGTGTGCCTCGTGACGTCTGGCCCCGGTGTGACCAATGCGGTCACCGGCATTGCCACGGCGTACATGGATTCGATTCCGCTCGTCATCATCACCGGGCAGGTGCCCACGGCCGCCATCGGTCAGGACGCCTTCCAGGAGTGCGACACGGTCGGCATTACGCGTCCGTGCGTCAAGCACAACTTCCTCGTGAAGGACGTGCGCGATCTCGCCGCCACCATCAAGAAAGCCTTCTACATCGCCAAGACGGGCCGTCCGGGTCCGGTGCTGGTCGATATTCCGAAGGACGTGTCCAAGGCGCGCTGCCGCTTCGAGTATCCGAAGTCGGTGTCGCTGCGCTCGTACAATCCGGTCACGAAGGGCCACTCGGGTCAGATCCGCAAGGCGATGAGCCTGCTGCTCTCGGCCAAGCGTCCCTATATCTACACCGGCGGCGGCATCATTCTGGCCGATGCATCGAAGGAACTGAACCAGTTCTGCGATCTGCTCGGCTATCCGGTGACCAACACGCTCATGGGCCTGGGCGGGTATCGCGCGAGCGATCCCAAGTTCCTCGGCATGCTCGGCATGCATGGCACGTACGAAGCCAACATGGCCATGCAGCACTGCGACGTGCTCATCGCCATCGGTGCGCGCTTCGACGACCGTGTGATCGGCAATCCGGAACACTTCTCCTCGGCCGCACGCAAGATCATCCACGTCGATATCGATCCGTCGTCGATTTCCAAGCGTGTGAAGGTCGACATCCCGATCGTCGGCGACGTGAAGGAAGTGCTGAGCGAGATGATCGAAAATCTGCAAACGGCCGAGCATGGTCCGGATACCGCGGCACTCGCCGACTGGTGGAAGCAGATCGAGCAATGGCGTTCGCGCGATTGCCTCGCCTTCGATCGCGAGAGCGAGATCATCAAGCCGCAACATGTGGTCGAGACGTACTGGAAGCTCACCGACGGCGAAGCCTTCGTGTGCTCGGACGTCGGTCAGCACCAGATGTGGGCCGCGCAATACTATCGCTTCAACAAGCCGCGCCGCTGGATCAACTCGGGCGGTCTGGGCACGATGGGCTTCGGCCTGCCGGCAGCCATGGGCGTGAAGATGGCGCATCCGGATGCCGAAGTCGCCTGTATCACTGGCGAAGGCTCCATCCAGATGTGCATTCAGGAACTCTCGACGTGCCTGCAATACCGCACGCCGATCAAGATTCTGTCGCTCAACAACCGCTATCTGGGCATGGTTCGCCAGTGGCAGCAGATCGAATACAGCAAGCGCTATTCCAGTTCGTACATGGACGCGCTGCCGGACTTCGTGAAGCTCGCCGAGGCGTACGGTCATGTGGGCATGCGCATCGAGAAGTCGTCGGACGTCGAGCCGGCACTGCGCGAGGCGATGCGCCTGAAGGATCGTACGGTATTCATGGATTTCCAAACGGATCCCACCGAAAACGTCTGGCCGATGGTTCAGGCGGGCAAGGGCATCAGCGAGATGCTGCTCGGTTCGGAAGATCTGTAAACAGAGGCGCGCCGTGCGTCGCCGCCAGTAAGGCCGGCGCGGGTGCGACGCCCCACACCAGGACAATCCGGGATACACCATGAGGCACATTATTTCTGTTTTGCTCGAGAACGAGCCGGGCGCACTGTCACGCGTGGTCGGCCTTTTCTCGGCGCGTGGCTACAATATCGAGACCCTCACCGTTGCGCCGACCGAAGACCGGTCGCTCTCGCGCATGACGGTGGTCACGACAGGCTCTGACGACATCATCGAGCAGATCACCAAGCACCTGAACCGGCTCATCGAGGTGGTGAAGGTGGTCGATCTGACCGAAGGGGCCCACATCGAGCGCGAGCTGATGCTCATCAAGGTTCGCGCAGTGGGCAAGGAGCGAGAAGAGATGAAGCGGATGTCGGATATTTTCCGCGGCCGCATCATTGACGTTACTGAAAAGACCTACACGATCGAACTCACGGGGAATTCGTCGAAGCTCGACGCCTTCATCGAAGGGCTGGATCGTACGGCGATTCTCGAGACGGTTCGTACCGGTGGCTCGGGCATCGGGCGCGGTGAGCGCATCCTGAAGGTCTGACCGGCAACGGCAACGCGGTAAGCGGATTTCGATCCATTCTGATTTCAGTTATTTTTTGGCATTACGGGACAATTCCAAATGAAAGTTTTCTACGACAAAGACGCCGACCTCTCCCTCATCAAGGGCAAACAAGTCACGATCATCGGTTACGGCTCGCAGGGCCACGCCCACGCTCAGAACCTGAAGGACAGCGGCGTGAATGTGACGGTCGGTCTGCGCAAGAACGGCGCTTCGTGGAACAAGGCGGTCAATGCCGGCCTGAACACCAAGGAAGTGGCAGAAGCCGTGAAGTCGGCAGATATCGTCATGATGCTGCTGCCGGACGAGCAGATCGGCGACGTGTACAAGAACGAAGTGCACGCGAACATCAAGGAAGGCGCTGCACTGGCCTTCGCGCACGGCTTCAACGTGCACTACGGCTGCGTGATCCCGCGTGCTGACCTCGACGTCATCATGATCGCCCCGAAGGCCCCGGGCCACACGGTGCGCTCGACGTACTCGCAAGGCGGCGGCGTGCCCCACCTGATCGCCGTGGCGCAAGACAAGTCGGGCGCGGCTCGCGACATCGCCCTGTCGTACGCAGCGGCTAACGGCGGCGGCCGTGCCGGCATCATCGAAACGAACTTCCGCGAAGAAACCGAAACCGACCTGTTCGGCGAACAAGCCGTGCTGTGCGGCGGTACCGTCGAGCTGATCAAGGCGGGTTTCGAGACGCTGGTCGAAGCCGGCTACGCGCCGGAAATGGCCTACTTCGAGTGCCTGCACGAACTCAAGCTGATCGTCGACCTGATCTACGAAGGCGGCATCGCCAACATGAACTACTCGATCTCGAACAACGCCGAGTACGGTGAGTACGTCACCGGCCCGCGCGTCGTGACGGAAGAGACGAAGAAGGCGATGAAGCAGTGCCTGACCGACATCCAGACGGGCGAGTACGCCAAGTCGTTCATTCTGGAAAACAAGGCTGGCGCCCCGACCCTGATCTCGCGTCGTCGTATCACGGCCGAGCACCAGATCGAGCAAGTCGGCGGCAAGCTGCGCGCGATGATGCCGTGGATCGCCAAGAACAAGCTCGTCGACCAGTCGAAGAACTAAGTACGACGCGCCGCACGGTGCGTACGCCCAGGCCTTGTCGGGTGTCTGCATCGTCGGCTCACGGCACAGCGCGGTGAGCGCGTGATGTGCATCATTGCGTGAGCCGTTGCGTCGGGCCGTCCGTTTTGCCGTAGCGATTGCTATGGCAAGGCGGGCGGCCTTTTTCGTGTTGGCGCCGATTCGGCGGCGTTTCGACGGCGTTCCCGCAAGGCGGTCGTGAGCACTCACCGGCTTTGCCTTTGTGACGCGAACGTGTCGAATGGGGAAAAAATGCCGCCGCGCCGCGCGCATTGCTACAATGCCGCCACGCCACGGTTTGGCCCAAAGCAGGTCGACCCGCTCACTCAACCGTTTTACCAAGGACGCGAGTTCAATCGCATGAATTATCCTCACCCGATCATTGCCCGTGAGGGCTGGCCCTTCCTGGGTATTGCCGTCGCCGTCGCGCTCGTCGTGCATTTCATGGCTGGCGTGTTTTGGGCCGCGCCGTTCTGGGTGATCGCCCTGTTTGTTCTGCAGTTCTTCCGGGATCCGCCGCGTCAGGTGCCGCAACAGGCAGGCGCCGTGCTCTCGCCGGCCGACGGCCGCATCGTGGCCATCGAAACCACGCAGGACCCCTATGCAGGTCGTGAAGCGCTGAAGATCAGCGTGTTCATGAACGTCTTCAATGTTCACTCGAATCGTGCCCCGGTTGACGGCACGGTGACCAAGGTGGAATATTTCCCGGGACGTTTTTTCAACGCCGATCTCGACAAGGCATCGCTCGAGAACGAGCGTAATGCGCTGGTGATCGACGTGGGTGGTCAGATCGTCACGAGCGTGCAGGTCGCCGGGCTCATCGCACGCCGGATCCTGTGCTATGTGAAGCCGGGCGATACGCTCTCGCGCGGTCAGCGCTACGGCTTCATCCGTTTCGGCTCGCGTGTCGACGTCTACCTGCCGTTGGGCTCGCGCCCGCGCGTGGCGATCGGCGACAAGGTCTCGGCCACCTCGACGATTCTCGCCGAGCTGTAAGCCAGCCACGCACCCGGAAACCCGGCCGCGAGCGGCGATGTGACGTCAAGTCGTGCGTCGCTGTGTCGCGGCCTGCAACTGCTTTCGCTTCTCGCGTTCCAATAGCGGTGATCCGTCGCGGGTTCGCCCGCAGTCTCAGCATCGTCAAGGAGGTACAGATGCCGGAAAACCATCGCGGCCGCTTGCGCAACAATGTCAGACATCTCTCGCCGTTCCGCCGTCACAAGAACCCATCCGCAGAGCCATCGATGAACGAAGACCACGACCCGAGTGTGGAGGACGATCTGCCGGTGCGCCCCCGCAACCGCGGTATCTACCTGCTCCCCAACGCTTTCACGACCGCTGCGCTGTTCTGCGGCTTCTTCGCGATCGTGCAAGCCATGAACGACCGCTTCGAACAGGCCGCGATCGCGATTTTCTTTGCCATGGTGCTCGATGGCATGGACGGGCGCGTAGCCCGCATGACCAACACGCAGAGCGCGTTTGGTGAGCAATACGATTCGCTCTCGGACATGACCTCGTTCGGCGTTGCGCCGGCACTGGTGATGTACGAATGGATTCTCCACGAGATCGGCAAGTGGGGCTGGCTCGCGGCGTTTGTCTATGTGGCGGGGGCGGCCTTGCGGCTCGCACGCTTCAATACGAACATCGGCGTGGTCGACAAGCGCTTCTTCCAGGGGCTGGCAAGCCCGGCGGCGGCGGCGCTCATTGCGGGCTTCGTGTGGATCACGATCGACAACAAGCTGCCGGTCAACGTCTTCTGGATGCCGTGGGTGGCTTTCGGCCTGACGATCTACGCGGGCATGTCGATGGTGTCGAATGCGCCGTTCTACAGCGGCAAGGCGCTCGATGTGCGTCAGCGCGTGTCGTTCGGCGTGGTGCTGCTCTTCATGGTCGGCTTCATTCTGGTGTCGTCCGACCCGCCGCTGGTGCTCTTCGGGATGTTCTGCCTGTACAGCATTTCCGGCTATGTGCTCTGGGGATTCCGTTTCCTGAAGGGCCGCCGGCAGCGCATTTTCGGCGAAGTCGACGAGTAAGTGAGTCGGTACAAGGGGCGTCTCGGTACGCCCCTTGTCACATCTGTCTGTCAGTGTTCTCGGGGGGATCTGCACGGCGATGCTGTAGTCTTGCGAATGCAGGCTCAGAAGTACCCCCTGGCCCGGGCATGTCGTGGCAAATCCGGCGGGCTCCGGCGCCGTTTCCGTTGTTCTACGTGACGAAGGAGAAATCATGGGCATTCTGGACTTCGTGAAAGACGCAGGCGAAGCGCTTTTGGGCAACAAGGCACAGGCGGCCGAGGCCCCCGCACCGGGCCCCGATGCGGATGACGCCAACCGCAAGGCGGCCGACGCCATCGAGAACTACATCAAGACGCAGAATCTGGACGCGACCGGTCTGACCGTGACGTTCGATGGCGCCTCGCGCACCGTGACGGTGTTTGGCGTGGCGGCCGATCAGGCGACCAAGGAAAAGATTCTGCTTTGCTGCGGCAACGTGAAGGGCGTCGAGAAGGTGGACGACAAGATGTCGGTATCGACGGCCTCGGCCGAGTCGACTTATCACACCGTAGAGAAGGGCGACACGCTGTCGGCCATCTCGAAGAAGGTCTACGGCGACGCCAACAAGTACAACGCCATCTTCGAAGCCAACAAGCCGATGCTTTCCAGCCCGGACAGGATCTATCCGGGACAGGTGCTGCGCATTCCACCGGCCTGATCGCTCTGATCGACCGGATCGCCCTGATCCGCAGGCGCGAATCGCCATCTCCAGCCCGGCCCCGTGCCGGGCTGTTTCGTCTGGGCGCGGGCAGTCCCGCGGCGCTCGTGTGCGCTCGTGTGCGCTCGTGCGCACGCGGCTTGCGGCCCGCTCCGCGCGTTGCGAAATCACCCGATTGCGACTATATTGGCGCTCATGATTTCAGGCGTCACCCCGGCTTCGGGCCTTCCTCTCGCACCGCCAACGCTATGCCGCCGCGCCGCTTTTTCCGCCTGCGGGCCGGCCATGTCTGCAAGCGCGTCGCGCGCTGATTCCCTCCCGGTAGTTGCCCGCTCGTACGATGCCCCATGGCCCGCGTGGCTTGCCTGGCTTGCGTTATGACGCAATGCCGATAGTCGCGCAAAGGCGTCCTTCGGCACGCGAATACGCCGCAATACGCCGCAATACGCCGCCTCAAGACATCAAGACACCAAGAACAAACTGAACCCTACAAGATCCCCACAGGAGAAAGTCATGGCCGATAAGCTGATCATTTTCGATACGACCTTGCGCGACGGTGAACAGTCGCCGGGCGCGTCGATGACGCGCGATGAGAAGATTCGCATCGCCCGTCAACTGGAGCGTCTGCGCGTGGACGTCATCGAAGCGGGCTTTGCCGCCAGCTCGAACGGCGACTTCGAGTCCATTCAGGCCATCGCCGGCATCATCAAGGACAGCACGGTCTGCTCGCTCGCCCGTGCCAACGATCGCGATATCGCCCGTGCGGCCGAGGCGCTCAAGGGGGCGAACTCGTCGCGTATTCACACGTTCATCGCCACGTCGCCGCTTCACATGGAAAAGAAGCTGCGCATGAGCCCGGATCAGGTGTTCGAGCAGGCGAAGCTGGCGGTGCGCTATGCGCGTCAGTTCACCGATAACATCGAATTCTCGCCGGAAGACGGCAGCCGCTCGGATCTGGACTTCCTGTGCCGGGTACTCGAAGCCGTCATCCATGAGGGCGCCACGACCATCAACGTGGCCGATACCGTCGGCTACGGCGTGCCGGAACTCTACGGTCAGCTCGTGCGTACGCTGCGCGAGCGGGTGCCAAATTCGGACAAAGCGGTCTGGTCGGTCCACTGCCACAACGACCTCGGCATGGCCGTGGCGAACTCGCTGGCGGGCGTGCAGTTGGGCGGGGCGCGTCAGATCGAGTGCACGATCAACGGTCTGGGCGAGCGCGCCGGCAATACGTCGCTCGAAGAAGTCGTGATGGCGCTCAAGACCCGCAAGGATTACTTCGGTCTGGAGCTCGGCATCGATACGACGCAGATCGTGCCGGCCTCGAAGCTCGTCTCGCAGATCACGGGTTTCAACGTCCAGCCGAACAAGGCGGTGGTGGGCGCGAACGCGTTTGCTCACGCCTCGGGCATCCACCAGGACGGCGTGCTCAAAGCGCGCGACACCTACGAGATCATGCGTGCGGAAGATGTGGGCTGGACCGCCAACAAGATCGTGCTCGGCAAGCTCTCGGGCCGCAATGCGTTCAAGCAGCGCTTGCAAGAGTTGGGCATCGAGATGGAGTCGGAGCAGGACGTGAACGCCGCGTTCACACGCTTCAAGGAGTTGGCCGACCAGAAGTCCGAAATCTTCGACGAAGACATTCTGGCCATCGTCTCGAACGAAGCCCAGGCCGAGGGCGGCGAACATTTCTATCTCGTGTCGATGGCGCAGCATTCCGAGACCGGGGAGCGTCCGAGCGCCCGTGTGGTCTTCACCGCGCAGGGCAAGGAACTCGTGGGCGAAGCGCAAGGCAACGGCCCGGTCGACGCCGTGCTCAATGCCATCGAATCGCAAGTGCAAAGCGGTGCCGAGCAGTTGTTGTACTCGGTCAACGCCATCACGACCGGTACCCAGTCGCAAGGTGAGGTGACGGTGCGGCTGTCGAAGGGCGGGCGCATCGTGAACGGCGTGGGCACCGACCCGGATATCGTTGCGGCATCGGCCAAGGCATATCTGTCGGCGCTCAACAAGCTGTATTCGAAGGCCGAGAAGCTCAACCCGCAACTCACGCCGTAACGGTTGCCGCACACCGGTTGCCTCACACCGGTTACTGAACTCCGGTTGCTGCGGCTGTCGCGTTGATGGATGCGATACCCGGCAAAACAAAACGCCCGCACCGGGAAGTCCGGCATGCGGGCGTTTCGTTATCGGCGGCGCCTGAGGCGACGTCAGAACAGGTTGTTGTCGCGCTTTTCGTGCAGCGGGTCGGGGCTGACCTGCGTGGTTTTGACGACGCCGTCAGCGTCGAAGTAGAAGTTCATCATCGAGAACCAGGCGTCGTCCTGCTTGAAGCGGTAGGTCCAGACTTCACGCTTCATGAGGGGAAAGTACGACGTCTCGACGGGCTCGCCGAAGTGATGCAATACGTCGGTTTTCGTCCATTTGTCGATCTCGACCTTGTTGAACTCGGGGGTCGAGAGGACTTGCGCGGTGCGCAGCAGGCGGCCCTGCGCGTCGAAATCTGCGGCGATCGTCTCTTCGCCGAATGGCTTGGTCGGATACAGCCAGCGGGTCACGCCCGGGGCGAGCGGGTAGACTTCCTTCGGCTTGCCCAGTTGGGCCTGTACGTCGGCCGCAGACGTGCTTGGCGGCAGTTGCTGCCAGGCGGGCGTGTAACAAGCGCTCAGCGACAGGGCGAGTGCGCTGCTCGCGAGCCAGCGCAGGGCCGCGACGTGGCGTGTGGCGCACGAGGCGGTGGCAGAGGTTTTCGGGGGTACGATGCCCGCGCGTGCCCGGGGGAGATGCTTCATGGATGGCCTCGCGTCAGTGGAAAAAAAGGCCGCAGGGCGGCATGCCGATAGCATACCGCTGTGCGCCTCATCGTGGGGCATCTCGGCTTGCCGCTTGCAGACCGGGACGTTATGATGCGCGCCGAGACAGTCAATGGGGCCTCGATGAAAGTTCAAGTCTTGCTGGCGCGCTCGTGCGCGGTTTTGTGCGCTGTCGGCTTGTTGGCCGCCGCCGGCCTTGCGCAAGCGGCGCCGCCGATCCGCTTCGCGCTCATCGAAGGGATGAGCGGCCCGTTCGGCAACGCCGGTGCCATGGTCGAGCGCAATTTGCGCTTCGCGATCGACCGCGTGAACGCGCGCGGCGGGGTGAAGTTGCGCGATGGCGCCCATCCGCTCGAACTGACGGTGTTCGACAGCAAGGGCGCAGTCGAAGATAGCCTGGTGCAGCTCAAGGCCGCCGGCGATCTGGGCATTCCGTTCGTCTTGCAGGGCAATAGCTCGGCGGTCGCATCAGCACTGATCGACGCCGTCAACAAGCGAAATGCGCGCGAGCCGGGGCAGCGCATGCTGTTCTTCAACTACTCGGCCGTCGACACGGCCCTCACCAACGAGCAGTGCAGCTTCTGGCATTTCGCGTTCGACGCCAATGCCGCCATGCGCATGCAGGCGCTGACCGAAGCCATCAAGGCAGATTCGAGCATCCAGAAGGTCTACCTGCTCAATCAGGACTACAGCTTCGGGCGGCAGGTCGCGGGGCTGGCCCGTCAGATGATCGGTGCAAAGCGCCCTGACGTGCAGATCGTGGGCGAGCAGTTCAGCCCGGTCGGGCGCGTGAAGGATTTCACCCCCTATCTCGCCCGTATTCGCGCAGCGGGCGCCGATACGGTGGTCACGGGCAGTTGGGGCAACGATCTCACGCTGCTCGTCAAGGCGGCCCGCGAACAGGGGATGGAGCTCAAGTTCTACACGTTCTACGGTAACGCGCTTGGCGCCCCGGCGGCCTTGGGCGAGGCGGGCGTGGGACGTGTCTATGCGGTGGCGGAGTGGCACCCCAACGTGGGCGGCGAGGCATCGGATGCGTTCTACAAGGCGTTTCGCGCGCGTTATCCGGAGGCGCGCGACGACTATCCGCTGCTGCGCATGAGCGTGATGATCGACATGATCGCCGCCGCACTCGAGCAGGCGGGGACCATCGATGTGACGATGGTGGCGCGCGCGCTCGAGAATCGCCGGATTCGCGAGGCACCCGCAGACGCCTGGATGCGCGCGAACGACCATCAGATGATCGAGCCGCTGTATGTCTCCGTGATGCGTCGTGCGGGAGAGCCGGGTGTGAAGTTCGACAACGAGGGTTCGGGCTTCGGGTTCAAGACGGTGATGGAGTTGCCTGCGAGCAAGGTGGCGCTGCCCAGTACCTGCCGGATGGCTCGCCAGCGCTGACTTGGCCGGGTGTGCGGGAGAGGGGCGGGAGGCGTGCTGCTCGCCGATTTGTCATGATTTTCCAGATAATCGGCTGATATTTTCACGATTGTTCAGCAAATATCTCGATTTTCGATGGCTGAATCCGGCGTTCAGGCCCGCCCGAGGCGGCCAGCGGTGGAAAACTGTGGCGTCGGAATGCCAACTCCCGTATAATCGCGCACTTGCAGTTTTGTTTATGTGCGGTAACGCCGCGCATGGTTTTGAAAGTTCACGGCACGGCCGTTCTTCCGTGACCGCGTGTATGTATCCCAAGGAAATCAAATGACTGTCGAAAACACCAAGAAGTCGGATGTCGTGGCGCAATTCGCCCGCGCCGCCAACGATACCGGATCGCCCGAAGTGCAAGTTGCGCTGCTGACCACGCGCATCAACGAACTCACGCCGCACTTCAAGGCCCACATGAAGGATCACCACAGCCGCCGCGGTCTGCTGCGCATGGTGAGCCGCCGCCGCAAGCTGCTCGATTACCTCAAGGGCAAGGATGCGGACCGCTACCGCGCCCTGATCGAGAAGCTGGGTCTGCGTAAGTAAGCGATTACGATTGCGACGAGATGCCTGTATCAGCGTGCTGATGCAGGCATTTTGTTTTTGGGCGCTGCCTGACGGATGTCATGAGGACGTCTTTCAGGCGGTCAACCCGGCCGTTGTGCCGGGGCCCGGTTCCCGGTTTACGGGGCCTCGTCGGCAAGCAGGGCTTGTGTCATTCCAGGGTCGCCTCTGACACGCACGGCAACACGCCGGGCAACGCTGGAATGGCATAACACTCCCCCCTGTAAGGCGTCGGGATCACCCCGGCAGCGATATCGCGCCGCTGCTGCATTCGCGCGATTCGATATAGGAGTGCAAATGTTCAATAAAGTCGTGAAGTCTTTCCAATGGGGACAAAACACGGTTCGCATGGAGACCGGTGAGATTGCCCGTCAGGCATCCGGTGCCGTGCTCGTCGACATGGACGATACCGTTGTGCTCGCCACGGTGGTGGGTGCCAAGAAGGCCAAGGCAGGTCAGGATTTCTTCCCGCTGACCGTCGACTATCTGGAAAAGACTTACGCCGCCGGCAAGATCCCGGGTGGCTTCTTCAAGCGTGAAGGCCGTCCGTCGGAAAGCGAAACGCTCACGTCGCGCCTGATCGACCGTCCGATCCGCCCGCTGTTCCCGGAAGGCTTCTACAACGAAGTCCAGGTCGTGGTGCAGGTCGTCTCGCTGAACCCGGACGTGCCGGCCGATATCCCGGCCCTGATTGGCGCTTCGGCTGCCCTGTCCATCTCGGGTCTGCCGTTCAACGGCCCGGTCGGTGCCGCACGCGTTGCCTACATCGACGGCCAGTACGTGCTCAACCCGTCGCGCGAGCAGATCGCCAAGTCGAAGCTCGACCTGGTCGTCGCCGGTACGGAACAAGCCGTGCTGATGGTCGAATCGGAAGCCCAGGAGTTGCCGGAAGATGTGATGCTGGGCGCCGTGGTGTTCGGCCACGAGCAAATGCAAACGGCGATCAACGCCATTCACGACCTGGTGCGTGACGGCGGCAAGGCCGAGTGGGAATGGGCGCCGGCGGCCAAGAACGAAGCGCTGATCGCACAAGTGACCGAGCTGGCGGAAAGTCAACTGCGCGCCGCTTACCAGACGCGTGAAAAGCAAGCGCGTACGCAACAACTGCGTGCCGTGACCAGCGACGTCATCGCCAAGCTGGCGGAAGCCGCGAGCGCCAAGGGCGAAGCCGCTCCGGACGACATCGAAGTCGGCAACATCCTGTTCGATCTGGAAGCCAAGATCGTGCGTAGCCAGATTCTCGCGGGCGAGCCGCGTATCGACGGCCGCGACACGCGTACCGTGCGTCCGATCTCGATCCGCACCGGCGTTCTGCCGCGTGCCCACGGTTCGGCGCTGTTCACGCGCGGCGAAACGCAGGCGCTCGTGGTGGCCACGCTGGGTACCAAGAGCGACGAGCAGATCATCGACGCGCTGCAAGGCGAGTATCGCGATCGCTTCATGCTGCACTACAACTTCCCGCCGTTCTCGACGGGCGAAACGGGTCGCGTGGGTTCGCCCAAGCGTCGCGAAATCGGTCACGGCCGTCTGGCCAAGCGCGCCCTCGTGGCATGCCTGCCGGGCGCGGATGATTTCGGCTACACCGTGCGTGTGGTGTCGGAAATCACCGAGTCGAACGGTTCGTCGTCGATGGCATCGGTTTGCGGCGGCAGCCTCGCCATGATGGATGCCGGTGTGCCGATGACCGCGCCGGTCGCCGGTATCGCCATGGGCCTGATCCTTGACGGCAACAAGTTTGCCGTGCTCACCGACATTCTCGGCGACGAAGATCACCTGGGCGACATGGACTTCAAGGTGGCCGGTACGTCGAATGGCGTGACCGCACTGCAGATGGACATCAAGATCCAGGGCATCACGAAGGAAATCATGCAGGTCGCCCTGGCGCAAGCCAAGGAAGGCCGTCTGCACATTCTCGGCAAGATGGCGGAAGCCCAGTCGGGCGTACGCACGGAGCTGTCGGAATTCGCGCCGCGCATGGTCACCATCAAGATCAACCCGGAAAAGATCCGCGACGTGATCGGCAAGGGTGGTTCGGTGATCCGTGCACTGACGGAAGAAACCGGCACGAGCATCGACATCTCGGACGACGGCGTGGTGACGATCGCCAGCCCGAGCGCTGAAGGTATTGCCGAGGCGAAGCGTCGCATCGAGCTGATTACCGTGGAAGTCGAAGTGGGCCAGGTGTACGACGGCACTGTGCTGAAGCTTCTCGAGTTCGGCGCGATTGTCTCGGTGCTCCCGGGCAAGGACGGTCTGCTGCACATCTCGGAAATCCTGAACGAGCGCATCAACAACATCAACGACTACCTGAAGGAAGGTCAGCCGGTGCGTGTGAAGGTGATCCAACAGGACGACAAGGGCCGTCTGCGCCTGTCGCACAAGGCACTGACCGAAGATGAAAAGCAGGGCAGCCCGGCGATCGTGAAGCGCGAAGGCGACGCCCAGTAATGCCGGCGTTGGCATGAGCCTGGCGGCGCGCCTCGTGCACGCCGCCATGGCAAGGAAAAACGGCGATTCTCCGGAGTCGCCGTTTTTTCATCCATCGCACGGATCGGCAAAATAATGCGGAAAAAATGCGAGAAAGGTATTTACAGGAAATGGGTTTGTCATTAGAATCTCATTTCTCTGTTCGGGGGGTATAGCTCAGCTGGGAGAGCGCTTGCATGGCATGCAAGAGGTCAGCGGTTCGATCCCGCTTACCTCCACCACGGGTTCAGAAGCTTGATTTTCAGGCTGCGTCGGACAAGCAAGATTCTTGCAAAAACGATGCAAAAAACTTGAAAATAAAGCTTCACAAGCGAAGAAATGTTGTTTAGAATAGCGTTCTTCGCGAAATGCAGTAAAGCGAAACAGACAAAGTTTTGACGATTTTGTCCCCTTCGTCTAGAGGCCTAGGACATCACCCTTTCACGGTGAGTACAGGGGTTCGAATCCCCTAGGGGACGCCAGAATTGGTGCCGGTAGCGAGTCGGTATCAGTTTGAAAATGCCAAGCAGTTGGTGGCGTAAAGCCCGCTGAAAGTTAGGCGGGTTTTTTTGTCGGTTTTGGAGCGGTAGTTCAGTTGGTTAGAATACCGGCCTGTCACGCCGGGGGTCGCGGGTTCGAGCCCCGTCCGCTCCGCCAAAACCTACGAAGTTCGGTCATCTGCGCGTGAAAACGCGGCAATGCCGGACAACGAGCAGGAAAGCAAAGTGAGTGACATCACGATGCCGTAGCAAGTTTGGAGCGGTAGTTCAGTTGGTTAGAATACCGGCCTGTCACGCCGGGGGTCGCGGGTTCGAGCCCCGTCCGCTCCGCCAAACGAAGAAAGCCCAGGCTGATGCCTGGGCTTTTTTTATCCCCGGAGAGGTTTATTTCGCTCTTGTTTCGAAGCCTTGCAATGAGGCTTTTGGGGCGCTCCGATATCGTTTTCTTCCCTATTGACGTTGTCTCATCGCTGCGTGCGGTTTTTTCGCGCTATTTTTCGGAAATCCGCAATTCAGGCGCATTGCGCTCTGTCGATGACAGGGCGACGCGGATTTTCGATCCGCGCTGCCCTGATTTGACTCGATCAGCGCACCAGACAGGGCCGCTTGGGGTCGAATTTCCAGTCTCCAATGAGGTATTGCATGGCGACGCTGTCGTCGCGTGCGCCCAGACCGTGTTCGAGGTATAGCGCGTGGGCGGCTTCCACGGCGTCCATGTCGAGTGTGACGCCGAGGCCCGGTGCGGTCGGCACCTGAACGTGTCCGCCGACGATTTGCAATGGGTGCTTCGTGAGGTACTGGCCGTCCTGCCAGATCCAGTGCGTGTCGATCGCAGTGATTCTGCCGGGGGCGGCGGCAGCCACGTGCGTGAACATCGCGAGTGAGACATCGAAGTGATTGTTCGAGTGCGAGCCCCACGTCAGGCCCCAATCGTGGCACATCTGCGCGACGCGCACGGAGCCCTGCATCGTCCAGAAATGCGGGTCTGCCAACGGAATGTCGACCGACTGCAACTGGATCGCGTGACCCATCTGACGCCAGTCCGTCGCAATCATGTTGGTGGCCGTCGGCAAGCCGGTAGCACGACGGAATTCGGCCATGACCTCGCGGCCTGAGTAACCGTTCTCTGCGCCGCAAGGATCTTCGGCGTAGGCGAGCACGTCGTGCTTGTCGCGGCAAAGGCGTACCGCTTCAGCGAGTGACCATGCGCCATTCGGATCGAGCGTCACGCGTGCTTGCGGGAAGCGTTTGGCGAGCGCGGTGACCGCTTCGATCTCCGCGTCGCCTTCCAGCACGCCGCCCTTGAGTTTGAAGTCCTGGAAGCCGTAGCGAGCGTGGGCGGCCTCTGCGAGACGGACGACCGCATCGGGTGTCATCGCGACTTCCGTGCGTACGCGCTCCCAGTCGTCGCGCGCGTTGGTATTGCCCTGATAGGGCAGGTCGGTCGCGTGTCGGTCGCCGATAAAGAACAGATAGCCGAGCATGGCGACTTCACTGCGTTGCTGACCTTCGCCCAGCAGTGCCGCGACAGGGACTTCGAGGTGCTGCCCTAACAGGTCTAGCAGCGCGGCTTCCAGCGCGGTGACGGCGTGAATCGTCGTGCGCAGGTCGAAGGTTTGCAAGCCGCGGCCCCCGGCGTCGCGATCGGCGAACGCGCGGCGCGTGGCGCCCAGGATGGCCTGAACGTTGGCGACCGATTGGCCGACCACATACGAGCGTGCGTCTTCGAGCGTCTGCCGGATCGACTCGCCACCCGGCACCTCGCCCACGCCGACGTGCCCGGCGCTGTCCTTGAGGATGACCAGGTTGCGCGTGAAGAAGGGGCTGTGCGCGCCGCTCAGGTTGAGCAACATGCTGTCGCTTCCGGCAACGGGGACAACGCGCAGTTCGGTAACGGTAGGGGGTCGAGTCATGGCGAGCAGGTTTGTCTGGCGAATGAAGAAAGAGAATGCCGTCATACGATGTGTTGTATGTCGTCAGACAACATTCTAGGGAATCTCATCGCCGATGCCTTTGCTGGTTTACCCGATTTTCGCTAAAAATGCTGAGGAATTGGGCGTCGATATGCCCCCGCGGCGTCGTGCTTCAGCGCGAGTCGTGTCATGTATCGTTCTTGTCGTCGTACAACATGGGCTTGATGTCAGCCGCCGAGAGTCGCCCGGCTGAGAATTTTGACGATGCGACCGAAGCGTCGCGCTTTCATGCCGTAGCGGTGGCGAACCGGCCTTATCTGTCGTGAGTAGAGGAACGACCGGGTTCATTCCCGTTGGCCGCTGTTTGCCGGGGGCATTACCCTGCGATGACGGGTCTGTCTTGCGCCGGCGCGCGATTCAGTAGCCAGTTGACGAATGTCGCGAGGTGGGGCGCGTCGTCGGCGAGCCGGAAGAGGCAGTGATACGGCGGTCCTTCGAGCCGCACGATGTCGTCGAACAGCGTAACTAGCCTGCCGTGCGCCAACTCGTCCTGAATCACGGCTCGCGGCGCCAGACAAATGCCGTGTCCGCTGACGGCCGCCCGCAGTGTCAGCAGAAAGTCGTCGAAGAATGGCCCGCGCAGCGTCTCGCCGACACTGACCTGTGCGCAATGAAACCAGTACTGCCATGCCTGCGGCATACCGGCGTAATGAAGCAGCGGCGCGCGAAGCAGGTCGCCCGGCGAGTGCAGCGTTGGCAGGACCGGATGCGACGGTGCACAAACCGCCACGGCCTCGGTACGTAGTAGCGGCCGAGAGACGAAGTCCTGGCGGCGCAATTCGGGTGTGTAGCGGCGAATCACGACATCGCTCGTGTCGTCGAGTTGCCCGGCTTGCGTATCGGGCGTTGCAACGATCTCGATTTCAATGTCGGGGTGCTCGGTGCGGAAATGCGCGAGTTGCGGCAGCAGCCAGGCATGCATGAACGATGTCGACGCATTGACGCGCAGCAACGTGCGCGCCGTGCCATCGAACATCTGCTCAGTGGCTTCGGCAAGCCGTCCCAGGCATACCGACACGTCGGTCCAGTAGTGACGGCCGCGCGCCGTGAGTCGCACGGCGCGACCGTCGCGCTCGAACAGCTTCTGTCCGAGAAAGGACTCCAGCAGCCGGATCTGTTGTGCGACGGCGCTTTGCGTCACGTTCAGTGCTTCAGCGGCAAGGGTCAGGCTATTGAGTCGACCCGCGGCTTCAAAGCTGCGCAGGGCGTTGAGCGGGGGCAATCGGCGCATTGGGGGACCTTGAAGAACGGCTAATGCGTTGACAAGAATTACTCGATTGTTGGGGATGACGCGGGTTTCTATAATACCTGCGGTCTTTCGTTATCCTGACTATATGCGATCGGAAAAAACGCTGTGCGCCTTAGTTCTCTGCCTTCTCTGCCTCACGCTGTGCGCTTGCGCCAGCGCGCCGCCGCCCAACGAGCGCGAGACTGGCAGCGGCGGTCAGATGCTGCGCTACAGTTCGAGCCAGGTCAGTGTCGATCTGACCGATGCGCAGCGTGAAACGCTCAAGCAACTGCGCGATCGCGTTTATGCGCAAACGCCGCAAGGGCGCGCGCTCGACGCCGTCGCCGCGGCGCTCAAGCAGCAGGGTTTTGCGCCCATCACCGTAGATCCCGATACCGGCATTGTGGAAGCCGAACGTCACCGGGTGCTCGTGCCGAAGTGGGAAGCGATATTGCGTGGTGTGCTCAGGGCGCGCATCGGCGGCTTGCTGGCCAAGCCCGATCATGAGCGGGTCGCGGCTATCGTCGCTGTGCGCCCGGCCGAGATCGCGGCGACGAGCCGCCGTCCGGCAGCGGGCTCGCTGGTGCGCGTGCGCTTCGATCGCACCGTGTGGGACAGCAACGGCGATGCGCGTACCGAGACCGTGCTGCAACGCGAGTTCTACGGTGACTTCTTCGCGGTCGTGGACAAAGCCGTCGAAGGCAAATTGCCGGAAGCGGTGGCCCGGTCGGCCGGCGATGACAAGGATAAGACGTCTCCGCCATTGCCTTGACCCTGGCGGCTGGCGCCACGTTCGGCCCTGGCTGCGGCTAACCCTTCTCCCGCGCGACCCAGCGCAGATAAAGCAGCAGACCGCCGGCGGCAACGGCGAGGCTTGCGCTGTTGGCGAACCAGAAACCTGAGGCGCCATGCAACCAGACGGGGGAGACGCCCCAGCTATTGAAGCCGAGGATATACCCGCCGCCGAGTCCCACACCCCACAACGACAGCGCGTAGATGAGCGTTGGCACTACGGTCACCTTCCACGCGCGCAGCACGAAGACGGCGCTCACTTGCAGGGCGTCGAACACGTGATAGAACGCGACGAAAGCGAGCAGCGGCGTGGCAACGGCGGCGACCAGCGGGTCGGCCGTATAGGCCTCGACGATCAGGGGGCGTCCGAACCACACGGCGGCGGCAAGTCCGATGCCGAGCAGGCCGGCGAACGCGATGCCGTGGCGTCCGACGAGATGTGCGGCCTTGAAGTCGCGCGCGCCGATGGCCTGCGCGGTAAGCGTGGCCGTGGCAATGGCGATCGACATCGGCAGCATGTAGACGAGCGCGCCCAGATTGGCGGCGATCTGGTGTCCGGCGAGCGTGACATCGCCCAGGCGCGTGAGGAAAATCGCCATGAACGAGAACGCCGTGACTTCAATCAGGTAGCTCAGCCCCATCGGCACGCCAAGCTTGAGCAGCGCCCGAATGGCAACCCAGTGCGGCCAGCAGAAGCGCGAGAAGATGGCGAATTCGCGCAACTTCGCGTGGCGTGCCATCAACACGAGCCCGAGTGCGCACGACACCCAGTTGATGGCGGTCGTGGCGATGGCGCAGCCCGTGCTGCCCAGGGCCGGAATCCCGAGTCGCTCGACCCCGTAAATCAGTACGAGATTGAGCGGCACTTTCAGCGCCAGTCCCGTCAACTGAATCATCATGACGATGCGCGGCTGTGCCACTGCGTTCGACAGCGACGAGTACACGCGAAAGAGCAGGGCGGCGGGCAGGCCGAACGCGAGAATCTGAAGATAGGCGCTTGCTCGCGTTTCCAGTTCGGGCGTCGCTTCGGAGAGATGCAGAATGAGCTGCGGGTGTGACAACAGCACAAAGCCGGGTATGGCAAGGAACAAAGCGAGCCAGAACGCCTGACGCACTTCCTCGCCAATGGCTGCGCGCTCGCCCGCGCCGAACAACTGCGCGGCAATCGGCGAGAGGGCGACGAGAATGCCCATCAACCCGACGTACACGGTGATGTAGATCGACCCGCCGAGCGCGAGCGATGCGAGATCGAAGGCCGACGCGCGCCCGACCATCGCCGTGTCCATCACCCCGAAGGAGATGACGGCCAACTGGCCGATCAGAACCGGCCAGGCCAGCCCGGCAATGCGTTTGATGTCGTGCCACATGACGCTAGGGAATTAGCGGGGACGAGCGGTACGGCGCCACGGACGCTCTTGCAATACATAGAGGCGGAAGCGCTCGTCGCGGTCAGCCGCACGGCGGCCTTCCCAGAGCTGACGCCATTCGTAGGGCGCGAGCGAGAGCGGTTCGCTGTAGTCCTGCGAGTCCTGACGCAGCAGCACATCGCATTCGTCGTTGGCCGAGCCGAAGCGCATCTTGCCGAAGTAAGCGAACGAGGCAAGCTGAGCGTCACCCACGCGTGCAGTGCGAATGCAGGTGTAATCCGCCGGCAGGTGCGCGGCGATCTGCGCGGCCACGTCGCGATACGTTCTGCCGTAGTTCACGACGGGCAGCCAGAGCGTCATGAGCAGCACCCACATGAGCGTGGTGCCGCCGGAGGACAGCACCACACTGCGCCACAGCACCTTCGGGCTGCGCGACACGCGCCACGCCACGAGCGCGACCCAGGCACCCGTCACGAGCAAGGCGCTGAAGAGCGTAATCCAACTGAATTCGGGGGCAAAGCCGGGCACCAGTCGGCGCAGGTTGCGCGCAATCTGTGCCGGATAGCCCGTAACGCCTGCCAGCCAGACGATCCAGACGAAGCCCGCCAGCACGGTAAACGACAGCACGGCGAACCAGTCGATGGCGTTGACCGTACCGCGCTTGAGCGAGGGCAGGCCGAACGCGGCGATGATCGACAGCGCGGGCAGCGCGAGCATGAAAAGCTGGTTGCCCTGATGCGCTTGCAGCACGATCAGCACGAGAATCGCGATGGCAAAGGCCAGGGCGATCGCGATGTGCGGTGCGCGTCGCATGCCACGCCACGAGTGAAGCGACCATGCGGCGAGCGGCCACGCGGGCCAGGCGAACAGCGCCAGGTTCTTGGCGATATAGCCGAGCGAGTCGAGCGTCGGACCGCTGAACGCGCCCACGCCGATATCCGCCCATTCGCCGAGCCAGCGGTGCGCACCGTCGGCAAATTTGAGCGCAGCCAGCGGCCACGTGCAAGCGATGAGCAGCGTGATCGGCGTGGAGATCAGCAGCAACAGGCGCAACGGCAGGGCGCGGCACACGACGGCCGTCGCGATGCCCGCTATCCAGAGCGAGAGCGTCATCAACGGCGACGATGCAAGCGCCATGCCGCCAAGCGCGAGGCCGAACCATACGGCGCCCTGACGCGGCTTGTCGAGGCTACGCACGAGGCCGTAGATAGCCATCGAGATGAGGGTGAGCTGTCCGACGGTTGAGGTCGTTTCGTGTCCGCGTTCGGCCAGCCCGAAGCAGGCCAGCAGAATCAGCAGCGCGCCGTCGGCGAGTGTGCGGCCGTAGTCGCGCGGCTCGGGTTCTCCGCCGAAAGCGTATTTGAACGGTTGCACTTCCGGTCGGCGGCCAAGCAGGTAGGTGCCGTACCAGATGAACGTGCAGGTGATGTAGAAGCAAAGGCCGGTGACGATGCGTGCCGCGTCGGGCGCGTCGAGCCATGAGAAAGCGCGAATGGAGAGCGCACCGAGCCACGAGACGAGCGGGCCGCTGTCGTAAATGGGCTTGCCGGCAATGTTCGGCAGCAACCAGTCGGACAACTGGCCGTGGGCCATCGTCCACATGACGCCGAAACCGGCGGCATCTTCGTTCTTCCACGGGTCGCGACCGAATAACCCCGCCAGCACATAGATGACACAAATGGCGATCAGCAGCGAACGCGGTAGCGCGCTGGTGGCGGAGGCGGTGATGCGAACTCGTTTCATAGGCCGGACGACAAGACCGGCCTGGCGGCCGGATCGGGAAGACTCAGAGAGCGAGCCGGAACTGGCTCGA
Organism: Pandoraea sp. ASV26; assembly: GCF_016428915.1. Lineage (GTDB taxonomy): Bacteria > Pseudomonadota > Gammaproteobacteria > Burkholderiales > Burkholderiaceae > Pandoraea. Next base: position 23,219 of record NZ_JAELTP010000075.1, read on the forward strand.
GGGCGAAACCTGAAGCGAAACTTTGGGTAAAGCTAAGGGAAAACTCGGGGAAATCCGAAAAGCCGACAGTATGACAGTAACCGGTGCAGTGGCGCAGATCAGATCCAACAAAAAGGGGCAGCCTGAGCTGCCCCTTTCCGATGCTTTCTGCAACGCCGGTATATTTCCCCTGATGTGCTGGCCCGCCAGTATCTGCCGGGCCCCGCATCGCGTTGCGTGGCGCGTCGCCGATGAAACTTAGGCGATCTTGCCGCCGGCGCGGTTGCCGAACTTCTGGCGGAACTTGTCGACGCGGCCAGCCGTGTCCATGATGCGCTGTTCGCCGGTGTAGAAGTTGTGCGAAGCCGACGACGTTTCGATCTTCACGAGCGGGTAGGTCTTGCCATCCTTCTCGGCGGTTTCCTTGGTGTGGATCGTCGAGCGGGTGATGAATTCGAAGTCGACGCCGGGCGTCATGTCAAGGAACAGGACTTCGCGGTAATCCGGGTGGATGCCTTCTTTCATGATGTACCTTGGGTTAGGTCGGTAGCCAGTCTGCGCGGGAGGACACTCGCCTGGGTTGATTGCCCCAGAAGGCGTCCCGTTGGCCCGCTAACGCCATCACTGCCATGTGACTGGAGGGCGTCAACCACTTTCCGGGTGAGTAAAACGCGCATTATGCCATGAAAACAATGACTTTCGCAAAGTTTTCATGGGGTTGCGGCCGGGGCGGGCGGTGCGCCGGTGCTGGCCTCGCCGACGGTGCCGGGGGCCGCGCACGGATCTTGCCGGAAATAGCGGGAAAACAGCGTGTACAGGGCCGGATACTCGTCGCGGAAGGTCTCCGGGGCGACAAAGAACGCCTCGGCGCAGACGGCGAAGAACTCCGACTCGTGCTCGGTCGCGTACGGATCGAGCAGCGATGTCGACGCAAAGTCGTCCCAGTGGGCATCGGGGACGTTGGCCACGTGGTGGCAGAACTCCTCGTAGGCCGGGTCGAAGATGTCGCACCAGACCTCGCGCGTCAGATCGCCGTGCAGGCGCCGCAACATCGGCGGTACGCCGTCCGCATCGCCGCCTTCCATGTCGAGCTTATGGACGAATTCGTGAATCACGACGTTGTACGCCAGCACGTTGCTTTGCTGCACGTCCTGCCATGACAGCACCACGGGGCCGCCTTCCCAGGCTTCGCCGCTCGCTTCCTGTTCCACGTCGTGCACCACGCCTGCCTCGTCCTGTACGGTCTTGCGGATCAGGAATTCGCCCGGATACAGCACGATGCCTGTCCAGCCGCGATAGAGCGCGCTTGGCAGGTTGAGAATCGGCAGGCAGGCCTGCGCGGCCACCGAGACACACATGGCCTCGGTCAGGGGCAGATCGTGCGCGGTCGAAAAGTGCTTGGTAGCCAGAAAGTCGGTCGCGAGTTCGCGCAGCTTGGCCAGATCGGAAGGGCTGCGGCGCGCGAGGAATGGCAGGGCGCTCACGACCTCGTGCCAGAGGGCGTCGTCGATGGCCGGACGCGGGGGCGCCAGACGCAGGCGGGCGAGCAGGGTTTTGAGCATGACGAACGTAGCCGGAAATTTTGCGTTGCAGCGACCGATCGCGCAGCGCATTGGCGCAACAGTGGCGCATCGATTCTAATTTAGGTGCTCTTGAATTGCCGCAAAGATTGCGCCGCACAGGGCAACGATGGCAATGCAGTGAAAGCCGCCGACGAAAGACAGGAACGACGCCTGAGGTTGAATCATCCGGGCAATTTGGGCGAGCGCGGCGCCGCGGGCCTGCGAGGCGGCAGCGCCGGCGTGCGAGGGCGAATTGGCGAATTGGCGAGGGCGTCGAGCGTTTGCGTGAAGATCGGATTGAACCGATTGGCCACTGCTGTCTTTGGGTGAGTGGCGATGCGAAAGGGATAATTGCTGAGGCGGAAACGCGTCGGCCCGGCCGGCACCGACGCATGAACGTCGATGCCGGTCGGGCCGAAGCTTGATGGATTGTGGCGGCGTGCTGGTTTGCCGGTAGGGCGTTAGCGTGCTGCCAGATTCGGCGCCGTCTCCCAGCGGATGGCGCGAACGCCCGGCGTGTCGCCCAGTGTCGAGACAAGGTGGACGAGCGCCGCGCGACGGCTGCGTTCGCATCGCAGCACGTAGTCGAGCTCCAGCAGGTAGCCGCCCGAGCGTTCGAGACGGGCGGCCGACTCGGGCATGAGCCGTTGTGAGCGCAGGGCGTGGCGCACCTTGGCGTCGATCGCGTCTGCTTTCGACGTGAGCGTGAGCACCACGAGCCGGTAATGCGGCGAGGCGAGCGCGCCGGCCGACGAGGTAACGGGGTTCAATGCGCTCGACGCCAGTGTGAGGCGAGCGCGGGCGCGATCGAACAGCGTAGGGATAAGCATGTGCAGCGTCATGGTGTCCTCCTGAATCAAGGGCCTGGGACGGCGGATGCCGGGGCTTGGCGACGCATGGCGATGGGCCTCGCGCAGAGTCCACGGTCCGCAAGGACACGCGAATTGCGCGCGACGCACAAGACGATGCATGAATTCGACGCAAGCGTCGGCAGGCTTTGCGCACCGTTCGCCGTCGACGGATCGACTCAGGGCCAAACAGATGTGCCAAACGTGCCATATTCCGAATGTGCGAACACATTCGTCAATCGCTGAACTGCGGTCAGTGGGGTGCGTAAAACGGGATCGTCTCGTGAGGTCGCTGATGGCCGTGAGGCCAGCAGGAATCGATTCGATCAATGCACTACCGCTGCGGCATGAAGACCGGCAGCGGCAGTCTGTGACGACTGCGGGTTACCGGGCCAACGCCTCGCCGGTCATTGCCGACGCTTGCGTGCTACTAGAGCAACTGCCCACGGAAAACTCCGTCGTTATTGGAAAGACGCCAGTTTAGGGGTTTAAAGCGCATCTGTAAAGAAAACGACGGTGTTTTGCGGCGATTTGTCGCGAAATTGACCACATTTCTTCCGATTTTGATGGTTTTTTGTGATTTTTCGGAGATTCGCTCCCTTGGCGGGGCTCAGTCCGGCAGCACCTTGCCCGGATTCATCAATCCGAGCGGATCGAAGGCCGTCTTCAGCGTGCGCATCAGCGTCAGTTCGACAGGCGACTTGTACTTCGCCGAGGCGTCGCGCTTGAGTTGGCCAAGGCCGTGCTCCGCGCTGATGGTGCCGCGGTGCGCATGCACGCTGTCGTGCACGGCGGCGGTGAGCGTCGTCTGATACTGACGAAGGAACGCGGCGGGATCGACCCCCTCGGGCGCCATCACGTTGTAGTGAAGATTCCCGTCGCCGAGATGGCCGAAGGTGACCATGCGCGCGCCGGGGGCAAGGCGTTGGACGATCGGATCGGTGGCGTCGAGAAAGGCGGGGACCTGTGACACCGGCACGGCAATGTCGTGTTTGATGTTGAGCCCGGTTGCCGATTGGGCGAGCGGAATGCTCTCGCGCAGATGCCAGAGGGCATTCGACTGCGCGAGGCTGTTCGCGACGATGGCGTCACGCACGATGCCTTGTTCGACGGCGGCGCTCAGCAAGCGCTCCAGCAGATCGCGGGCATGGGTTTCGCTCTCGTTGTCGGAGAGTTCGAGCACCACGGCTTGTGCGTAAGGATGCGCGAACGGGTAGCGCTGCTGCGGGAAGACTTGCGCCACGAGCTGGAGGCAGAAGTTCGACATCAACTCGAAGCCTGTGAGCAGCGGGCCTGCCATGCGTTGCGCCAGATTCAGCAGCGCAAGCGCCCGGGCCGGGCTGTCCAGTGCGGCAAGCGCGGTCATGCGCGCGGCAGGTTGAGGGAAGAGCTTGAGCGTCGCGGCGGTAATCAGCCCGAGGGTGCCTTCCGCGCCGATGAACAGGTCGCGCAGGTCGTAACCGGTGTTGTCCTTGCGAAGTCCGCGCAGACCGTCCCAAAGCTCGCCTTGCGGCGTGACCACTTCCAGGCCGAGACACAGTTCGCGCGCATTGCCGTAACGCAAGACGGCGGTGCCGCCCGCGTTCGTCGCAAGATTGCCGCCGATGGTGCAACTGCCTTCTGCGGCAAGGCTCAGCGGGAAGAGTCGCTCCGCGGCGGCCGCCGCCGTCTGCACATTCGCCAGAAAGCAGCCCGCTTCGGCGGTCAAGGTCATGTTCTCGGCGTCTACTTGGCGAATGCGGTCAAGGCGGCGCAGGCTGATGACGACCTGACGTCCGCTCACATCGGGCGTTGCCCCGCCGGCGAGGCCCGTGTTGCCCCCTTGGGGCACCATCGGCACGCGATGCGCGACGCACAGCCTCACGAGTGCGGCGACCTGTGCGGCGTCGGCGGGTCGCAGTACGGCGAGGGCGTGCCCTTTGTAGCGCTTGCGCTGGTCGATCAGGTAGGCGTCGGTATCTGAGCCCTGGGCACTTTGGGCGCTTTCGAGCAGCACATGGTCGCGACCCAGCAGGTCACGGCATGCGGTGAGGAAGGGGGCGTTGTTCATGGCAGGGGGGCTTCGCACCCATCGCGTGGTTCGCGACGTCGGCCGATGGGGCATGGGATCAGCGTGCCGCTGCGGCACGGGCTTTCGCTGCCCGTTTAAAGGGCCGCAGATAGAAGATCGTCGAGAAGAAAAACGCGACGGACAGTGCCGTCTCGATCCAGGCGAGCAAGACCGATGGGCCGGTATCCGACATGCCGCGAACGACACCTTCGGCGAGAAACAGCAGGATGAACATGCTCGACCACTGAAGCGTATAGAGATCGCCGCGCAGCACGCCGCGTAACGGCAGCAGCAGGAGCAACGCCTTGAGCACCAGCCACGAACCGCCCGGACGCAGCGGCGCGAGCCACAACTCCCACGCGACCGACAGCGCGATCAGCGCCAGCAGACTCGCCATGCTCAGCAGACGCAACCCGTGCGCGCCAACCGGGGGGGAGGGCGTCTGGGGCGGCGTGCGCGCGTCTTGGGCGTTGGCGCCTTGGGGCAGGTCGGGCGGTGTGGCAGTCATGGGCTTGTCTCGTGGGCCGGAACTACGGCGAAGCACTATGAAGCGGCGCGCCGCGCGAGGCGTGGCGCAAACGCTTATTCTGCCAGCTTGGCGGCCGCGCGTGCGAGCCGTGCGCCGAGGGCCGACGCCAACTGACGCTCGTCGGCGGAGAGCGGGTTGCCG
>NZ_JAELTP010000732.1 GCF_016428915.1 Pandoraea sp. ASV26
CCCCCCCACCCACCCCCCACACGGTTCGTCGGCAGCGTCAGATGTGTATAAGAGACAGGTTCCCATCTGCATGGCCTGGAGTTCTGAAGTCTTTCAGCGTCGTCACGGTGAAGTCGGCGTTGCCGCTGCTACTGCCCTTGTGTCGGGCCTAGGCAACCTCGGTAGTATCATGACTACTTATGCCTTGTACACTGGCTGGCCAGAGGATGCCAAGAAAGGACCTCACCAGTTCCGAAACAGCAACTTGACCATGATTGGCATTTTGGTGGTGAGCATCGTCAGTTCGATGGTCATGTTCACTCTCCTCAAGACTGTCGGCAATACTCCCAGCACCAAGCTCTACGACAATGACTCCACGAGCGAGTTTGAAGACGGTGCTGCCAGGCGAGAAACTGAGCAGCGC
>NZ_JAELTP010000733.1 GCF_016428915.1 Pandoraea sp. ASV26
ATGTTGGAAGGAGGAGAGAAGTGGAAAAGTTGGGGGAGCGATGACGAGCGGGAGGAAAATGTTTGGTGGAGGAGTCAATTGGGCACCGAACACGGAGCCGGTGGTGGGATGGTGGGGCTACTGTGCCAACACCCTGATGACGATCTTGGGTGATCTTGGGAGATGCGTATGTATGTAGACAACACCAGCATGGATCCAAGCGATGGAACTCTACTCCTAACCGTCATAATAAGCTGAAGAAAAAAATAGAAAAACAAACTGTGCTGGGTGGCAGTTGTACTATGGGCCTTGCTTGGACTGGCTGGGCCACATTTGCTTTCCCAGAGAACGGAAGCATATGAGGCCATACATAAAGGCTGTCTCTTATACACATCTCCGAGCCCACGAGACGATATTGTGTATC
>NZ_JAELTP010000734.1 GCF_016428915.1 Pandoraea sp. ASV26
CCACCAGCCAGAGCAAACCACTCGCCCTCCGCGGTCTTTACCAAGGCATAGGAAGCGCAGTGCTAGCCACTCTCCCAGCCGGTACGTTGCAATCTTGTTCCACCCCGTCTATATCCTATATCCTGTTACCTTGTTCCCACCCTTCCGAGACTTATTACCCGATTACAATTTACATCCGGTAGACTAACATTTCCCGCAGCCGGCGTCTTCTTCTCAACCTACGAAGCCTCCAAAACAACCCTCTCCAGAACCCTCCCCCTTCCCGATCCGCTAATCCACTCCGCCGCCTCCGCCATCGCCGAAGCAGCATCATGCTCCATCCTCGCTCCCGCAGAAGTAATCAAGCAACACGCCCAAATGCTCCGCACAAATGCCCAATCTACCAGCTCCGGTACTACAAGTT
>NZ_JAELTP010000735.1 GCF_016428915.1 Pandoraea sp. ASV26
GTACAGTACGAAGGGCAAACCTCGTGACCAACTCGGCCAAGACTGCCAGTGCTGCTACGCAGGCAGCGGCACGTCGAGCTTCAACGGCGGCACTAAACGGGGTCGCTGTCACAAACGGCGACCAAGAGAAGGCGTCGTCTGACGCTCGGGAACCCGGCGACAAGGTTTGCATCAGCTGCGGCATCGACGTGACTCCGCGATGGTGGCCGATTGACATGAGCCAGGAGCGCCAGCTTACAAATGGACACCACGGTGCCATTGGCTTGGAGGCCCAAAAGTTTGTTGAGCAGCGAAGATTTCAATGCCACAAATGTCACAAGCTTGCACGAACGCCTCGCCCACATTCCAACATGCCGCCTGCATTTGGTCCTGAACCTGGCCATGTCACTCCGCAGCATCAGAG
>NZ_JAELTP010000736.1 GCF_016428915.1 Pandoraea sp. ASV26
GCAACGAGCTGGGCTCCGAAGAGCAGGGAGGCAGCAAGGACAGACTTGACGGGAGCCATTGTAGAGTTATAAAGTAAAAAGAAGATGTAGTGGAGTTTTGGTGTAAAAAAAGACAAAAGATAATTAAAAGACTTTGAAACACCTGGCCGGCAGGGGGCAGAGAGCAAGAAGAGAAGTTAGAACGAGGAATGAAGAGTGAAGCTTGTGAAGTGTGATGATAGAGAAGGATAGAGCACATTAATTGTCGGAACGAGCCAGATTTATACCTGAGTTGAAGATACTATATCGAGTTTTGCAAGGCTGTGTCCAAGGGTGTCGCATGGTCAGGGCTGAGAAGACGGAGATGATATCCAGTGCCGCGAAACAGGTCCAAACAGGCCGCCGGATCAGGAGCCTTCCGGAT
>NZ_JAELTP010000737.1 GCF_016428915.1 Pandoraea sp. ASV26
AGACTGGGGGTATACTACTGCGCAGGACCCTGATGATTTGCTGCAGAGGGTTGAGAAGCTGGTGAAAGCTGTCGTTGAAGACGGGTATTGCTGTGCTTTTGTTTACACGCAACTGTAAGTACCTTTTTAATCTCTGATGGTGTAATTTGTCTGATGATTGATTTGACGATGTAGGACGGACATTGAGCAGGAGGCAAATGGGCTTTACTCCTTTGATAGAAAAGAGAAGCTGGATTCAACAAAGGTCAAGGAGGTGTTTGACAGAGCTATAGCTGGATTTTACAGGCGTGTTGGCAGGGAGTAGAGTGGACGGCTAACGTTCTTGAGATTGATCCATCTGTATTTCCTGAAAATACTCTACACAATATCCTCTCTACTCTACACAGTATTCTCTGTGCAATGT
>NZ_JAELTP010000738.1 GCF_016428915.1 Pandoraea sp. ASV26
TTACTAGCTCGGCCAGCCCCAGCTTTTGGCGGAGCCAGTCTTAAACTCTATTCTGCTGCGCAACATCTCCCCCTTTTCCTTTTGGCCTACGTAATACTGACACTTGGGTAGATGCCCCTTAATAACGGAGGACTAGACATTTTCGGCTTGGGTTCTTTTCTTGCCCACCCTTCTTTCTGGATTTTTGGGCTCCTTTGTTTGGGGGCGGCCGGCGCACCGTGTCGACGTCAGCACAATGGGGCGCCGCAGGTTTTGTGTTTTATTTAGCACCACGTTTATGCTGGAGCATGGGAACCGGAAAGTTTAATTGCTACCGAGGTTCTTGGTTTGACTTTTTTAAATTTGCCTCTGCTGAATTCCTCATATGTTGTATTTGTGCTCGGGCGTACATCTTGTTATGGGG
>NZ_JAELTP010000739.1 GCF_016428915.1 Pandoraea sp. ASV26
GACGTATTACTTGCGAGCTTTCTTGTCCATATTCGTACCAGCACACGCGTCTCTCCCCATGTTGTCAGAAAGTCAGCCTCGGACTTGCGACAGCCGCCGTTTTCGTCTAGTGGAACGTCGCCGTCTTTAGTATCGTTAAGTACAGTCACCGACTTGAGGAATATGGTCCGCTTAAAGCTCGTGTAGAAGCCGTAATGTTCCGTGTCAAGGCCGCGATCAAAAAGTCGCACTGGTTGCTGTTCCGGGGTTGGCAAAAGGACAGCTGGTGATGGTGTGCCATCGGCTTCTAGGTCTGGTGCAGGGAGAAGATCGGATAGGCTTTTGTTACCGAGCTCGAGACCTCGTCGCTTCTGTAGATTTGGTAAGGCTATTGTGTCGTTGACAGATTTCAACAGGCTTATGT
>NZ_JAELTP010000740.1 GCF_016428915.1 Pandoraea sp. ASV26
CCCCCCCCCCCCCCCCCCCCCCCCCCCCCCCCCCCCCCCCCCCCCCCCCCCCCCCCCCCCCCCCCCCCCCCCCCCCCCCTTTTTCAAGCAGAAGACGTCATACGCGATACACAATATCGTCTCGTGGGCTCGGAGATGTGTATAAGAGACAGGTCGTTACCATCCGCGTGAACGGCAACATGGAATGCACCGACGGCGCCGTGCTGCACGACTGGTGTCTGGACGGCCATGGCCTCGCATGGCGCTCGGGGGGGGGGGGTATACACATCTGACGCTGCCGACGAACCGTGTGGTGTGGAGGTGTAGGGGGGGGGGGGGTGGGGTGAGTGGGGGGGGGGGGGGGGGGGGGGGGGGGGGGGGGGGGGGGGGGGGGGGGGGGGGGGGGGGGGGGGGGGGGGGGGGG
>NZ_JAELTP010000741.1 GCF_016428915.1 Pandoraea sp. ASV26
GTCCAAGGCCGGCAAGTTCCCCACGCCCGTCTCTCACGCCGACGACCTGAGCGGCAGAATCACCGAGGTCAAGTCCACCATCAAGTTCCAGCTCAAGAAGGTTCTCTGCATGGGCGTCGCTGTCGGCAACGTCGAAATGGGCCAGGAGCAGCTCACTGGTAACATCATGCTTGCCATCAACTACCTCGTCTCTCTTCTCAAGAAGGGCTGGCAGAACGTTGGCAGCCTTGTCATCAAGGCTTCCATGTCTCCCCCCAAGCGTCTGTACTAAGCCCTTCTTTTTTTTTGGGTTGTTGGCCTGTCTGGACTTTTGAGTGTCAATTTTAAGGATCTACAGCGTGTCTGTTTACAACACTAGTCTTTAGCTGGATGGGTGGTGTAGTCTTAGATTCTAATATTACAT
>NZ_JAELTP010000076.1 GCF_016428915.1 Pandoraea sp. ASV26
TTCGAAGGGAATTCATGACTTGCATCTTCACGATTCGCGTCACGAAGCAACAAGTGCTCTATTTGAAGCCGGATGAGGGATCGCTGAGAAGGGAATACTTCTTCCATTCAAAAAGAATCGCAGCGCCGATGGTTAGTGCGAGTTGGCGTGACGCCTGCCGCTCCGACATCGGGATGTCCCAAGCTCAGGAAATGCAGGCAACTCAAAAATATCTCTTCAAAACGTGTTGTTATGCAGATTTAGCTGGCGACAGGCGTTGCATTATCGTATTTGGCTGCTCACTGGTTGCCAGTCTCGAACTGGCAAGTTCTTCAGGTTTGATTCGTTGATCCTTTAGTGAATGTCAACTTCCGACCCCTCCGGACAGTCGCGTGGGTTTAAAGGCGAAGGCGGATTACGAGTGCACAGCGGTCGCCCGCACCATTTCGACGCCCAACGCACATGCGATGTTTACGCACCGTCGGCGCGTGCAGTCAGCCGCTCGGTTGATCCCGGCGTTTGTCCCACGCCGGTCGCTGCTGCGGAAGCCGCGTCCCATCGTCTGGCTTACGCTGATTGGCACTCCATCGCTGTTTCACGTATGCAATCGCTTAACCTCCTGCATTAACGTCCTGGACTGATATTTCCATGGAACTCCGGCATCTCCGATATTTCATTGCCGTCGCCGAGTTGCGGAGCGTCCGCGCGGCGTCTGAGCAACTGCACGTGACGCAGCCGGCGATTTCCCGCCAGATTCAGGACCTTGAAAATACCATTGGCGCAACGTTGTTCGAACGTGCGCCACGCGGCCTCAAGCTCACGGCGGCGGGCGAAGCCTACCTGTCCGAAGTGCGCGATATCCTTGCCCGCGTCGATGCAGCGAATCGTCTTGCTCGCCGCATCGCATCTGGCGTGCAAGGTCATTTGCGGATTGGCTTCGTTGAGAACGCGGCTTGGAGCGGCATCGTCTCCAGCGCATTGCGCGAGTTCGAGCGCGTAACACCTCAAGTGTCGCTCGAACTCCAGCCGCTGAATACACCCCTGCAACTTGAAGCGATCGCAGCAGGACGACTCGACGGCGGGTTTTGCTATCGTATTGGCGTGCTACCCGAAGGCATCGCAAGCGTGCCTGTGCTCGAACAGAATGTCGTGCTGGCCGTGCCCGAACCGTGGCCGCTCGGCAAGACTGGAACGGTTGCGACGACGGAACTCAGGGGAACCCCGTTTATCGCTTTCCCTCGACACGTCTACCCGGCGTACTACGACCGGCTGCTGTCCGCCTGCGCCGAGCGCGGTCTCACGCTTGACATCCGGCAGGAGGCCAGCACCGAAACGGCAATCCTTTCGCTCGTGTCCGCGGGGCTGGGAGTCGCGATCGTGAACGCCGCAAATCGTGATCGTCCACCGGCACGCGTGCGTTTCGTCGCACTGCAAGATCTGTCGGTGCCGTTGCCGCTCGAATTCTGCTTTGTGGAAAACGCAGCAAACGTGGCATTGGACCGATTCGTCGACCGGCTCAGGTAGCCGGCCCCAGCCTACCGTCTCACGCGGATGGATGAGTCGTAGCCAGTGATGCCTTCAAGGCATCACCCGGCGCAGAAAACGGCATTAGTCAGGCGTTTTATCGTCGGCGATAGTAAAGACAACCGGGGCGCCGCCTCACTCTTTACTGATCGCACCATGTCCAATCTTCCATCGCTTATCGCCAGTGACGTAGATTTCGAGCGCACAGGTTTCCAGACCGGCACGCTTCGGCTGCCCTGGTCGCATGACCGTTCGGCCTATGGTCATATTCCCATCCCGCTCGCGGTATTCAACGCTGGAGCGGGCACAGGCCCCACGGTTCTGCTGACGGGGGGCAACCATGGCGACGAATACGAAGGGCCCGTCGCGCTGATGAAACTGCTCCAGCGGCTGCCGTCGATGTCCATCCGCGGCCGCCTCATCGTCATACCCGCGCTGAATTTCCCCGCCTTCCTCAACGGCTCGCGCACGTCCCCTATCGACCGCGGCAATCTGAACCGGCTCTTCCCGGGGGCGCGCAATGGGCAGCCAACGGAGATGATCGCGCACTATGTCGAAACCGAACTGCTGCCGCGCGCCGACGTCGTCATCGATCTTCACGCCGGAGGCGCATCGTTCGAGCATGCCCCCACGCTCCTCGCGTCACCGCCGACAGAGGGCGAGCGGCGCGCTTTGTATCTTGACCTCGTCCGCGCGTTCGGCGCACCGAACACGATGATCATGGATCTGCTCGGCGAAGACCGCACATTCGCGGCCGCGGCCGAACGCCACGGAAAGCTCTTCCTTTGCGGCGAATTCGGCGGTCACGCGGGCTGCGATGCAGCCAACCTCGCGATCGTCGAAAGTGGTCTCAAGCGTGTGCTGCACCGGCTCGGCATGACGCCCGAAGAGCCCCTGCCGCGCGCTGGCGAGACGCGCTTCCTCCGCGTGGAAGGCACGCGCCACTACGTGTACTCGCCGCTCGCAGGCGTGCTGGAACCCACCTTTGCACTCGGCGATCAGGTTCGTGAAGGACAACTGGCCGGGCGCCTCTTCGATCCGCACCGGCCATGGGAAGCACCGCTGGAGATCCGCTTTCGCGCAGACGGCAGGGTGATGTGCGTGCGAACGTTCGCGCGTGTCGAACCCGGCGACTGCATCGCGCTGCTAGCCGCAGACGTTCACGCTGATTGATCACCGCATAGGCACAGCGATTGCCGAAGACCATACCCCGACTCACGATTCGGAGACATCACTTGAGCGCCCAACTCCCTCTGACCCAACCAGCCGGACAAGCCGCGCGACTCGCCTATAGCGACGTGCGGCACCCGACCTACATCGTGCTGCTGTTCTTCGTCTGCTTCGCGTTCTCGTATCTGGACCGGCAGATCGTCAGCATTCTCGTGCAGCCGATCAAGCAATCGCTCGCGCTCACGGATACTGAAATCGGCCTGCTACAGGGCCTTTCTTTCACGATGTGTTACGCAACGGCGGGCGTTTTCGTCGCGCGGCTCGTCGATCGAGCCAACCGGGTGAAGCTGATCGCCGCGTGCATCGCGATCTGGGCAATATCGACCACGCTATGTGGATTCGCCACGAACTTCCCGGAACTGCTATTCGCCCGCGCAGGGACCGCGATTGCCGAAGCGGCACTGAGCCCCGCGGCACTATCGATCTTTGGCGACATCTTCGCGCCGCGCCGAGTCGCGCGCGCCAGCAGCGTCTTCATGCTCGGGCCGTATGTCGGAGGCGGCATCGCGCTGTTCGGCGGCGGCATACTGCTGTCGGCGGCGCACGGCGCCAGCGGTGCATGGCTCGCGAAGCATGGTGTTGCGCCCTGGCAAGCGGTGTTCATCGTGGTCGGCCTGCCCGGACTCGTATTGGCCGCGCTGGTGGCCTTCACGATTCGCGAACCCGTGCGCATCGAGACGCTCGCTCATGCGACGCAGACAAAAGACGTCTTGCCGTCGCTACGCGACGTCATGATCGAACTGTTCGTGCGCAATCGCTTCTGTCTGCCCTACTTCGCAGCGTACGTGGCATTGATCACGCTGTTCTATTCGCACGCCGCCTGGTTTCCGACCTTGCTCATGCGGCAATTTCATCTGGCGCCGAAGCAGGTCGGCCAGATGGCTGCGCCGGCTTACATGATCGGCGGAATACTCGGGATCGCGTGTGCCGGCGTGCTCGCGACCCGCGTGACCGATGACAGCACATTGCGCAAGGTGCTCGGCCTCTCCGCCGTCGCGGTTGCTACACTGGTTCCCGCCGCCATCGCGATGCCGCTGGTCAGCGATAGCACGGTTGCCATCGTGCTGTACGGCATCTGCGCGTTCACCGCGAGTATCGCGATGGGCCTTGCGCCCGTGCCGTTGCAGATCGCCGTGCCAAACCGCATGCGCGGCCGTTCGATAGCATTGCTCGTGTTCCTGACCAACGCGATCAGCGGAGGCGTGGGGCCGCTGGCCGTCGGCTACCTGAACGAACACCTCGGGCACACGGGCTCCAGTCTGGGCGTGGCGCTCGCGTCGGTCGGCGGTGTTGCCGCGCTGATCAGTGCAGCACTTTACGCACTGGCTACCCGGCGCGTGCCAGTTGCGCGTGAGATGCACGCAGCGTGAGTCGCCCCATTACTTTGAGGAGAATCGTCATGAAAGACGCATCCAACGTCCATCATGTCGGCGAGGCAACCATTACGCGAGTCGATGAAACCGCCTTTGCGCTGGCTCCTGAGGTATTGTTCCCCGAGTGGGGCGCCGCCGATGGCCGTGCCCTGGAAAAACACCTCGGAACGGCCAGCCTCGACCTCGTCAATCGATGCATACCGTTGAAAACACATTTGTGGGTCGTCGAAACCGGTGGTCTGACTATCGTCATCGATACGGGGATCGGCAATGGAAAGTCACGACCGTTCAATTCGTTGTTCGATAGACTCGACAACCCCGTGCTCGAGGATTTCGAAGCGGCAGGCTTTCGCCGAGAGCAAGTGAACTATGTGCTGCTCACGCATTTGCACGTCGATCATGTCGGATGGAACACGCATTGGCACGAAGGCCGCTGGATGCCCGTATTTCCGAACGCCACCTATGTATTCAGCCAGCGCGAGCGCGACTATTTCGCCGCGCCTGAAGGAGAACCGCGGCGCATGGTATTCGAGGATAGTGTCCGGCCCGTTATCGAAGCACAACAGGCCCATATCGTGCCGGATGCAGGAGAAGAAATTGTCGATGGCATCCACTTTCTGCCGACACCGGGTCACAGCATCGGTCATATGGCCATTGAGATTCGCTCGCGGGGAGAAACGGCGTTGTTCTCTGGCGACGTTATGCATAGTCCGCTACAGGTCTATCGTCCGCAGTGGAATTCGACGTTCTGCCTGGATCAGCAGCAGGCGCGCGATTCGCGAAAATGGCTGCTCGGACATGCGACGAGAACAGGCGCGACGGTATTCACTGCCCACTTTCCGGAGACGTCGGCCGGTACGGTGCGCGAGGGCCCGGAGGGCTTCGAATGGCACTACCTGAATCGAGCAAAATCGAAAGACGCCTGACGAAGTCGACGACGCGAACGGGGCGAGCTGCATTCGCGTTACTGCTCCCGCGTTTGCTGCACAATCTATAACCGCCGTCGGCAGGTTGTCACGCCGATCACGGTAACGGGCAAAAAGACACGCGGGCAGACAATTGGCGCTTGTATCACGCGTGAATGGCTCGATCCGGGATCGTCGACAGCTTGACGCCCAAGGCATGCATCACTCGCAATATCGTGGAGAAACGAGGCTGTACGTTTGGCGCGAGCGTCTTGTAAAGACTCTCGCGGCCAGGCCCTGCGGCAGCAGCGACTTGCGTCATGCCTTTTGCCTTGGCAACGTCCGCAATAGCAGACAGAAAGATCGCGGGGTCATTCTCTTCGAGCGCAGCGTTGAGACATTAACGGCGCGATGCAGTATGTCCTGAATGGCCTCGCACTTGGTCATCAACTCATCAAACGCCACGTTTCCTTCGACCAGAACGTCGCTCTCAATCATGGCGCTGTAGTCCCTCGAAAGCGCGTCCTTCGCGGCCCCCTCAGGCACGGTTCGCAGACCTCCTGAAACGGCATGTCGATAGTCGATGACATTTCCTTCGCTTTCCTTCCCGATGAAGAAACAGGCCTTAGGGTCAGCCACCATCGATGCGACATCCATGTCCGCGAGAACCGTATCGAATTGAGTGCTGTTGGCAATCGACATCAAGTCGTGCCAGTGAGCCACTTGAACAGCGTGAGACGGTGTCGACATGGCAAATATTCCTGCATTGTCTCCGGCGCAACACTGCGCTCGGGAATTTCCCGATGGAACAACCGCCCTTGCCATTTGTTCCATTGACGCTACAAATTGGCGCTTCTAGAGTCGTCGCCATGATGACTCTCCACCTCTGAACGACGATGAAGACGTTTACCTGCAAGCGCGCAGCGTATCGCGTCCTGCGCGAATAAGCCGCTTTCGCCACTGGCACGTGGCGCATTGCGATGAAGATCGCGCCAGCGTGCTTTCCCAATTTGCCCTTCGCCGTCCGACGTGCGCCGCATGCTCACGCCGCGGCTTCGTGCGCCCTCGCGTTTGCCTCGCCCTGTGAGCGTTCCGTTCACCGCGCCGGCAAACGCCCGGCGCGCCGGGGAACTGTTTTCTTCAACAAAAGAAGGACGCACGCCCATGACACACGTCACACGCAAAACGCTACCTCTCGCTCACGCTACCGCCGCTGCCTGCGCCACGCTGGTGCTCGCCACGACGGCGACACCGGCCCTCGCGCAATCGAGCGTCACGCTCTACGGCGTGATAGAAGCCGCCATCGTCTCGCAGAACCATGCGAGCCCCGACGGCGGCCGCATCTACTCCGTCAATCAGGCCGGCGAAGGCTTCCTCTCCGCCAGTCGCTTCGGCCTGCAAGGCGTGGAAGATCTCGGCGGTGGCATGAAAGCGCGCTTCGTGCTGGAGAACGGCTTCAACTCGCAAGCCGGAACGTTCGATCAACAGGGGCAACTCTTCGGCCGTCAGGCATTTGTCGCGCTGCAAGGCGGCTGGGGCGAATTCGCACTTGGCCGTCAGTACACCGGGGCCGTGGTGGCCATCTCGATGGTCGATCCGATCTTCATCGGCGCGCCGCCCACGAACTCGTGGCTCGTCTTCCTGACGGGGCAGCGCTACAACAACGCACTCACCTGGACAAAGAAGTTCGGCCCCTTCGGCGTGAATCTTCAATATGCGTTCGGCGGCGTGGCAGGGCAGGCCTCGGCGCGCTCGTCGGCTTCAGGCGGCGTGTCATGGGAGCAAAACGGCAACGTCTTCACCGGACAGGTTCAGCAGACGCATGACTCGCAAAGCCGCCTCGCCAAGACCTGGTCGCTCGGTGCCAAAGTGAGCTACGGTCAGTGGAAATTCCACGCCGACTATCTCCAGAGTCAGCGCGATGCGGGCTTCGACGCCTCCAATGGCGGCACCGATTACGCGTCGATCACGAACATGAGCACCGCCGCCACACCGACGACAGTTGCTGCCATCGGCTCCGTGTTCTCTGCCGCAAGGCGCGATCAATTCTTCACGCTGGGCGCGAGCTACCTGCTCAACCCGTCGTGGCAATTCATCGCGGCCTATATGTACGACAACACGAGCGCCGTGAACTTCGCGGGCAAACGGCAAACGGTCTACGGCGTGATCGACTACTTCCTGTCCAAGCGCACCGATGTCTACTTCGCCACCGCTTACGAGCGTGTGGACGGCGGATGGTCGGGACTCTTCGGCACGTCGACGACCAACTGGACCGGCGGCAACGGCGTGAAGCTCAACGGTTTCAACAACCAGATGAGCTACTACGTCGGCCTGCGCCACCGCTTCTGAAAACGGTTGCGGCGCCGCACCGAAACATGCTGCGCCGCAACCTGAAAACCCTTGCACTGCCTGCATTTGCGAGGCAATTGCCCGGCAATCCTGAATGCCTTAGGTGTTTTCCCGATAGAACATTTTGTCCGTCGCTTTGTTCTATTGACCGGACATTATGACACTTACAGAATCGGCGCATGGATACCCCACTACCGCTTCCGAAGTACCACCAGATCTACCTCGTGCTGCGTGAGCAGTTGCAGGAGGGACGCTTCGATCGCGACGGCGTGCCGGGCGAGCACGTGCTCGCCGATCAGTTTAGTGTGGCGCGCATCACGATTCGCAAGGCGATGGAAATGCTGGTGGCCGATGGCCTCGTCGTGCGCCGCCCCGGTTTGGGAACCTGGCCGCTGCATGCCGGCCAACGCACCGGCGGCAAGATGTCAGGCATCTCCCGCGAGAAGGCGCATCTGACCGGCCTGCTCGAGAACATCGTCAACATGGGCCTGCGCACGAGCGTGTCGGTGCTCGAATCGAGCGTCGTCTGTGCGAGCGATGCCGTTGCCGACGCGCTCGCGCTCGATGCCGGCGCACCGGTCTACAAGAGCATCCGCGTGCGCAGCACGCAGGCCGGTCCGCTGTCGTACATCACCACGCATGTGCCGCAGCAGATCGCCGAAATCAATCGTGAAGAACTTGAACGCAAGCCGTTGCTGATGCTGCTCGAAGAAGCCGGTGTCGAACTCGGCGGCGCCACCCAAACCATTTCTGCGCGTCTGGCCGATGCGGTCGTGGCGCGCCATCTCGACATCGCCGTCGGCTCCGCATTGCTGGCGGTCACGCGCCTTGTGCGCGACGTGTCCGAGCGTCCCGTGCAACTGCTCCAAGGTCTGTACCGCCCCGATCGCTACCAGTACCAACTTCAACTCTCTCGCGTCGGCGATATCGACGCGAAGGTCTGGGTCAGCGAAGAACTGTCTGCCCAATTCCACTGATCACGTCCGGAGAATCGTCAATGAGTTCGCGTCGCACGTTCCTGCGTCAGTCCACCGCCATGGCCGCGCTTGCCGCCACTTCCAGCGCCCCCTGGCTCGCACACGCCGCCGGCAAGCCCGTCAAGATCGGTGTGCTGCATCCCGTCACGGGTGCGCTGGCGTACTCGGGCCAGCAATGCCGTCTGGGCGCGCTGCTCGCCATCGACGACATCAACGCCGCAGGCGGCATCAAGTCCCTCGGCGGCGCGCCCATCGAGGCGGTGCTCGGCGATGCGCAGTCGCGGCCCGAAGCCGGTTCGGCGGAAGTCGAGCGGATGAACGAGGCCGGCGTGTCGGCCGTTCTCGGCGCCTACGCGTCGGCCATTTGTCTGGCAACGACGCAAACGGCTGCGAAATACGGCTTGCCGCACGTCGTCGACGTGGGCGTGGCCGACCAGATCGTCGAGCGCGGTCTCACGAACACGTTCCGCTTCGGCCCCGGCTATCGCATGTGTTCGATGCGCGCGGTCGACGACCTCGCCGCCCTCAACAATGCCGCCGGGAAACCCGCGAAGACGGTGATGATCGTGCACGAAGAATCACTCTTCGGGACAGGCACGGCCACACTGCTGCAAAAGGAGCTGCCCGCGCGCGGCTTCGAGATCAAGGAAGTCATCAAGCACGCCAACCCGACGCGTGACTTCAACAACATCGTGCTGCGCATGCGCTCGGTGAATCCGGACATCGTGATTCCGGCGAACTACTACAACGAATACGCGCTGCTGCTGCGTGCGATGAAGCAACAGAAGGTGCAGCCCAAGGCGATCTACTCGGTGCTGGGCGGCGCGGCGTCGAGCTACAAGTTCCTCAAGGAGTTTCCGGACATCGCCGACGGCATCATCGATTGCAACCACTGGTTCAATCCGAAAGACCCGCGTGTGGCCGCGCTCAAGGCTCGCACGGAAGCGAAGGGGGCGTTCTTCAGCTATGAAGTCTTCATGACCTATACGGCCATGATGTTGCTGGCCGACGCCATCGAGCGCGCAAAGTCGGCCGATCGCGCCGCCATCACGGCGGCGCTCGCATCGAGTTCGTTCAAGGATCACATCATGCCGTATGGCCCGACGAAGTTCGTCAACGGCCAGAACACGGGCGCGCAGCCGCTGCTCACGCAGGTCTCGCACGGCGACATCAAGGTGATTCTGCCCGACAGCTATCGTCAGGTGGCGTCGGTCTTCCCGCTCAAGGCCTGACGCGATGTTCGACCCGGTCATTCTTCTGTCGGCGGTGCTCAACGGGCTCACCACGGGCGCGGTGTACGCGCTCATTGCCCTGGGCCTCACGCTGGTCTACGGCGTGCTGCACATCATCAACTTCTCGCACGGCGCGGCGTTGATGATCGCGCTCTACGCCGTGTGGCTGCTCAGGGAGAAGCTCGGCATCGATCCGTATGTGGCGCTGCCGTTCGTCACGCTGGGCATGTTCGCGCTCGGCTACGCCTTGCAACGCTGCGTGATCGAGCGTGCGAGCCACGGCAAGGACGAAAACATTCTGCTCGTCACCCTTGGGCTTGCCATCGTGCTGGAGAACCTTGCGCTGGTGTGGTTCAAGTCCGATACCCACACCATCGATACGCCTTACACGCTCGCGACGGTCGATATCGGCCCGGTCATGCTGTCGGTGCCGAAGCTCATCGCCTTCGTCGGTGCGCTCGCCGCTGCGGCATTGCTCTTCTGGATCATGCGCTCGACCGATCTCGGCCGCGCGATCCGGGCCGTTGCCAAGGAGAAGCATGGCGCGAAGCTCATGGGGATCGACGTCGAGCGTGTCTATGCGCTGTCGTTCGGCATTGGCATGGCGTGTGTGGGCGCAGCGGCTTGTTTCCTGATGCCGACGTACTACGTCAACCCGCAAGTCGGCGGCGGCTTCGTGCTGGTGGCCTTCACCATCGTGGTGCTCGGCGGCATGGGGAGCTTCACCGGCGCGCTCGCCGGCGGGTTGCTCATCGGTGTGGTCGAGTCGTTAAGCGGGTTGTGGCTGGGCGATTCGCTCGGGCAGATGGGCATCTTCGCCATTTTCATCATCGTCGTGCTGCTGCGTCCGCAGGGCTTGTTCGGCGCGCGGGCATGAGGAACGGGAGCAAACGATGAGAGACCTTCGTTGGATCGTGTTGTTCGGTGTCGCCATCGCGGCGTTGCTGGTCACGCTGCAATCGGGCGTGTGGCTGTCGGTCGTGATGATGACCCTCTATACCGTGCTGCTGTCGCAGTCCTGGAACATTCTGGGCGGATTCGGCGGACAGTTGTCGTTCGGACACGCGCTCTTTTTCGGCGTGGGCGCCTACGCGCAGGCGATTGCGCAATTGCAGTGGGGCTGGAACCCGTGGTTGGCGATGCCGTTCGCCATTGCAATGGGCACCGGGGTCGCCGTCGTCGTCGGCGCGATCACCTTCCGTTATGGGCTCAAGGGCTCGTACTTTGCGCTCGTGACGCTGGCCTTCGCAGAAGTCTTCCGCATCCTCGCCGTGTCGCTGCCGTTCACCGGGGCGGGCGTTGGCCTGATGGTGCCGCTGCGCCAGAGCGTGGGGAATCTGCAATTCGCGTCGCCACGCGGCTACGCGGCGCTCCTGCTCGCGTTCGTGATGGCTGCGTTGCTGGTAACGGCCTGGCTGCGGCATTCGCGCTTCGGTGCGTGGTTGCAAGCGGTGCGTGACAACGAGAACGCCGCGCGTGCGCTCGGTGTGAATCCGTTGCGCGTGAAGCTCGGCGCGATCGCGCTGTCAGGGGCGTTCATGAGCGCGGCAGGCATGTGCTACGTGCAGATGTTCCAGTACATCGACGCGAGCATTGCGTTCGGCTCGACCATCTCGGTCGAGGCGCTCGTCGGTGTGATCGTGGGCGGTCTCGGCACGCTCTGGGGGCCGGTACTGGGCGCGGCGGTGCTCTATGCACTGGGCGAGCTCACGCGAAACCTGTTCGGTGAGTTGCCGGGGCTGTCGATGGTGATTTACGGCGCGGTGCTGATTCTGATCGTGATGTTCCTGCCGCGCGGTATCACCGGGGCCGGGGCGTCGGTGCGCCGGTTGCTCGGAATGGACAAGAAGACGGTTGCCGCGCCCGACGCGCAGGCCGCCGTCACGCATGAGGAGAACGCCCGTGTCTGAGGCGCTGTTGAAGGCCAATGGCCTGTCCATTACGTTCGGTGGCCTCAAGGCCGTGCAGGACGTGAGTCTTGTCGTCAAACCGGGCACGCTCACGGCGCTCGTCGGCCCGAACGGCGCAGGCAAAACGACGCTGTTCGGTCTGCTGTCCGGGTTCCTCACGCCGACGGCAGGCCGCGTTGAGTTTCAGGGACGCGACATCACGGGCCAGGCCCCGTTCGAGACGGCGCGCCAGGGACTCACGCGCACCTTCCAGATCGTGCAGCCGTTCGGCGCGCAGACGGTGCGCGAGAACATCGCCGTGGGCGCGCATCTGCATCAACGCGATCGTCGTGCCGCCCTGCGCGAGGCCGAGGAAATCGCGTGCCGCACGAACTTGCAGGCGCAGTTGGACAAGCCCGCCGCGGACCTCACCGTCTGCGGTCGAAAGCGGCTCGAACTGGCGCGTGCCCTGGCGACACGTCCGCGTCTGCTATTGCTCGACGAGGTGCTCGCGGGGCTCAACCCGAGCGAGATCGACGAGGTGATTCCGGTGGTGCGCGAGATTGCCGATAGCGGTGTGACCGTGCTGATGATCGAGCATGTGATGCGCGCGGTCATGAGCCTTGCCGAGCACGTGTGGGTGCTGGCGCAGGGCAAGCTGATCGCTGCCGGCACGCCTCGCGAAGTCACGTCCGACGCTGCGGTGATCGAAGCCTATCTGGGTCACGGCACGGCGGCGCGCCTTGCCGCGCAGTCCGGAGGTGCGCAATGAGCCATTTGCTGGAAGTCGAGGGATTGCACACCGGTTACGGCCGCGTTGAGGTGCTGCGCGGTGTCGACCTGACGGTCGGCGCCGGTGAGATCGTGGTGCTGCTCGGCAGCAACGGCGCGGGCAAATCCACGCTAAACAATACGCTCTCGGGCATCAATCCCGTCTGGGCCGGGCGCGTGCGGTTCGACGGACACGACCTCACCGGACGCCATTACCGCGACGTAGTGAAGGCCGGTCTGATTCAGGTGCCGGAAGGCCGCCGCGTTTTCCCGAACCTGAGCGTGCGCGAGAACCTGATGCTGGGCGCCTTTGCCCGCGGACGCGCGTCGCGCGAGCAAAGTCTGGAGCGCATGCTCGATCTTTTCCCGCGTCTTCGCGAACGCATTGGCCAACCGGCCGGCACGATGTCCGGCGGCGAGCAACAGATGCTGGCCATCGGTCGCGGCCTGATGGCCGAGCCCCGGTTGCTCATCCTCGACGAACCTTCGCTGGGCCTCTCGCCCTTGATGGTCGAAGAACTCTTCACGCTGATCGCACGCCTGCAACACGACGGCCTGTCGATCCTGCTCGTCGAACAGAACGTGGGCCAGTCGCTGGAGACCGGCCAGCGCGGCTATGTGCTGGAGAACGGCGCGATCCGTCACAGCGGTACGTGTGCCGAATTGCTGGCGAGCAGCGAACTGCGCCGCGCCTATCTCGGAATGTAAGGGAATGACCGTGGCTCAAACTCTGACGCAAAAATTGCTGGCGGCCGCGTGTGGCCGCGACGACGTCGCCGTGGGCGAGATCGTCACCTGTCGCGTCGATCTCGCGATGTTTCACGATTCCAGCGGCCCGCGCCGGCTGCAACCGATGCTCGAATCGCTGGGCGCGCAGTTGTGGGACAAATCGAAGGTCGTGCTCGTCATCGACCACTACGTGCCGGAATCCGACGACGAATCGCGGCGCATCGTACGCATCGCCCGCGACTGGGCGAGCGCACAGGCGCTGCCCAACGTCTACGACTCGGTGGGCATCTGCCATGTGGTCGTGCCTGAGCACGGTCATCTGCGTCCCGGCATGTTCTGCGTGGGCGGCGATTCGCACTCGCCCACGGGCGGAGCGTTCGGTGCCTACATGTTCGGCATCGGCAGCACGGAAATGCTGGGCGTGGCCGTCTCCGGCGAGATCTGGGTCAAAGTGCCGGACACCCTGCAAATGCGTTGGGACGGACGTCTGAGCGACGGCGTCACCGCGAAGGACATGATGCTGCACATGATCGGCCGCTTCGGCATGAACGGTGGACGTTATCAGGCCATCGAATTCTGCGGCGAGGCCGTGCGCGCGTTGTCCATGCAGGAGCGCATGACGCTCTCGAACATGAGCGCCGAACTCGGCTCGCAAGTCGGGCTGATCGCGCCCGACGAGACCACGCTCGACTACCTGCGCTCGGTCGGCGTGACGGATGACATCGACATCGCCCGCTGGCAGGGTGATCCGGACGCGGCCGCTGAGTTGCATACGTTCGATGCCGCCGCGCTCGCCCCGCAGGTCGCCGCCCCCCACAGTCCCGCCAATACCCGCAATGTGGGGGAATTCGCCGATGTGGCCGTGGACGTTGCCTATCTCGGCGCCTGTACCGGCGCGAAGCTCGACGATCTGCGCGCCGCCGCGCGTGTGCTGCAAGGCAAGCGCGTGGCCGACGGCATGCGCTTTGTCGTCGCGCCCGCCTCGCAGCGCGATCAGGCACAGGCCGCGCGCGAAGGCGTGATGGACGTGCTCACCGCAGCCGGCGCGCAGGTGCTCGCCAATACCTGCGGCGCCTGCGCGGGATACGGCGGTTCGATCCCGGAAGGTGCCACCGTCATGTCGAGCACGGCCCGCAATTTCAAGGGACGCATGGGCTCGGAGACGGCGAAGGTTTATCTCGGCTCGCCCTATACGGTGGCGGCTGCCGCGCTTACCGGTCGCATTGCCGACCCGCGCGACATGCTCGCCTGACTCTGTTCGTCAAACGCTTTCCATGACCACCCCAATCAAGACTGTTGATCCACGCAGCCCTTCGCATCGCGCGTGGGTCGTGGGCGCCGATATCGATACCGACGCGCTCGCGCCGGGCGCTTACATGAAGTTCGGCATCGACGAGATTGCGCGCCATTGCCTGCATCGGGTTCGCCCCGAGTTTGCTGCGGGCGTGCAGCCGGGCGATGTGCTCGTTGCCGGGCCGAACTTCGGCATTGGCTCGTCGCGCGAGCAGGCGGCCGCCGCGCTCGTGCACCTCGGCGTGCGTGCTGTCATTGCGCCGTCGTTCAACGGCCTGTATTTCCGCAACGCCTTCAATGTCGGGCTGTTGCTGCTCACCTGTGCCGACGCGCATCGGATTGCCGAGGGCGACGCCCTGCGGCTTTCGCCGCGCGAAGGCTTCGTCGAACGCGCCGACGGCACCCGGCTCGCTTGCGAGACCGTGCCGGGCTTCCTGCTCGACATGGTCGACGCAGGAGGGCTGCTCAACCTGCTCAAGCGGCGCCGTACGGCACCTCAAGCGACATCCAACGGAGTTTCTTCATGCTAGATCCCGTCACCCTGGCGGTCCTCAAGGGCCGTCTGGAGCAGATCGCCGACGAAATGGACGCGACGCTCTACCGCAGCGCGTTCAACCCCATCATTGCCGAGGCGCACGACGCCTGCCACGGCATCTACGACGCTGCCACCGGCGCCACAATGATTCAGGGCAAGTCGGGCCTGCCCGTGTTCGTCGGTGCGATGGCCTTCGCCGTGCAGGCGGCCGCGCGTGCGGCCGCCGAGCGCGGCGGCATGGTCGATGGCGACGTGTGGCTCTTCAACGACCCCTACGAGGGCGGCACGCACGCCAACGACTTCAAGCTCGTGCGCCCGGTGTTTCGCAACGGCAAGCTGTATTGCTTTCTGGCGTCGGCCGCGCACTGGCACGACGTGGGCGGTGCGGTCCCCGGCAACTACAACCCGGCGGCAACCGAGTGCTGGCAGGAAGCCGTGCAGATTCCGCCAGTGCGCATCGTGCGCGGCGGTGAGCTGGACGCCGACGTGCTTGCCATCCTCAAGGCCAATACGCGCCTGCCCGACAGCCTCTGGGGCGATCTGAACGGCCAACTGTCGGCGCTGACGCTGGGCGCTCGGCGTCTGGCGGATTTGCTCGACGAGTACGGCGACACGACGGTGCAGGAGGCGCTCGGCCAGTTGCGCGAGCGCGCCGTCAAGCTCATGCGTGCGCACGTGAGTGCGCTGCCCGACGGTGAATACGTCTATCAGGACATGCTGGACAACGACGGCGTGCGCGACGTGCCGCTGACCATTGCACTGCGCATGCGGGTGCAGGGCGAGACGCTCACGCTCGACTTCACGGGGACGTCGCCCGCTTGCATGGGGCCGGTGAACATTTCCCGGGCGACCGCGATTGCGGCCTGTTACGTCGCGCTCAAACACCTGTTCCCGGATGTGCCCGCCAACGCGGGCGTGCTGGACGCCGTGGAATTCGTGTTGCCCGAGGGGCTGGTGATTTCTGCGCAGCGTCCGCGTCCCGTGGGCGGCTATACCGAGACGATCCTGCGCATGATCGACGTGATCTTCTGCGCCATGGCAAAGGCCGCGCCGGAGCGCGCGATGGCGCAGGCGTACGGCACGATCAATGCGCTGTCGATTGCAGGCTATCGCACGGACGAGGCGCGTCGCGGCCAGCGCTGGGTGATGTTCAGCTTCTTCGGCGGCGGTCACGGTGGGCACATGGACGGCGACGGCCTGTCGCACGGCAACGCGCCGATCTCGACCGCCACGATTCCGCCGGTCGAAATTCTCGAGGCGGCCTATCCGGTGCGCTTTACGCAATGGGCGCTGCGTCCCGACTCGGCGGGCGATGGCGAACATCGCGGCGGTCTGGGCGCGATCTACGAGATCGAGCTGCTCGAAGACAGCGCCGAAGCGTTCGTGTTCGGTGAGCGTGGGCGCTCGGCGCCGCAAGGGATTGCGGGCGGACAGGCGTCGGTACCGAACGTGTTCCGGTATCAGAACGATGGCGAGTGGCACACGCCGCCGATGGCGTCGAAGATGCTCGGCATCAAGCTCGCGCGCGGCGAACGCGTGCGGCTGGAGACGCCGGGCGGCGGCGGTTACGGAGATCCCGCCCGACGCGATGCAGCAGCGCGCGCCCATGATCTGGCGATGGGGTATGTGACGGTGGCGACGGGGCGCGTGACAGATAGCGCGGCAGGTAGCGCGACCGATGGCACGGCCGGTAAGGCAACGAAGGAGCAACAGGCATGAGCACAGCAGCAACGACCGGGGCCCCGCTGATCGTGGGCGTGGATGTGGGCGGTACGTTCACCGATTTGTTCGTGCTCGACGAGGCGGGCGGTGCGGCGCGCATCGTCAAGGTGCCGTCGACACGCGGCGAGGAAGCGCGTGGCTTCATGAACGGTATCGAACGTGTGGGCGATACGGGTGACAAGACCGGCGCGGGCGCCATCGCGACCATCGTGCACGGCACGACCGTCGGCACCAATGCCTTGCTCGAGCGCAAGGTCGCCCGCACCGGCATCATCACCACGACCGGCTTTCGCGACGTGCTGGAGATGCGCCGTCGCGATCGTCCCGCAACGTGGGGGCTGCGCGGTGACTTCACGCCGATCGTGCCGCGCGACCTGCGCATCGAAGTCGACGAGCGAGTGCTCGCGGACGGCACCGTCCATACCGACGTCGATCTCGCGCAGGTCGAGGCGGCAGCGCGCACGCTGCTCGAAGCCGGCTGCGAAGCCGTGTGCGTGTTCTTCATCAACGCGTATGCCAATCCCGTCAACGAACAGCGCGCAGTCGCCGCCGTTCGTGCGCTCTGGCCGAACGGCAACGTGACGGCGGCAACGGAAGTGTTGCCCGAGATCCGTGAGTTCGAACGCTGCTCGACCGCTACGCTCAACGCCGCACTGCAACCGGTGGTGGGCGGCTATCTCACGCGACTCGAGCGCGACCTGAAGGCGCAGGGCTTTGGCGGCGAACTGCTGGTCGTGCAGAGCAATGGCGGCATCATGTCGCGCCAGACGGCGAGCGATGTGCCCGTGCGCACGGCGCTCTCGGGCCCGGCTGCCGGGGTGATCGCCTGCGCGGCCATAGCGCGAGCCGCCGGCTTCGCCAACGTGGTGACGGGCGATATGGGCGGCACGTCGTTCGACGTCTCGCTCGTGGCCGGGGGAGAAGCATCGCTCTCGGCGCAAACGTCGATCGAGTTCGGCATGGTGGTGCGCTCGCCGATGATCCAGATCGAGACCATCGGCGCGGGCGGTGGCTCGATTGCTTCGGTGGACGCGGGCGGTCTGCTGCAAGTCGGCCCGGCGTCGGCGGGCAGCATTCCGGGCCCCGCCTGCTACGGACGGGGCAATCTGCGCCCGACCGTGACCGATGCCAACGTGCTGCTCGGGCGCATTGCGGCAGACCGGCCGCTCGGCGGCGGCCTGCTCGACAAGCTCGATGCCGGGTTGGCGGCACAGGCCATCGGCGAGCATGTGGCCGCGCCGCTGGGGCTGGAGGTTCATGCGGCGGCGGAGGCCATTCTGACGGTGGCCAACGCCAAGATGGCCGGCGCCATTCGTGTGGTGTCGATCGAACGGGGGCACGATCCGCGTCAGTTCGCCTACATGCCGTTCGGCGGCGGCGGCGCGTTGCATGTGTGCGCCATGATGCGCGAGGTCGGTACGACCACCGGGATCGTGCCGCGATATCCCGGCGTGACGTCGGCGCTCGGCTGTGTGATGGCCGACATGCGCCACGACAGCGTGCAGACACTCAATCAGCCGCTCGCAGCCCTCGACGTCGACGACCTCGTCGCACGCGTGGAAGCATTGGCTCAGGCGTGTCAGACGCGTCTGGACTCCGCAGGCGTGCGCTTCGAGTCGGTGCGTGAAGTCATCGAACTCGACATGCTCTACGTCGGCCAGAGCCACACCGTGCGTGTACCGGTGTCGCGCGACGCCTTGCATCGCGACGGCATTGCACAGGCATTTGAAGCGGCTTATCGCGAGGCGTTCGGCCGCGCGCTCGACGGCATTCCCGTGCGCATCATGAACCTGCGCTATGCGCGCATCGGCGTGCGTCCGAAATTCGATCTCTCGGTGCTCGCGCCGCGAGCGAGCGAAATGCCTGCGCCGCTGGGCACGCAACGCGTCTATCACGCCGGCCAGTGGTGGGATGCCGTGCGCTACGCGCGTCTCGACCTGCCGGTCGGTGCAACGGTGGCAGGCCCCGCCATCCTCGAACAATCGGATACGACGATTTGGCTGGAGCCGGAATTCTCGGGGCGCGTCGACGCGCTGGGCAACCTGCTCATCACGCGCGGTGCGTGAGCGCAACGACCGGAGAGACGACATGAGTCAAACGCTCAAGCTTGATCCCGCTCGCACGGCGCTCGTCATCGTGGACTTGCAGAACGACTTCATCACGCCCGGCGGCGCGTATGACCGTGGCGGCGCGGCTACGCCACAGGCGCAGGCGCTGCCCGCGCGCGTGGCGCCGGTCGCCGCCTCGCTCAAGGCGGCAGGCGGTTACGTTGCGGCGAGTCAGTTCACGCTCTGGCCCGATGCGAACGGCGAGCCGATGATCTCGCCGCATCTGAAACAGTTGCGCCCCTTCCTGCGGCGTGGCGACTTCGTGGCGGGCACGCCGGGACACGCGACGGTGGACGCGCTCGCGAGCCACGTCGACATGTCGGTCTGGAAGGTGGCCTATTCGGCATTCTTCAACACACAGCTTGACTGGGTGCTGCGCCGGGCGGGCATCGACACGGTGGCGGTGTGCGGCATTGTGACGAATGGCGGCGTGGCGAGCACCGCGCGCGACGCGCACATGCGGGACTACCGTGTGCTGGTGCTCTCCGATGGCTGCGCAGCCCCCACGCCCGCCGCGCACGACGCCGCGCTCGCCGATCTTTGCACGGTCGGCGAAATCCTGACTTGCGAGGCCTTCGCGGGCCGTCTTGCCGCATGAGCGCGCCGGTCATTTGCCACGGCTTGCCGCCGGTGAGCGATCTGCCGCAAGTCAGCGTGGTGATCGTCGGTGCGGGCGCGTGCGGATTGACCGCCGCGCTGGTGCTGCAAGACGCGGGCGTCGATTGCGTGCTGCTCGAGCGCGACGCCGTGCCCAGCGGCTCTACGGCGCTTTCGTCGGGCTTCATCCCCGCGGCGGGCAGCGACGTGCAACGTGCGGCCGGCATCGACGATAGTCCTCGTCAGTTTTCCAGCGACATCGCGGGCAAGACGCAGGGTACGGCCGCGGCGCATCTCGTGCGTGCCTATACGGAAGCGTCGGGGCCGGCGATGGATCTGCTGGCGCGGCATGGCTTGCGCTTCGAAATTCTCGACGGCTTTCTCTATCCCGGGCACACGGCGCGTCGCATGCACAGCTTGCCCGAGCGCACCGGGGCCGCGCTCATGGCGGCGCTGGAGCGCGCCGTGCTGGCCACCGACGCTGCCATCGTCACGCGCTCGCTCGTGCGTGAGCTATGGCTCGATGAGGCCGGGCGGGTGTGCGCCGTCGGCGCATTGCGCCCGGACGGCTCGATGGAGTATCTCGGCTGCGACGTGTTGCTGCTCGCCTGCAATGGCTTCGGCGGCAACGCCGCGCTGCGTGCCGAGCTGCTGCCGGAGATGGCGCATGCGGTGTATGGCGGCCACGAAGGCAACGACGGCAGCGCGCTCCTCTGGGGACGCGCGCTGGGCGCAGCGCAGGCCGATCTCGGCGGCTATCAGGGGCACGGCTCGTGGGCCAGCCCGCACGGTGTGCTGATCTCGTGGGCCGTCATCATGGACGGTGGCATCCAGGTCAATCGGGAAGGCCGGCGCTTTCACGACGAAACGCACGGCTACTCGGAAGCGGCGGTTCATGTGCTTGCGCAAACGGACGGCATCGCGTGGAACGTGTTCGATGCGCAAACGCTTGCGCTCGCCCGGACCTTCCCCGATTTTCAGGACGCCGAGGCCGCCGGTGCGCTCAAGCACTGCGCAGATCCCGACGCGCTCGCTGGCGTGATCGGCTGCGACGTGGCCACGTTGCGCGAGACGCTCGACGCGGTGGTGCCCGGTGCGACGGCGCCCGACGGACGTACGTTCACGCGAGCGCTCGCTGCGCCGTACTACGCCGTGAAAGTGACCGGTGCGCTGTTCCACACGCAAGGCGGACTCGATATCGACGCCCATTGCCGCGTGCTTAAGCCCGACGGCACGCCATTGCCCAATCTGCTGGCCGCCGGTGGCGCGGCGCGTGGCGTATCCGGCAATGCCGTCTGGGGTTATCTGTCCGGCAATGGCCTTCTCTCGGCCGTCGCGGGCGGTTTTCTCGCAGCGCATACGGCGCGCGATCTGCTCACGGCCGAATCACCTTCTCAGGAGACATCCGCATGACGACCTCGTCGTCTCTCAAACAACGTCTGGGCAGCGGCGTGTTGCTCGCCCCCGGGGTCTACGACGCGCTGTCCGCCCTCATCGCCGCCCAGGCGGGCTTCGAGGCACTGTATCTGTCCGGCGCATCGATTGCCTACACCCGGCTCGGGCGCTCGGACATCGGACTGACGACCTATCCCGAAGTCGAAGACACGCTCGCCCGGATTGCCGAGCGTGTGGAGATTCCCGTGATCGTCGATGCCGACACCGGCTTCGGTAACGCCCTGAACGTCAAACGCACCGTGCGCGGCTTCGAGCGCGCCGGGGCCGCGATGATTCAGTTGGAAGACCAGACCTTCCCGAAGCGTTGCGGTCATCTCGACGGCAAGGGCGTGGTGCCCGTGCAGGAGATGGTCGGCAAGGTGCGCGCGGCGCTCGATGCGCGTCACGATGCGCAGACGCTGATTCTCGCGCGTACGGACGCCGTGGCGGTCGAAGGGCTCGATGCCGCGCTCGATCGTGCCGAGCGCTA
The DNA here is from genome assembly GCF_016428915.1 of Pandoraea sp. ASV26. Lineage (GTDB taxonomy): Bacteria > Pseudomonadota > Gammaproteobacteria > Burkholderiales > Burkholderiaceae > Pandoraea. The sequence continues at coordinate 21,138 of NZ_JAELTP010000076.1, forward strand.
TCTCGAAGCCGGCGCCGACGCGCTGTTCATCGAGGCGCTGCGCAGCCCGGAGCAGATGGCGGCCGCGTGCGCGCGATTTGCACACCGTGTGCCATTGCTCGCCAATATGGTCGAAGGCGGTAAGACGCCGGTGCAAAGCGCGCAGGCGCTCGCCGACATCGGCTTCCGCATCGTGATATTCCCGGGCGGGACGGCGCGTGCCGTGGCGAACACATTGCAGGGGTACTACGCGAATTTGCACGCGCACGGCACCACGGCGGCATGGCGCGAACGCATGCTCGATTTCGATGGCTTGAACGCGGTGATCGGCACCCCGGCATTGCTCGCCGAGGGCAAGCAATACGAATAGACCGGAAGGCGGCGGGGCGCGCTGGCAGCATGCATCGGCGCGCAATGTTAGTGCACGCTGGCGGAGCAAGCCGGTGGTGCCAATTAGCCGGTGCCGCCGGAGAGCAGGGCCTGCCGCGATTGGGTTCGCGTCAGGCCCTTTTTCATGGGCGTCAGATGATGTTGTCGTCGCGCAGTTGCGCGATCCTCGCGTCATCGAACCCGAGTCGCTCGCGCAGAATCTCGTCGCTGTGCTGACCCAGTGTGGGCGGGGCGCTTCGGGCGACGGGCGGCGTTTCGCTCATCTTCATCGGGCTGGCGACAATGCGTGCCACGCCGCCTGACGGATGCGGCAACTCAACTGCCATCTCGCGCGCGATGACCTGCGGATGCTCGAACACCTCGGGCAGCGTGTTGATCGGGCCGCACGGCACACCGGCCGCTTCGAGTTTGTCGATCCATGCTTCTTTGCCGAACTTGCGCACCATCTGCGCGAGGATCGGTACGAGCGTGTCGCGATGACGCACGCGCGACGGATTGGTCGCGAAGCGCGCGTCGTCGGCGAGCGCCGGTTCCTCGCCCGCTTCGACGAACTTGCGGAATTGCCCGTCGTTGCCCACGGCCACGATGATCCAGCCGTCGTCGCCCGTCTGGAAGGTCTGATACGGCACGATGTTCGGGTGTGCGTTGCCCCAGCGCGTGGGCGCCTTGCCGCTCGCCAGATAGTTCGTGTTCATGTTGGCGAGCATGGCGACCTGCGTGTCGAGCAGCGCCATGTCGATGTATTGCCCCACGCCCGTGCGGTCACGGTGGGTGAGGGCCGCCATGATCGCGAGACTCGCGTACATGCCCGTCATCAGATCGGCAATCGCCACGCCGGCCTTCTGCGGGCCGCCGCCGGGCAGACCATCGCGCTCGCCGGTAATGCTCATGAAGCCGCCGATGCCCTGCACGATGAAGTCGTACCCGGCGCGCGAGGCATGCGGGCCGCTCTGGCCGAAGCCCGTGATCGAGCAGTAGACGAGATCCGGTTTGATGGCCTTGAGCGACGCATAGTCGAGGCCGTACTTCGCGAGCTGACCGACCTTGTAGTTCTCGACGACAACGTCGCTTTGCGCGGCCAGCGCGCGCACGATCGCCTGACCCTGCGCGCGCGAGATGTCGAGCGTGAGCGAGCGCTTGTTGCGGTTGGCGGCGAGATAGTAGGCGGCTTCCTGCGTGTCGTTGCCCTGGGCGTCGCGCTGATACGGCGGGCCCCAACTGCGGGTGTCGTCGCCCACACCGGGGCGCTCCACCTTGATGACGTCAGCCCCCAGATCCGCCAGATTTTGCGTGGCCCACGGCCCGGCCAGCACGCGTGAAAGATCCAACACCCGGATATGGCTCAGCGCACCCATCGATTCGTCTCTCCCTTGGTCATGTTCGTGATCGTCGGCATTGTGTGGAACGTTGTTTTGCAATGCGGAACTCGTGGCGATGAGTCTACGTCCTGAACTTCTGCGCTGACCAGCGTCGTTTCGCAGTGCGGTTGGCGGCACGACGCGGAAGCCGGGGCGATTTCCCGTATAATCAAAAGTTTGCAAAATACCCACCAGGCTTGGCTTAGCTCGCCGGGTCCCCACGCTTACGCACCCTATGAAAGTCGCAGACATTCGGGAAAAATTCCTCAACTTCTTCGAGTCGAAGGGGCACACCATCGTGCGCTCGTCGAGCCTCGTGCCGTCCAATGACCCCACGCTGCTGTTCACGAACTCCGGCATGGTGCAGTTCAAGGACGTTTTCCTCGGTCTCGAGACGCGTCCGTACAAGCGCGCGACCACGGCCCAGCGCAGCGTGCGCGCGGGCGGCAAGCACAACGATCTGGAGAACGTCGGCTACACGGCCCGTCACCACACGTTCTTTGAAATGCTGGGCAATTTCTCGTTCGGCGACTACTTCAAGCGCGAAGCGATTCAATACGCGTGGGAACTGCTCACGGACGTCTACAAGCTGCCGAAGGACAAGCTCTGGGTCACCGTCTATCAGGAAGATGACGAGGCCTACGACATCTGGGCGAAGGAAGTCGGCGTGCCGACCGAGCGCATCATCCGCATCGGTGACAACAAGGGCGCGCGCTACGCCTCGGACAACTTCTGGCAGATGGCCGATACCGGCCCGTGCGGTCCGTGCTCGGAAATCTTCTACGACCACGGCGCGGACGTGTGGGGCGGCCCGCCGGGATCGCCGGAAGAAGACGGCGACCGCTACATCGAGATCTGGAATCTCGTGTTCATGCAGTTCAACCGCGACGAGCAGGGCAACATGACGCCGCTGCCCAAGCCGTGCGTCGATACCGGCATGGGTCTGGAGCGTATCGCGGCCGTGTTGCAGCACGTGCACAGCAACTACGAAATCGACCTGTTCCAGCACCTGATCAAGGCCGCTGGACGTGAGACCGGTGTGGCCGATCTCACGGCGAATTCGCTCAAGGTGATCGCCGATCACATCCGCGCTTGCTCGTTCCTGATCGTCGACGGCGTGATTCCGGGCAACGAAGGTCGCGGCTATGTGCTGCGCCGTATCATCCGCCGCGCGATTCGTCATGGTTACAAGCTCGGCTGCAAGAAGCCGTTCTTCTACAAGCTCGTGCCGGATCTGGTCGCCGAGATGGGCGTTGCCTATCCGGAACTGGCGCAGGCCCAGCAACGCGTGACCGACGTGCTCAAGCAGGAAGAAGAGCGCTTCGGCGAAACCATCGAGAACGGCATGGAGATTCTCGAAGGCGCGCTGGCCGATCTGGCCAAGCGCGGCGTGACCACGCTCGACGGCGAACTCGCCTTCAAGTTGCACGACACGTATGGCTTCCCGCTCGATCTGACGGCCGACGTCTGCCGCGAGCGCAGCATCACGGTCGACGAGGCAGGTTTCGACGCCGCGATGGCGCGCCAGCGCGAGCAGGCTCGCGCGGCCGGCAAGTTCAAGATGGCGACGGCCCTCGAATACAACGGCGACAAGACCCGCTTCCAGGGTTACGACCAGTTGGCGCTCGAAGGCGCGAAGGTGACGGCCCTCTACGTTGACGGCACGAGCGTGGGCAAGCTCAGCGCCGGTCAGCAAGGTATCGTCGTGCTCGACACCACGCCGTTCTACGCCGAGTCGGGCGGTCAGGTGGGCGATCAGGGTGTGATCTCCGCAGGCGGCGCACGCTTCGGTGTGTCGGACACGCAGAAGATTCAGGCCGACGTGTTCGGTCATTACGGCAAGCTCGAGTCGGGCGAACTGAAGGTGGGCGAGACTGTCACGGCGCAGGTCGATGCCGTGCGTCGTGCGCGCACCGTTCGCAACCACTCCGCAACGCACCTGATGCACAAGGCGTTGCGTGAAGTGCTGGGGCCTCACGTGCAACAGAAGGGCTCGCTCGTCGACGCCGACAAGACCCGCTTCGACTTCGCCCACAACGCCGCGATGACCGCAGACGAAATCCGTCGCGTGGAAGACATCGTCAACGCCGAAGTGCTGGCCAATGCGCCGACGCAGGCAGCGCTGATGTCCTTTGATGATGCCGTCAAGGGCGGCGCCATGGCGCTGTTCGGAGAGAAGTACGGCGACGAAGTGCGTGTGCTCGACATCGGTACGTCGCGTGAACTGTGCGGTGGTACGCACGTCACGCGCACGGGCGACATCGGCCTGTTCAAGATCGTGATGGAAGGTGGCGTGGCCGCCGGTATCCGTCGTGTGGAAGCCATCACCGGCGACAACTCGGTGCGCTTCGTGCAGAAGCTGGACGATCAGGTCAACGAGGCCGCCGCTGCCCTCAAGACGCAACCGGCCGAACTGACGCCGCGCATCGCGCAAGTGCAGGAGCAGGTCAAGTCGCTCGAGAAGGAACTGGCAGCACTCAAGTCGAAGCTCGCGTCGAGCCAGGGCGATGAACTGGTCGAGAAGGCGGTCGATGTGAACGGTCTGAAGGTGCTGGCCGCGCAACTCGAAGGCGCCGACGTCAAGACGCTGCGTGAAACGATGGACAAGCTCAAGGACAAGCTCAAGAGCGCAGCGATCGTGCTCGCGGCTGTCGAGGGCGGCAAGGTCAGCCTGATCGCAGGCGTGACGGCCGACGCTACCGGCAAGGTCAAGGCCGGTGAACTGGTCAACTTCGTCGCACAGCAGGTCGGCGGCAAGGGTGGTGGCCGTCCGGACATGGCGCAGGCTGGCGGCACCGACCCGTCGCAACTGCCGCAGGCGCTGGCCGGTGTGCAGGGCTGGGTGGCCGGTAAGTTCTGACGAAGAACCGGTAGGGGCGTCGGCGCAGGCTTGTTGCCCCGTTCGGTTGGCTGTCTCCGGTGATTGACGGGGATGGCTTGAGCAAAACGCGCGCTTCGGTGCGCGTTTTGCATTGGCGCGGCGAACGATCCTATGACGTCAGGCGTCATCCGATAGCGTCAGGTGGCCTGACGCGCGAGCAGTACAGTTTCAGTATTTGAAAGGATGCCGAAGCAAGACACCCGAATGTTTCGCTGGCGTGAGGTGTCTCGGGTGCCTTGGGCGTTCGGATGGGAAACGCAACACATCGCCCTTCATGGTGCAGGGGAACCCCGGCGTACGGCGATGGTTTGCATGTAAAGTATTTGGCAAGTTGCCCGCGCCGACGCGCGGTTTCCCCCCACAGCGATCGCCATGCCAGCCACACTCGCCGATTCCGACAGCACCGTCTCGTTACGCCAGCCATCGCCTGAGCGCGCGGCGTGGCGCATTGCCTTGTCCTGCATGCTGGCGTTGGCCATTGCCATGGGCATTGGCCGCTTCGCCTTCACCCCGATGCTGCCGCTGATGCTGCACGAGCGGCTCACCGATATCCAGCATGGCAGTTGGCTCGCGTCCCTCAATTATGCGGGTTACTTCCTCGGTGCGTTGTCGTGCATGTGGCTGCGCATCACGCCGACCCTCATTATCCGCGTCGCGCTGTCGGCCACCGTCGTGCTGACGCTGGCCATGGGCTTGCTCGAATCGTTCGCCGTGTGGGCTGTCGTGCGCACACTGGCCGGGGTGATGAGCTCATGGGCGATGGTGTTCTCGGCCGGATGGGGCTTTCGCAAGCTCGCCGAACTTCGCATGCCGAGTCTGGGCGGTGTGATCTTTGCCGGTCCGGGTGCCGGCATCGTCGTGACGGGGTTGCTCGCCAACCTGAATAACACGATGACGTGGCCCGCGCGTGGCGGCTGGCTGCTTTGCGGTGGGCTGGCGCTGGTATTGCTCGCGGTGATCTGGCGCACATTCGCGGCCGACGCCCCCGAACCGGCGAAGACGCCCGGCGCCGCCCAATCCCCGGGGGGCGCCCCCGCGCAGACCGCTGCCCATGCGGTCAATCATGGCAGTGGCGAGAGTGTGATTCCCGTGACGGTGCTCTATGGCTTCGCGGGATTCGGCTACATCATCACGGCGACATTCCTGCCCGTCATCGCCCGTCAGGCGTTGCCCGGCTCGTCATGGCCCGACCTCTTTTTTCCGCTGCTCGGCCTGATGGTGATGCCGGGCGCGATCATCGGTGCGCGTGCGCCGCTCACCTGGGACAATCGCCTGTTGCTCGCTGTCTGCTATGTCATGCAGGGCTTGGGCGTGGGCATCGGCATCTTGCTGCCGAACGTCATGGGATTCGCATTGGGCAGCGTGCTCGTGGGGCTGCCGTTTACTGCCATCACGGTGTATGCGGTGCGCGAGTGCCGTCGCCTGCGTGGGGACAATGCCAATGGTCTGATCGGTCTGGTCACGGCATCCTACGGGATCGGGCAGATCGTGGGGCCGCTGGTCGCCGCGCCTCTTGTCGAGGCCACCGGCAGCTTCACGGCGGCGCTGTTGTGCGCGAGCGGCGTGCTCGTGCTCGGTGCGATCGGCTTCGTGTGGGATTGGCGGCGTTCGATGGAACGCGCACCCTGATGCTTGCGCCGGGGCGTTCCTGTCACGGTCAGCGTCACCCCGCACGTCGGCCAATCTGACGTCTCTATCCTCTGAGAGCCTCTATGTCTTTTACCTTGCAGGCGGGCAGGAAGGCCGCCGCTGCCATGAGCGACGCCGAGCGTCAGATGCGCATTGACCTCGCGGCCTGTTACCGGCTCGTTGCACTCAACGGCTGGGACGATCTCATCTACACCCACATCTCCGCGATGGTGCCGGGCGAGCCAGGGCACTTTCTCATCAACCCGTTCGGTCTGACGTTCGACGAAGTGCGCGCATCGAATCTCGTCAAGATCACGATGGCGGGCGAGATCGTGGGCGAGAGTGAGCATCCTGTGAATGTGACCGGGTTCGCGCTGCATGGGGCGGTGCATTCGGCGCGACCGGACGCCGTGTGTGTCATGCATCTGCACAATACGGCGGGCATCGCCGTGTCGATCCAGCCGCACGGATTGCTGCCGATCTCGCAGCACGCGCTGCGTTTTCACGAGCGTATCGGCTATCACGACTACGAAGGACTGGCGTTTTCGCCATCGGAGGGCGAGCGGCTCGTGGCGTCGCTGGGCGCGCATCCTGCCATGCTGTTGCGCAATCACGGCACGCTCACGACCGGACGCACGGTCGCCGAGGCCTTCGTGCTCATGGCCACCCTGATCAAGGCGTGCGAGATCCAGTTGCAAGCACTAGCCGGCGCGGCGGCACCTCATCTGCCCAGTGCGGCGGTGCAGGACAAGACGGCCTTGCAGCTCGAAGATGGCGGCGCCATCGAAGGTGTGCTGGAGTGGCCTGCGCTGCTACGCAAACTGGATAGAATAGACGCCTCGTTCCGCGATTGAGCGCCGTTCAGGCGCAAGGCCGTGAGCGTACGGCACGCCCGCAAAGCAGATGCGGCGGCGCTGCCGATCTTGATAACAA